>NZ_VKHP01001233.1 GCF_010811875.1 Bradyrhizobium uaiense
GCCACACCGCGCGCGAAGGCAAGACCTTCGCCGGCGGCCTTCCCATGAAGACGCCGTTCGGCACGCTCTACACATCGAATATCACGCCCGATCCGCAGACCGGGATCGGCACGTGGACGTCGGATCAATTCTACCAGATGATGCACAGTGGCCGCTTCCCCGATGGCGGCCTGGTCTATCCGGCGATGCCGTTCGCCTCCTATACCCAGGTGACGCGCG
>NZ_VKHP01001234.1 GCF_010811875.1 Bradyrhizobium uaiense
CAGTCCTTTCCATCGAGGAGGAGGCGATCATCGTCGCGTTCCGGCGGCATACGCTGCTGCCGCTCGACGATTGCCTCTATGCGCTGCAGCCAACCATCCCGCATCTGACGCGGTCATCCCTGCATCGTTGCCTTCAGCGCCACGGCATCAGCCGATTGCCGGAGGTCGAAGGCAGTAAGCCCTCGAAGAAGAAGTTCAAGGCTTATCCGATCGGCTATT
>NZ_VKHP01001235.1 GCF_010811875.1 Bradyrhizobium uaiense
AGTGACGACGGCCCGGTAATTCCGGGCCGTTTTTTCGAAGCGGGTTGCGACACGTCGGAACTGCTTGAGCTTTGAGAAGCAGCATTCGACGGGATGACGCTGGGCGTAGAGATGCTTGTCGAGTGGGTATTTGAGCGCGCGTGACGGGTTGTTGGGAATGACGGCGAGCGCGCCTTTGGCGGCGATGGCTTGGCGCAAGTGATCGGCGTCATAGGCGGC
>NZ_VKHP01001236.1 GCF_010811875.1 Bradyrhizobium uaiense
GGCGGAGGGCCGTTGATTCTTTTTTTTCCGCCCCGCGTGTGCGAGGCGACGATGCTGCAGGAAGGCGTAGGCAATCATTGTCATCAGGGCGGGACGATGAAGACCCTTCCATGATCGCCCCTCGAAGGGATCAAGTCCGAGTTCCTCCTTCAACTGCTGATGCGCCTGCTCACAAATCCATCTTGCCTTGATGGTGGCGGCTAGTGTGCGCAGATCCGT
>NZ_VKHP01001237.1 GCF_010811875.1 Bradyrhizobium uaiense
GTGAGCGGCAGGTTTGGATCAAGGCGAATCACGTCGTCAACTGCGATTCCGACCTTATGCCCGTATTCGCACCGTCCGTGAATCCTGCACCCTGCACCAAATATGCGGAAGAACCCCTGATTGTCGCTGGAGTCTCACCCTGATCGCCGCCGCGCAGTCATGGTGCGCTCTGAGGTTCGATGTGCTACTACGGCGGTCGGCGGCCTAGCATTTCCAGC
>NZ_VKHP01001238.1 GCF_010811875.1 Bradyrhizobium uaiense
TGATGCGCCCGAACGATGGTGGAATCGACGATCAGATATTCGAAGTCCGGATCATCGGACATCGCCTCGAAGATCCGCCACCAAACACCCTTGATGCTCCATCGGCTGAAGCGCCGGAACACGCTGTTCCAATCGCCGAAGACCTCCGGGAGATCGCGCCAGGGAGACCCCGTACGCACGATCCACAGCACTCCTTCAACGAACATTCGGTTGTCGCG
>NZ_VKHP01001239.1 GCF_010811875.1 Bradyrhizobium uaiense
TCCGCTTCCACGCCGCGTCGCACAATCCCAAACGGTCCATCACACCCAAGACGGCCTCCCCAAAAGCAGCCTTGAATCTGATTTGCTCCTAAAAGGGAATCCTTAGAGTCCACACCACCTAGAGCAGTTCAGCTAATCTTTGGACTGGCTGCTCCGCGATTAATTGCTTAGGCGTCGACGACTCGTGCTTGGAATCTTCATCGTTCACTGGAATTTA
>NZ_VKHP01001240.1 GCF_010811875.1 Bradyrhizobium uaiense
TCGACCGCATCCATAGAACAATGGCAGCGAGAGTGACGACGGCCCGGTAATTCCGGGCCGTTTTTTCGAAGCGGGGTGCGACACGTCGGAACTGCTTGAGCTTTGAGAAGCAGCATTCGACGAGATGACGCTTGGCGTAGAGATGCTTGTAGAGTGGGTATTTGAGCGCGCGTGACGGGTTGTTGGGAATGGCGGCGAGCGTGCCTTTGGCGGCGAT
>NZ_VKHP01001241.1 GCF_010811875.1 Bradyrhizobium uaiense
TTTTTTTTTTTTTTTTTTTTTTTTTTTTTTTTTTTTTTTTTTTTTTTTTTTTTTTTTTTTTTTTTTTTTTTTTTTTTTTTTTTTTTTTTCTTTTTTTTTTTTTTTTTTTTTTTTTTTTTTTTTTTTTTTTTTTTTTTTTTTTTTTTTTTTTTTTTTTTTTTTTTTTTTTTTTTTTTTTTCTTTTTTTTTTTTTTTTTTTTTTTTTTTTTTTTTTTTT
>NZ_VKHP01001242.1 GCF_010811875.1 Bradyrhizobium uaiense
GTTTGGTATTGAGCGACGCGGCGTGGGAGCGGATGGCGCCGTTGATCATAGGGCGCCCCGATCAGAAGGGCTCGACCGGGCGCGACAATCGAATGTTCGTTGAAGGAGTGCTGTGGATCGTGCGTACGGGGTCTCCCTGGCGCGATCTCCCGGAGGTCTTCGGCGATTGGAACAGCGTGTTCCGGCGCTTCAGCCGATGGAGCATCAAGGGTGTTT
>NZ_VKHP01000125.1 GCF_010811875.1 Bradyrhizobium uaiense
TGCGCTCGACGCTTTCTATGTCGACGGCATCAGGCACAACATTCCGTTCCTGTCGGCGTTGATGAACCATCCACGCTGGCGCGAGGGCCGGCTCTCGACCGGCTTCATCGCCGAGGAATTCCCCAAGGGATTTTCGGCGCGCGCGCCCGAGGGCGAGATCGCGCGGCGTCTCGCGGCAGTGGGCGCTGCCATCGATCACGTGCTGGGCGAGCGCAAGCGGCAGATCTCGGGCCAGATGGGCGGCCGCGTGGTGCTGCGCGAGCGCCGCCGCGCGGTGTGGCTCGAGCGCGCCGAGATCGCGCTCGATGTCGCGCGCGAGAGCGATGCCATCACCGTGCGCTTCATCGGCGCCGACGGGCTGCCCGGCAATCCGCACAATCTGGTGTCGAGCTGGGTGCCGGGCGAGCCGGTCTGGCAGGGCACCATCGACGGCAACTTCGTCGCCGTGCAGGTGCGGGCGATCAACAACGGCTTCCGCCTGGCGCATCAGGGTTTTGAGGTCCCGGTCTATGTCTTCACCGAGACCGAGGCGACGTCCGCGCAGCTGATGCCGGTGGTCTCGGCCGCCGACACCGGCAAGAAATTGCTGTGTCCGATGCCCGGTCTCGTGGTGTCGATCGCGGTGACCGAGGGCCAGGAGGTCAAGGCCGGCGAGACCTTGGCAGTCGTGGAAGCCATGAAGATGCAAAACGTGCTGCGCGCCGAGCGTGACGGCACGGTGAAGAAGATCCACGCCGCCGCCGGCGCCACGCTCGCGGTCGATGCGCTGATCCTGGAGTTCGCCTGACAATAGGGATCGCGATCTTCGCATTCTACCGCGAGGCGATGTCGGTTAACCCAAAGCGGTAAAACGGCGACCGCCCCATATGCAACGGGCTGCGGGGATCAAGGTTGACCAATTTTGCGCCTGCATCTGGCTTTCAGTCGGCGCCACATCAACGCGAAGCGTAGTTCCACGACACGAGAGAGCGAGCATCCTGAAAGCCTTGTTCATGCGACATGTGACGGCTCAAGAATCGAGCTTGTTCGCAGATGCGCGAATGCGCCGGCAGGGTTTAATAGCGGAAAATTCGGTCGTCGGATAACTCGCGAGCTGCGCAAGCGCTCACCAGCGGCGGGTTGACATGGATGATCAAAGGAGAGCGCCAGGAATCGCAATCGGCGCAAGCGATGATACGCGCCCGAACGCTCTGCCGAAAGGCGGCAGGGTTTCGAATGACGTCATGAATCGTCTCTCGTCGTCGCATGCACTGGAAGTTAGATAAGCCGGCCCCGATAGCCTGCAGCATAATATGCTGATGGGCGATGCGCGGGGTGAAAACATCGAACATTAATGCCGACCGCGCGGCGCAAGTATCATCAGACAAGCGTGGCCGGAGGTCACGGATTGATGATGCGCTCGGAATTGAAAGCAAGCGATGAAGCTCAAGCACATCTATCTTACCGCCCAGGAACCTGAAGCGTTAGCCCGCTTCTATGAAGCGCTTGGACTGGCGATCCGCTTCGCCGACGGCGCCAAATGGATTCAATTCGCCGGAGAGAAGGCCGCCTTCTGCATCGCAGGCCCCGGAGAGTCGGCCTCCGAAGGGGCTCGGAACGCGGTCGTCGTATTTGAAGTGGATGATCTGGAGCTGACACTCGATCGGGCCCGCGCCCTGGGAGCCGAGATTTTCGGCGAAGTGCGGGACATGGGGGCGCATGGCCGTGTGGCTTGCTTGAAGGATCCGCAAAACAACACGATCCAGCTCTTTCAGGTATCGAACAAGCAGGGCGGCTAGCCGGCTCCGGACAACTCGGTTCGAGCATTTGCGGGAAACTATCACCATGAACTTCCGAGTGTCACCGATGCCAAACCAACCATCCCCGGTGTTCAGCAGTGCGGAATTCCGGAGCGCAATGCGCCACGTGCCCGGCGCGGTATCTATCGTGACGACGGGTGTGCGACCGGGCAGGCACGGTTTGACGTTGACGGCTGGGTGCTCATTGTCAACTGAACCATCGAGCGTGCTCGTTTGCGTCAACAAGTCCGCCGGTGGCCACGAGACAATCAAGCAGAGCGGATCATTTTGCTGGAACATTCTCACGGCGGATCACGCTGAGCTCGCAAAGAAGTTTGCCGGGCAGGACGGAAGCAAGGGCGACATACGCTTTGCTGACGGTTTGTGGCGTCAACTCACGACAGGCGCGCCGAGCCTCATCGAGGCAATTTGCAGCTTCGACTGTCGCGTCTCCGGTTCGTACGATGCCGGCAGCCATACGATCTTCGTCGGCGAAGTTGTTGCCCAAACAACCAACCTCGATCGCGAGCCGCTTGTCTACGTAAACGGCGAGTTCACCGTACCGAAGCGTTAGAAGGTCCCGCGCATGGGCTGCCGAATGAGTGTCGCACTCAGTGAGAATAGCGCCCGGACACCGACCGAGAATGCGAAGCAAAGGCTCAGGTCATAGCGTCTGGCGGCCAAGAGGATATCTGTCACAAACGCAGGAGAAATACCAATGCGGGGGACCATGTTCGCTGACCAGCTCAGGTGGGAATTCAACGCCGGCGTGGTCTCGATCCCGCCCGAGCGCGGCCGGCCGCGGCTAGCGGCGTGCCTGAGTGTTGCGGTGTCCAATACCCGGCATTCGCTCGCGCCAGTCAGTGATTGCTGATGCTCTCGCTCTGGCTCAATGTTCTTGCGAGCGGCATTCTGCTCGGTCTCGTTTACGGCCTCGTCGCGTTGGGCCTGACCATCATATTCGGCGTCATGCGCGTCGTAAATTTTGCGCACGGCGAGATGGTCGTGTTCGGTGTCTACATCGGCTACTGGACGGTTCGGCTGTGGAACGTGCCAATCATCGTGGCGGCAGCTATCGCTGCGGTCGTGATGTTCGCCTTCGGATATCTGCTGGAAGCGCTGATCGTGAAGCGGTTCGTGAACCGGCCGCATCACTATCAGTTCATTGTTTTCATCGGCCTGTCGTTGCTCTTTAGCGGCACCCTGTTGGTCGCGTTCGGGCCGGATCCGCGTCCAACTGCCTCGCAGCTGTCCTTCCAGACCGTATCTCTCGGCCTTGTGACGCTCGACCTGGCGAGAGTGCAGGCGGCAGCGACCGCCGGGCTGCTTATAGCTCTGCTCGGAGCGTATCTGAAGTTCTCCCCGTTCGGCCGCTCGCTGCGGGCGGCGGCGGACAATCGTTTGGGCGGTCTCATCGTTGGACTGAACATTCCACGAGTTTATGCGGTTACCTTTGGCATCGGCGCAGCTTGCGCAGGGGTCGCCGGCGCCCTGATATCTCCCCTGTTCGACGCTCAACCATATCTCGCCGTCGATTTCACTCTCCTTGCTTTCGTGACGGTCATCGTGGGCGGGCTCGGCAGCTTCGGCGGAGCTCTCCTCGGAGGTCTGGTGATCGGCGTCGCCGAAGCAATCGCGGCGTTGATGTTCACGCCTTCGATGAAGACGGCGCTTCCTTACGCGCTCCTGATCATCATCCTGGTTTTCCGTCCGAGGGGGTTTTTTGGTGCAAAAGAAATTTGACCGTGGGCTGGAAAGGACACGGTGGCTTGCCGGGATAACGGTCTTCGCTGTCCTGGGATTGGTCGGGTTGCTGGCAAACCCCTACGTCATCTCGCTGATGACGATCGTATTGTTGTTCACCTTCCTCGGACAGTCCTGGAACTTGATGCTTGGAATCGGCGGGCAGCTATCGATCGGTCACGCCCTTTTTGTCGGGCTGGGAGCCTATTCCGTCGGTGTCCTCTACGTGAAGTACGGCATTTCGCCATGGGTCGGGCTCTTGACCGGAATGATCCTGGCGGGATCCGTTGGCGCGTCGATCGCTTGGTTGAGCTTCCGGTTCGAGGTTCGCGGTATCTATTTCGCGCTGCTCACGATTGCTGCCGCCGAGTTCGCCAGGATCATGTTCAGTGGCTGGGAGTTCGTGGGCGCAATGCAGGGATTGTTCTTTGCTGCGCCAACAGGCGGGATCGAGATCTCCATGCTTCGCGGCGATGCCCGCTTTTACTACTTTGTCGCGCTTGCACTGGCGGCGTTGGGAATAATCGGAACCGAATTTATTTCACGATCCTATCTCGGATACGTATGGCGGGCGATGCGCGACGACGAATCGGCCGCACGCGCGCTCGGCGTCCGGACCTTCCAGCACAAGATTCTCGTGATCTCGCTATCGGCTGCAACGGCCGCCGCGGGCGGCGGCGTTCTGGCGCTCGTTCAAGGGTCGATATTCCCGGACTCGATCATGGGGATGGGGCTATCGGTAGACGTCCTGATAGGGCCCGTGGTCGGGGGGCTGGGGACTACGTTCGGTCCGCTGGTCGGGTCGCTCGCCGCGATTCCGCTCAATCACCTGATGAGCGCGCTCGGCGACAGTCTTCGGATCCCGGGGCTGAACAATATTACCTATGGTGTTGTCCTGATCTCGGTCATCTGGTTCCTGCCAGACGGCATCTGGCCGGCGATTGTGCGTCTTTGCAAAGCTATCCAGGGGCCACCCACGGCATGGCTGTGGCAGTCCCGAAAGGTCGAAGAATGACAACCCTGCTCGAGGTCGAGAACCTGTCCCGATCGTTCGGAGGCCTGGTCGCGGTGAAGGATGTAAGCTTCTCACTTCGAGCGGGGCGGATCACAGCGCTGATTGGACCGAATGGAGCGGGAAAGACGACATGCTTCAACCTGGTCGCTGGTGCCCTGAAGCCGACCAGCGGCCGGGTGCTGTTCGAAGGCCGCCAGATCGACAATTCGCCACCCGAGACTGTTTGCAGGATGGGCATCGCGCGAACATTTCAGATCGTGCGGCCGATGCGTGAGATGTCGGTGCTTGAGAATGCCATGATCGGAGCCTTCAGCTGGACCAGAAACGTAAGCGAGGCCAGATCGAAGGCGTACGAGTCTCTTGAAAGCGTTGGTCTGGCCGCCAAGGCCCACGCGAGGACGGATCAATTAACGCTGCCGGACCGGAAGATGCTGGAAACGGCCAAGGCGTTATCGACCCGGCCCAAATTGCTGTTGCTGGACGAGGTTATGGCGGGTCTGCGACCGACCGAAGCTGCGGGTATCGTAGGCGTACTGCAGAAGCTTGCCGAAGGTGGATTGACGATCCTCCTTGTCGAGCACGTCATGCGCATCGTGATGGAAGTTGCCTCGCATGTGGTGGTGCTGCATCACGGCGCCAAGATCGCAGAGGGACCTCCCGAAGAGGTGGTTGCAGATCCGAAAGTCCTCGAGAGCTACCTGGGGGCAGGCTTCCATGCTTAGTGGTGCGCTTTTGGCGATCGATGGACTTTGTGTCGCGTACGATGGATCCTGCGCTTTGAACGGCGTCTCCCTGCAGATCCACAAAGGCGAATTGATCTGCGTCGTTGGCGCGAACGGCGCAGGGAAGACCTCACTCATCAGATCAATCTCGGGCATCGTTCGGTCGTCGAGCGGTGTCATCAAGATGAACGGTGTTGATATCACCGGGATGCCGCCATGGGAGATCTGCGAGCGCGGCATTGCCCAGGTCGCGGAAGGTCGACAGATCTTCGGAAGTCTTTCTGTGGAAGAAAACCTGTTGCTCGGAGGGGCGCTGAAGCGCGCGAAGACCGGGCAGTCCGAAACGCTCGACTTCGTTTATCAATTGTTTGAGAAGCTTCGTGAGCGCCGGGGGCAATTGGCCGGTACGCTATCGGGCGGCGAGCAGCAGATGCTGGCTATCGGCCGTGCAATCATGTCAAAGCCCGAGGTCGTCATGTTTGACGAGCCTTCCATCGGGCTGTCGCCCGCCCTGACGGACGTCATGTTTGGTGTGGTGAAGTCCCTGCACGAGCAGGGAGCCACGGTCCTGCTGGTAGAGCAGAATGTTGCGAAATCGCTTGCGTTGGCCAATCGCGGCTATGTTCTGGAGAACGGCTCAATCGTGCTCCACGGATCCAGCGACGAGTTGCTGACCAATCCCGAGATTCAGCGCGCTTATCTTGGATTGTAACGGTCCTGAATGGCGGGACTAGCCCGTCATCCGAAAAGGCGGCCGAGCAATCGCGGCAGAAGATGCCGCGAAATAGCTCGGGCACGACCATTTGTGTCGAGCAACGGCGTCGGGGATAGGGTGTACCGCAATCAATTCCACAAGGCCTCGCTTAGGCTATTTCTATGGAAGCCGATGACGCAATTCTGATCGAACGCGACCGCGATGTGGTCACCATGACCATGAACAGGCCGCCGGCAAACGCATTGAATAACGCCCTTGTTGGCCGGCTGCTGGACACGTTTCGCGCATTATCTCGCGAGGTGTCGCCGCCGGGCATTGTCCTGACAGGCCAGGGCGAGCGCTTCTTCAGCGCGGGCGGAGACATAAAGGAGGTCGCCGGCATCGAAATATCACGGCCTCGGATGAGGAGCTTCCACGCGCTTCTTTGCGAGATGGAGAGATACCCCGGGCCCTTCGTGTGTGCCGTGCGTGGATACGCCGTCGGCGGGGCCTTAGAGTTTCTTCTTCACGCCGACTACGTCGTAGCGAACCATGAATGCAAGGTCGGGTTCCCGGAAATCAACCACGGCCTGTTGCCTGCAGCCAAAGGAATCCGGAAGGCAGTGCAGAAGCTTGGGCTTCGTGAGGCGCAGGCATTGCTCTACTGGGGCGACTTGACCGACGCCCAAAGGGCACGCCAAATTGGGGCGATCAACGAGATCGCAAGCACCGCGGAAGTGATGGTGAGGGCCGCGGAGGTATGCAGGTATCTTCGTGGAAAGGAGCGCAAGCTTTTTGCGGCGATCAAGCGTTCGCTGAACCTGACGGGCCAAATGGACGATGCTGCGCTCGAAGCGGTGACGATCGAGGATCTCGCGGCCTATCTGGTAGACGATAGTTCGGCACAGGCGCGTTCGCGCTTCCTGTCGAAACAGCCAAGGAAAGCGTGAATGACCGCACCGGCATTGCCTGACGAGCTCCGCCTTGAACTGATGAGCTTCGAACAGGTATCGGCTGCCCTTGCAGCGGGGGCATCGACCGTCCTGATACCCTGCGGAGCTGTGGAGCAACATGGACCGCACCTTCCGCTCTGCATGGATGCGGATCATGCAGACGCCATCGCGGCGAGGCTGGCGCGGCATCTGGGACGCGCCCTGATCGCGCCCACCATCAAGGTCGGCTGTTCAGCCCATCATTTGGTCTTCCCGGGGACGATCTCCATTCGCCCGGAGACGTTCGAGTCGATCTGTCTGGATTATTGCACAAGTCTTGCGAGGCACGGCTTCAGGCGCATTCTGCTGTTCTCGGGGCACATCGGGAATTTTCCCGCGCTCCGGGACATGCTTCCCCGGCTGAGACGTGCCGTTCCGGCAGACGTCGAGATCGACGCGTACTGCGATGCAGTCGCCTGGATCGAGAGATGGCGAAGCGCCGTCGAGCAAGCGGGTGGTGACCCGAATGCGGTTGGAGGACATGCCGATATCGCGGAGACGTCGCTCATGATGTTGCTCCGCCCCGACAGCGTTCGGCTCGATCGGTTCGAGGTCGGGCATCTCGGTGCGCTATCCGAGGAGCAGCTTCAGGCAATGTGGAGAAACGGCATCAAGTCCGTCACCGCCAACGGCATCATCGGCAACCCGTTCGGCTCGACGGCCCGGATCGGCGAGCGATGTCTCGAGGCGATAGCAGATCTTCTGGCCGTCTCGTTTGGAAGCCGAAGCAACGTTGTCTGAATCTCTCGTGCTCCTCCGCCGATGAACGCCGAGAATGATTGTCGAGCCACGCTCAGCGGCGTTGTTTGCGAAAGGGCCAAGCGTCGACTGCTCACAGCACAAAATTTGGAAAGTCATGTAACTTTGGGGCGCATTCGAACAAAAATGTTGCCGCGCCCATGAAATGCTTCGCCATCTTGACACTCCATGAGGATCCAGAAGATGGCACTTACGTTCGGGTTTTGGTCGGAGCAAGAAACCCAGGTCGGGCAGAGCTATGCCCGCCGACTCCATGAACTCGTGGACGAGGTGCGTCTGGCGGAAAAGGTCGGATTCGACTGCGTCGCGCTCTCCGAGCAACACGTTGCACTCAGCGGTATCTCGAGCTCCGCGCCGGAGGTCGTCTACGGGTATCTTGCAGCCGTCACGTCGCGCGTGAAGCTGAGGTCAGCGGTGACGCTGATGCCCCAGAAGATCAATCATGCCTTGCGATCGGCGGAGCGATTGGCAGTAACCGACATCCTGTCGCATGGCCGCATGGAATTCTACGCCGGCCGGGCCAACACGACCATCGCCATGCGCGCCTTCAACGTTGATCCGAGCGAAACGCTTGCTCAGATGGAAGAAGGTATCGCGCTTCTGAAGAAATCGATGCGCGAAGATATTTTCACCTTCGAGGGCAAGTACTACCAGATCCCGCCGCGGATGCTGGTGCCCAAACCGATGCAGAAGCCGCATCCGGTGATCGGCATCGCTGCGACCAGCGAGCGGAGCCACAGCTGGGCCGGATCCGAAGGCCTCGCGGTCATGAGCAACTGCATCTACCAGGGATGGGAGGTCCAGGAAAAGCTTCTAAACACTTACCGTCGCGGCTGGAAGCGTGACGAACAAGGTCCGCTCGATCGGCCGCGCATCGGCATTCCGCTTTTCTTCGGCATCGGGTCAACCGATCAGAAAGCGAAGGACGATTACGCCGAGCCCCTCATGCACTATGCGAGGATTTCAACGGACGCCTATCCACGTCTCGCGAAGCTCGCCGACGACTATGCGTATATGAGCGAGAGCGTGCCGGCCATGGAGCGCGCGGGAAAGGACTGGGACTACTTGCTCAACCACTCGGCGACAACGGTCTGCGGAAGCCCCGACACCGTCATTCGTCAGATCGAGAAGTTTCAGGCGATGGGCGTCGACGAGGTGCTTCTCCATCTCGACTCCGTCAATCACGAGAAAATCATGGAAGCGATCGACATGTGTGGCCGCTATGTGATCCCCCACTTCAACGACAGAAACAATGTCGTCCGGCCTACGGAAGATATTCTCGGACAGATCCGCGCCATGCGACCGCAAAAGTAAGCCAACCGGAACCAACGGAAGATAGCCATGTCGAAGCAGAACTACAAATATCTGATCGTCGAGAAGCGGCCGAGCGGTGTCGCCATCGTCACGATGAACCGGCCGGAGATCCTCAATGCCATCAATTGGGATATGCACAGCGAGCTCGAGCGGGTCTTCGTCGAGCTGGACGAGGACAAGGCGGTGCGCGCGATCGTTCTGACGGGGGCTGGACGGGGGTTCTGTTCGGGCGGCGATCAGAAAACGCTCGACAAGAGTCCGATCCCGTCGCCGACCCGGGGCGGACGCCATCTGATCCGGAACATGCTGGAAGTCGAGGCGCCGATCATCGCCGCGGTCAACGGCGTCGCGGTCGGTCTCGGGGCAACTCTCGCCTTGTTCTGCGATGTCATATTCGCGAGTCCGGCCGCGAGGTTTGCCGATACGCATGTTACCGCAGGCGTGGTCGCGGGCGATGGCGGCGCGGTGATGTGGCCACTGTTGATGGGGCCGGTCCGTGCGAAGCACTACCTGATGACCGGTGACTTCATCTCCGCGGAAAAGGCCGCGTCCATCGGCATGATCAACGAGGTGATTTCGAACAGGGACGTCAAGGATGCTGCAATCGAGTACGCAGAGATGCTCGCGAGCGGCCCAAGAGAATCAATCATCTGGACCAAGTATTGCGTGAACAAGATTATCAAGCAGTACGCGCATCTGCTCCTTGACACCTCGACCGCCCTCGAGACGATCACCTTTGCCGCGCCCGACCGGCGCGATGCCGTTGCCGCCTTCGCTGAAAAGCGCAAGCGCTTCGCGGAGCGTTGAGGTGAGCGCCGAGAGTTTTGCGTCGGGCGCCCAACTCGCCGACGTGACCATTCCGCAACTCCTGAGCCGGCGGAGGGTGGAGCTTTCTGACGAGATCGCTTTCAAGCAGAAACGTCGCGGTGAGTGGATCGCCACGACCTGGAAGCAGTATTCGGACGAGGTGGCCAAGTTGGCGGCCACTCTGCAAAAGGCTGGCTTTGAACGCGGCGATCGCGCGGCGATCATGGGGGATGTGTCCCAGGAATGGCTTCTTGCAGACATGGCGATCATGTGTGCCGGCGGCATCATGGTCGGCGTCTACTTCACCTCATCGGCGGAGGAGGTCGGCTATTATCTCGGCGACTCCGGAACGTCGTTCATGTTCGTCGGGAGTGAACTTCAGCTCGGTACCGTCCTTGCATCGGGCCATGCGGACCAGCTGAAAAAAATCATCGTGCTCGATCCCGCGTGGAAGAAGACAGGCGGGCCGGCGAACGTCGTCTCTCTTCATGATTTCTGGAGCGAAACATCGGTTGACGCCGACATCTTTCTGCAGGAGCAGGTCGCGAAAGCAAAGGCGAGCGACCTGACCAGCATCGGGTACACGTCCGGAACGACGGGATTTCCGAAGGGAGCGATGCTGACCCATCTGTCGCTGCTCGCCGGCGCGCACAGCGTAACCCTATTCACGTCGAAGTTGCGCTCCGATGTCCACCGTGTCGTCGTGCACCTGCCGATGTCACACACGGTGGCACGCGCACAGGCAACGACACTGCCTCTGCTCATCCGCCTGGTGCCGTATTTCGGCGAGAACAGCGCAGAGTTCGCTCAAACGGTCAAGGAAGTGAAGCCGACCTACTTCATGGCTCCGCCGCGGTTCTTCCAGCGGTATGCCACCCAGATCCTCAGCAAGGTTCACTCCGGGTCCGAGAAGCAGAAGCAGAACTATCAGCTCGCGATGACCATCGCCCGCAAGGCCCTTGATGATCGTCAGGCCGGAGGCGTGCCGGATCCGTTCATTTCCAGCCTCTTTGCCGTGTGCCAGCAACAGGTTTTCCGTCCGCTGCTTGGCGAGGTCGGGTTCGAGGAACTCACGGTTACATACACTTCGTCCGCGGCGATGCCTCCCGAGCTGATGTCGCTGTGGCAGCTATGGGGATTGCAGCTGAAGGAATGTTACGGACAGACGGAGCTGGTCGGCGCCAATCTGGTGCAGATGGCGGAATGGCCGGAAGCCGGCACCGTGGGCATACCCCTGCGGGATCCGGCTTGGGAGACCGCTGTTCTCGAAGACGGGGAAATGATTGTCAGGGGACCCGGACTCTTTGTCGGTTACTGGAATAAGCCGGAAGAGACCAAATCCGCTCTGCGCGATGGCTGGCTCTACACCGGGGACATCGTGGATGTCGATTCGACGGGCCTCTTCAGGCTGGTCGATCGAAAAAAGGAGATCATCAACACTTCCAATGGAAAATCAATCAGCCCGACGCAGATCGAAAACGAACTCAGGCGCAGCCCGTTTATCTCTGAGGCGGCTGTGCTTGGAGAAGGAAAGAAGTACCTCACCGCGCTGATCGAGGTGAACGCGACCGCGACGACGGATTGGGCCAGATCGCACGGTCTTCGCATCGACCGGTACTCGGAACTGGCGAACTCCGAAATCGTGGTGCGGATGATCGAAGCAGAGATCGGCAAGGCGAATGGCAGGCTCGCCAGGGCCGAGCAGATCAAGGCGTTCCGGATATTGCCGGAAGAGCTTTCTCCCGAGAACGGCATGATGACGCCGACTCGAAAGAAGCGTCGCAAGCAGATCATGGAGAGGTATCGGTCGTTGATCGATACGCTTTATGACGAGAGCGAAGACAACCTCGTCAAGGCGGAAGTCAGACCCTGAGCCAAGTCACGCGGGCGGCGCATCTCGTAAAGCGCCGAGCGCGAGTGCTTGTCCTGGCGCGATAGTGCCTCACTGTTCGTTGAGCGCGCCTGTCAGACCGTATCGATATTCCTGCAGCCAACCAAAGGGGGAACTACATGAGAAAGCACAGCCAAAGCGGTTTGACCCGCCGGTCCTTGATCGGTAGCGGAATTGGCGCCGCCGTCGGGTTCGCATCGTGGCAGTCAAGAGCGGCCACCCCGGCCAAGGTCCGCGTCGGCGCAATCAATCCGAGCAGTGGCGTCCTGGCTTTTCCGGGGCAGGCTTGCGTACGCGGCATCGATGTCGGTGCGAAGTTCGCAAAGGAAAAGTTCGGTATAGAGCTGCAAATCATCCATGCGGACACACAAAGTAGGCCGGAAAACGGACGGATTGCCGCCGAGAACCTGATCAGACAGGGGTGCACGGTACTTATCGGCGCGTGGGATTCCGGAGCGACCATCTCCGCGCTTCAGGCCGCAGAGGCCGCAAAAGTGCCTATGGTCGTTCACATCGCGAGCGCGACCCAAGTGACCTCTCAAGGATTCACCGAGGTGTTCAGGTACTACCCGACGTCCCTGACAATCGTCAGGAAGTCCCTCATGGAGCTGAAGTCACTCCTGTCCTCGATCAAGGACGCTCCAACAAGCGCCGTCGTCATGCACCTCAACAATACGATGGGACAGTCGACCGCGGCGAGCATCGATCAGGCCTGGAAGGAGGTCGAAGTGCCTCTCAGGATTGCCGAGTATATTCCATACGATGAAAGAGCCAAGGATCTCTCGGTCGAGGTTGCAAAAGCCAAAGCGTCAGGCGCGGACGCGTTGGTCTCCGTGACGCGTGTCAACGATGCCATCATGATCATTCGGGAATGCACCAAGCAGGGGTGGAATCCCAAGATGATCTTCTCACCCAACTCGAATGGCGCGCAGGACAAGGCGTATTATGACGCGTTGGGGAAGTACGGTGACGGCGCGATACTCTCGACCCTGTGGTACAATCCGAAGGCGCCCGACGCCGCGGCGATCTTGAAGCGATTTGCGTCCGATTATCCAAATGACTGGGTCGACGGGAATTCAGGGTGTGCCTTCGAAGCTGTTCAGATCGTTGCGGACGCCGTAAGCCGCGCCGGTTCTTCCGAGTCCGCTGCGATCCACGCCGCGCTTAAAGCAACGGACATGACGCCTATCCTGATGTCCAGCGGCAAGATCAAGTTCGACGCCAATGGCCAGAATATGGGCAGCGACGTGACCATCCTTCAAGGGCAGAACGGGAAGCCTCGCGTGGTGGCGCCGCAGTCGGTCGCCGAAGCTGCTCTCCAATACCCTCTCGTCCCATTCAACTCGCGATAGGAGACGCCGCGAGCTGCGGCCCCAGCGGGCGATGTTGGGGTCAGGGCTCCCGGGCGAAGGGCTTCAAGCCAAGGGCTCACGGCCTACGAAACTGGATCGCTCGGCAAGAAAGCGGCGCGGGCTCTTGCCCATTGCCTTCTTGAACATGGTTATGAAGGCGCTGGGGGTCTCATAGCCCAGATCGAGCGAGACGGCCTGAACGGAAGATCCCGCAGACAGCCTCTGCAGCGCGACGAGGATGTGAAGGCGCTGTCGCCAGCGTCCGAACGTCATCCCGGTTTCCTTCAAGACCAGGCGGGCGAAGGTCCGAACACTCATCGCATATCGGGTCGCCAGTTCGTCGATCGTGCTGCGATCGCCGGGGTCATTGAGCAGCGATGCCGCGAGATGCTGAAGCCGGCTGTCGGTGGAGATGGGCAAGTACATCTGTTCGGTGGACATCTGCACCAATTCGTCGAGCAGCACGCGTCCGAGCCGGCTGGTCGGCCCCTCGACCGGATACAGGGGAGGAAAAACGGAGAGCCGATGGATCAGTTCACGGACGAGCGATGATATCGTGAATGTGCAGCATGTGCTCGGAAGTGTACTCGCCTGCGGATCGATGAAGACGACGTAGACCTTTCCATTGTCCGAGACGCAATTGCTGTGCATGACGCCGGCCGGTATCCACACGGCTCCCTGTGGCGGAACGATCCATAGTCCGCCGGGGGCACGACACATCACCGATCCATGTGAAGCGACTACGAGTTGCCCTTTCTTGTGTGAGTGGAGCGGAAGCTCGTCGTTGTCTTCACCGGTTTCGATGCAGAATGAGGTGATCGGCCGATCGAACTGATCCGGATCAATCGGATCGTAGTTGATCCGAAGCTCGGGCAAATTCATTCTGGCAAAACCAGGATCCATTTCGGACGTGGATAACATGCTCATCGAATTCGCTCGTTATTGGCTACGGCTCCCGCAATTCAGGAGGCGGAGATAAGGGGCGCGCCTGGAGTCCGGGTGACGATAGCGCTCGGGGAAATGCTCGTCACCGAAAAGTAACGCGAGGAAGCAAGAATCTGATCCTGCGGGTTAGCCTCGTTCCTTCCCGGATGATGACTGTCACGGCCGCTCATCGCCGGGCTCCGCGATGGGGAAAGCAGCCGGGAGGCTCAACGCAGGAAGCTGCTGGGGACAAGACGCGTCTCGCGGCGCCAGACCGCGCACCGCCCCGACGGTAGAAAATGCCGCGTTCCCGCGTCAATCGGCTCCGCCGATCGCGCTTTCACGGTTGTCCGCAAGGGTTTTCGCCAGAAAATGCCGCGACCCCCGATGCTAGCAAGGAACTGTTTCGCGGAAAGCCGGCACGGACGTGTTGCCGATTGGAAGGCGAAAGCCAGGCCGCGCAGGCTGTATCATCGAAAGACCGAAGGCGGCGCCGGGCGATCGTTCGGGGGCAATTGAATATGGCGGAGGATAATCGAACTGTCTTCAGCATATCCCTGAGCGCTCAGGAGCTGGAGTTCGCGGCGGCATGCCGTGACTTTGTTCTGCAGAAGAAACCCGAGCTCAGATCGTCCATCGTTGTAGCGGACAGTATGCTTTCGATCGCCGACCAGCCACATGTCCGGCAAGCATTCATGGAATTGGGCCTGGCTAGATTGGTCCGCGTTCTGCGGCTCGCGATCGTGGGTAAAGCGATTGCGATCAGGAGAGTCCCCAGATTGCTGTTCGATCTCGCGCGCTTCAGGACAAAAATTGTCCGGACCCTGCGCAGACGCGCGGGATAGCCGTTCAGGGAACGGCGCCGATCGATCGTGCGATGAAGCCGGCATTCGAAAGATGGCCGGTGATGGGCTCAATCAATTGTTGTGATCGGGTCGTCGTCGGCTATCGACCGACTGGCCTCCGGTTCATCCAGCATGGCGCGGACCGATATGGCTCATCCCGGCCTTGTCACGCGAAAATGCCGGAAATTAGCGCGACTCGGTCTTCTTCAGCACAAAATGCCGGGCGGCATACCGGATAGTTCTGCCGCTGAGATCGTTCGTTGGGCTGTCTTCGATCGAGATCCGCGTTCGGCGTTTGCGAAGGATCCACATCCTTCGCTTCCTCCCTGGACTTGGCCCGGCTCGTGCCGGGCCATTTTTTTGCTCGGCGGCGGCTGAAGCGTGTGGGATCAGCTTGTCGGCCGCCGGTTCAGCGCTGTGGGCTCAGCGGCGTATGATTTTCTTGAGGATCTCGGTCAGGGTCCGAAATTCTTCCCTCGTCAAGGGGGCGAATGTCTCGCCGGAAATCCCGCCAATGGTCTCGATCGCAGCGTCCGCCGTCCGCCTCCCTTTGTCCGTTAATTCGATCTGCCGTCGTCGTGGATCCAAAGGATCCTTGGAGCTCTTGATCAGCCCGCGCGATTTGAGGCGATTGATGACGCCAGTGATCGTTGCTGAATCATAGTGGATCAGTCGTCCCAAGTGATTTTGAGAACATGATCCGACTTCCCTCAGTTTCGCCAGCGTCGAGAATTGGGGTGGGGTCAGTTCTTCGATCATTTTCGCGACAAAGATCGATGTGTGGGTACGGAGCGCGACGCGCAACAGGAATCCTGGTGCATCGTCCAACCTGTAAGACTGTGCGGCCTCGTTCGGCTTCTCCGTCGGAGTCGTCTTGGTTTTCGGTTGCACGATTTTCGTCCTCTTGCGGCACTTGGCCGTGGCTCGGCTTGAACAAAGCTGGATGGCTCGGCCTCGGAAGTCCCGAGTTGATCATTTGTGTACATTCGTTGCTTCCAAGAATCCATGCCGTCTGACCGCGAGCGCGATCCGTCCGGTGCGCCAGAAGAAATCACTCGCATACGAGTGCAGAGCTTGCATACGAGTGATAATTGGGATAGGGGTTGAGGACTGCCCCCTGGGAGGAGCCGCGCAGGCTTCCTGACCATCGGCGGCGACCTCGCACCCCGGATCCGAGCATGTCGGTGACTGACAGCATGAGTGCCGTACGACCCGACCTCATCGAGAAGGTTACGGGGCGGGCAGAATACGTTACCGACCTCGTGATCCCGGGGATGCTGCACGGCTTTGTGGTTCGTTCGCCGGCTACTCACGCGCGCATCTCGTCGATTGACGCGAGCGTCGCCAGGTCCGTACCCGGCGTCGTCGACGTGTTAATCGGAGCGGATGTCGTCTCGTTCGGTTGCTGGGGTGTCGTGCTCAAGGACCGGCCGATCATGGCTATCGACCGAGTCCGGTATGTGGGCGAGCCGGTCGCAGTGGTGATCGCTGAGACCATCGAGATCGCCGAAGTCGCCGCGGAGCTTGTCGACATCGCGTACGACGAACTCCCTCATGCAACGACCATCCGTGAGGCGATGATGGCGGATGCGCCGCTCATCCATGAGCATCACGAAAACCTCGAAGACTTCTACTTCAAGGGCGGCGCCCGGCCGACACCGAGCAGCAACATTTTTCACACTTACAGGAACGACGTCGGAGATGTTGACGCTGCGGAGGCGGTCGCGGCGTACGTTCACGAAGACCACTTCACTTTTCCGGCGATCTCGCATTTCGCGATGGAGCCGCATGCGGTCATCGCCGACTTCCAGGGAGACTCCCTGACGGTCTGGGCAGGTGCGCAGACGCCGACCGCGGTTCAGAAGGTCCTGTCCAGGCTGTTTGGGCTGGCGCTGGCCAAGGTCCGCGTGATCGTCCCGTTCGTTGGCGGGGGATTTGGCGGCAAGGCATCCGTCAAGATCGAACCCTTGGTCGCCGCCGCGTCCTGGAAGGTGCGGCGCCCGGTTCGTGTGGCTCAATCCATGGCCGAATCGATGCTCACCTGCCGAAGGCTCGGCGCTGACATCACGATTCGAACCGCGGTCGATGCCAACGGACGGATCCTCGCGAAGAGCGCGAGGCTTCTGCTCGACGGCGGAGCGTATTCAGATACGGGCTCAGCAGTCGCCACGAAATCGGCGAATCGCATCATGGGGCCATACGTGGTGCCGAACATGCGGCTCGAAGCATGTGCGGTTTACACGAACACCATCCCTGGCGCGGCATTCCGCTCAATCGGTGGCCCGCAGGCGGTTTGGGCCAAGGAATCGCACATGGACAATGTGGCTGCGGCAATCGGCATGGACCCGACCGAGTTTCGCATGCTGAATCTGGCCTCCCGTGGCGAGCGCATCCGCCCCGACCTGCGCGCGCTCGACATGGACATGAGCGAGTTGATCGGCCGGGTGACGCGGTCGTTCGCGCCGGACGCGCAACCCTCCAACCGCAAGGCGCATGGATTGGCGCTTGCCGCAACCGATCCGGCGAATACGCCGATCAGCAACGCGATCGTGCGTCTCAAGATCGATGGGTCGATTCTCGTTTCGGTCTCCAGCATCGAGGTTGGTCAGGGTGCGCACGCGACGATGGCCCAAATCGCGGCGCAGACATTGAAGCAGAAGGTGTCTGCGGTCACCGTCCTGCGCTCGGATACAGCGGTCGCCCCTTACGACTGGGGTACCGGCGCGAGCCGCTCGACCGTTGTCGTCGGCCTCTCTGTCGAGAGCGCCGCTCTCGACGCAGCCGATCAGATTCTCGACATGGTTGCCGAGGTCTGGGAACTTCCCCGCGACGGCCTGTCACTCGTCGAGGGAGGCGTCTCGACCGGTCCAGACGTTCTCACTTTCCATCAGATATTTCACCGCAGCCTGGGTGTCGATTCGGGAGAAGTCGTCGGCCGCGGCGCCATCACGCCGCGTTCGAAGAAAGGCTCCCTGGCGGAGTCACCTCTGTTCTGGGAGACATCCGCGGCTCTCGCAGAGATCGTGGTCGATGAGGAAACCGGCGAGATCCGTGTGCCTCGGTACGCCAGCGCCGCCGACGTCGGTCGTGTGATCAATCGCGTCGCTGCGGAAGGTCAGGATGAGGGCGCTGCTGTCATGGGGCTCGGTCACGCGCTTCACGAGGCGCTCGAGTTCGAGGACGGGCAACCCGTCAACGCGACGCCGATCGATTATTCGATACCGCGGATCACCGACGTGCCGCCCTCGTTCGACACGATACTTGTCGAAAACGGCGACGGCCCCGGGCCTGGCGGCGCCAAAGGAATGGGCGAGGGAGCGATCCTGCCGGTCGCACCGGCGATCGCCAACGCGCTGTTCGCCGCCTACGGCATCCGAATCACCGATCTGCCAATGACACCCGAAAAAGTGTGGCGCGCACTCCAGAAGAGGAACTGAACATGGAATTCAACATGTCAATGGCGGTGCCGGCGACCCCGGCGCAGCTATGGAGCACGCTGCTCGACGTTCCACGCATATCGAGCTGCATTCCCGGGTGCGAAAGCGTTGAGGAAATCCAGCGGCTTGCGGCCTACAAAGCAACCGTCAAACAGAAGATCGGTCCTTTCAAGCTCGAAGTGCCCGCTGACATCATCGTTGAATCGATCACCGAGCCGTCTCACGTGCGCACCCGCGCTACGGGCCGCGACAAGATCACAGGAACGCGGCTGGCCGTTGTCCTCGACGTGACCGTCACGCAAGCCGGTTCTGGGTCCACATTTGCCGTGGACGCGAAAGTCGACGTGCAGGGCCGGCTTGCGACCATGGGGTTCGGCATCATCAAGCGCCGGGTCGATCAGAACTTCGAAGAGTTCGAGAAGCGGCTCAAAGAAATGCTGGGCGCGACCTGATCATGCTGCCGTCACCCTTCCAATTCGAGCGGCCTTCGACAATTGCCGACGCCGTGCGTGCCGTCGGCGAGTCCGGCGATGGCATGTTCTATGCTGGCGGAACCGAATTGCTGCTCGCGCTGAAAATGCGCGTCATCCGTGCAGATCGCCTCATCGACATCAAGGGTATCCCTGGGCTCGATTGCATTGCCGTCAACGGCATGAACGAGATCGAGATCGGCGCGCGCTGCACGCACAGGAAGATCAGCGGCGATCCCGTCATCCGCGAGCACGTGCCGGCGCTCGCATCGCTCTGCGCCGAGGTGGCAAACATCAGGGTCCGGAACGTTGGAACAATCGGCGGCAATCTCTGCTTCGGAGAGCCTCACGCCGATCCGCCGACGATGCTCGCCGCCCTCAACGCACGGCTGGTGCTCGTGGGATCCCGGGGCACGCGTGAAGTTCACGCTGATGATTTCATCCGAAGCGAAATGGAAACGGTACGCGAACCTGACGAGCTGCTGAGAGTGATCGTGTTCCCGCGGCCAGCAGGACCGGTAACTTATCGCCGGTTCAAGCATGGTGAGAGGCCTTCCGTGAACGTTGCGATGACCTGGTCGCTGAACGCCGACGGGAACACGATCAGGAGCGCCCGTGTGCGGGTCGGTGCGCTTGGTTTGCGGCCACAGCCTTTGCCGGTCGTCGAAGGTGCCCTCCGAAACGTAGCGGTAGCAGAGGCCCGTCAGGCGATTGAGACTGCTCTTCCCGCAGCGTTGGATCAGCTTGAAGTCAACGCCGATCGGCATGGCGGGGCTGATTACAAGCGTCATCTTGCAGGCGTGCTTCTTCTGCGTAGCGCCGATGAGGCTGTCACCGCCGGCGGGAGCTGGCTGAAATGACACAGGTATTGGCGATCTCCTTCTCGTTGAACGGCAAGACGATCGCCGTCGACGTCCCGGCCCATATGCTCCTGATCGACCTCATCCGAGATCGTTTGGACTTGAAGGGAACGAAACGTTCCTGCGACATGGAAGTGTGCGGCGCTTGCACAGTCCTTCTCGACGGTGAGCCGATCTCGAGCTGCACAACGCTCGCGGTCGATGTGGACCGGCTCGACGTCACTACAATCGAGGGTGTCACGCCGCCGGACGGGCTATCCCCGATCCAGCAGGCGTTCGTGCTTCATGGCGGCCTGCAGTGCGGCTTCTGCACGCCCGGGTTCATCATGGCGGTCACGGCGCTCTTGAAGACCACGCCACACCCGACAGACGCGGAAATCCGGCACTATCTCGACGGCAATCTTTGCCGCTGCACCGGTTACACCAAGATTTTCGAAGCCGTGAAGAGCCTTGCGGGCCGGCAGGATGCCGCTTGAAACCGCGCAAGACGGCGCAGCTACTTTCTGGAGGTATCATGAGTATTGATCAGGTCAAAAAAACGAGCGTCTTGATCGCGGGCGCCGGCATCGGCGGTTTGGCGATGGCGCTATCGCTGCTCCGACGCGGCATCGATTGCGACGTTTTCGAGCAGGCGTCCGAGTTGCGTGAAGTTGGCGCCGGCCTTTGGGTCTCCATGAACGGTGTTCGTGTTCTTCGCGATCTCGGCCTCGCCGACCAAGTCGAACAGAATTGCATCGCGGCCGAGCGACGTTCCATCCGGCTATGGAACACCGGTGAAACGTGGTCCCTGTATGACCGGAGCACCGACGCAGCTCGCAACCAACCCTATCTTCTGCTGCGCGCGCACCTGTTGAAGATCCTTGTCGACGGCGTACGGCGAGCGAAGGCGGACGCCATCCATCTGAACGCCCATGTTGTCGGATTCAGCCAGAGCCGGGACGAAATTCGGGTCCGGCTCGCGGACGGCCGCGAGATCGAAGGTCGGGCGCTGATCGGCGCCGACGGTTCGCATTCGAAGGTCCGAACCGGGCTGATCGGCCAAATCGAAAGCCAGTACACCAACGCAATCGCCTGGCGTGGTCTTGTGCCGGTCGACCGCCTCGAGCCGTATCAACGGGAGCCCGTGGTGTCGACATGGATCGGGCCGACCGCGCATGTCACGGCATATCCGGTCCGCTGGCAGGACACGGAATTGATGACGTTCTCGGGGCAGGTCGATCGCAACGACTGGCTGCTGGAATCCTGGTCGGAGAAGGGGTCTGTCGAGGAGTGCCTGAAGGACTTCATGGGCTGGCATCCCGACATCATCGCGCTCGTCAGCAATGTCGAAAGCCTTCACAAGTGGGGCCTGTTCGTGCGGCCCACGCTGGCTGATTGGTCGCAAGGACGGGTCACGCTTCTTGGAGATGCGTGCCACTCCATGCTGCCATATCTCGGTCAGGGAGTGAACATGGCGTTGGAAGACGCCTCCGTTCTCGCCCGGTGCCTCGAGCAGCACCCCGACGATCCAGCGAGAGCTTTCCAGACATATCAGAGCCTGCGCCTGGATCGCACAACCAGGGTTGTGAACTCCGCGGCCGGGATGCTGCCGATCTTTCATAACTCGGCGCTCTCCAGGGCCGAAACGGCGGGAGACTACATCAGGACGCAATGGGCGCCGGAAGCGACCGCCGCTCGTTACGACTGGATCTACCAGTACGACGCGACCGCCGTTCCTCTTCATTGACATTTCTCCCCACGAGCACCGGTGCACAAGGATGATCGGCAAAGAGCAGCCCTGGGACAGGGTGATACCGCTCGAAGAGCGCGAGACCTATGCAATCGCAGGATTAGGTGGCGCGGCTGGATTCGGCAAGCGGCCCGCGCTGCTGGTGATTGACGTGCAGTACCGCTCGGTCGGTGACCGGCCGATGCCGATCCGCGAGGCGATCAAGCAATATTCAACCAGCTGCGGTGAGGCTGGTTGGCAGGCCATAGCGCAGATTTCCGATCTGATACGGTTGTTTCGCGGCAGAAGATGGCCGGTGATATTTCCGCATGTCGCCTGCAAGGTCAGCCATGACCAGGGGGCATTCGCGGCAAAAATCCCGGGCATCATGCAGATTCCGCCCGAGGGCTACGACTTTGTTCGCGAGGTGGCTCCAGAGCCGGGAGAACTGCTGCTGCCAAAGACGCAGGCAAGCGCATTCTTCGGCACCCCGCTCACGACGTATCTCGTCGGGGCCGGGATCGATTCACTGGTGGTGACCGGCTGCACGACCAGCGGCTGCGTCCGGGGATCGGTCGTCGATGCCTGCGCGCTGAATTTCAAATCGATCGTGCCGAGCGATGCCGTCTACGATCGTTCGCCGACCTCGCACGCCGTCAACCTCTTCGATATAGCCAGCAAGTACGCAGATGTGATGCCCACCTCGGAAGTCATCGAGCGGCTTCATGCGCTGCCGGCTGATCGTACGCAGGATCGCCCGGCATGAGTGTCCCCCTGGTCCCCGGTCTGCTCTACGGCGCTCACGTGCGCGCAAACGGCATCCGCCAGCATTACCTGCGCTTCGGCGGAGCCGGTCCTGCCATCATCATCGTCCCGGGCATCTCGACGGCCGCGGCACAATGGGCGTTCATCGCGGAACGTTTGTGCATCGGACATGACGTCTATGTACTCGACGTCCGGGGGCGCGGCCTTTCCGAAAGCGGACCGCATCTCAATTATTCGCTGGATGCCTGCGCTTCCGATCTGGTCTCGTTCGCCGAGGCGCTGGAAATAGGCGCGTATACCCTGCTCGGCCACTCCATGGGCGCCCGGATCGGAATTCGTGCCGCGCGCTGGCGGCCATCGTCCATAAGACAGTTGATCCTGGTCGATCCACCGGTCTCCGGCCCCGGACGTCGCGCCTACCCAAGTCCGATCGGGCCTCTTCTCAAGCTGCTTCATAGCGCAAGCCTTGGAGAGGCGGACGCGGCGCTGCGAAGCCCGTCCGCGCCGCGCTGGCCCGAAAAGCACATTCGTGCCCGGGCCGAGTGGATGCACACCTGCGATGAGCGCGCCCTGATCGAAAGTCACAAGGGCTTTCATCACGATGACATTCACAATGATCTCGCCAACCTCAGCGTCCGCACTTGGCTGCTCGTTGCAGGCAAAGGCGACGTCATCCGTCCCGAAGATGAGAGAGAGATTCAAAGATTATTGCCGTCCATCGAGATCAAGCGACTGGAGAGCGCAGGTCACCAAATGCACATCGACGACACGGAAGGCTTCCTTTCGATCGTCAGTGACGTCCTCGCCTGACCCCTCGAAAGACCGGTCGGAGCGCTGCGAATACATGCCTGGCAAAGGAGATGACTGAAGATGACCCGGCAACGCATCGATGTTGAAATGCTCGAACTGTTCAAGGCCGAACTTGCACTCTGCAAGGTGAGGGAAGGCGAGGTTGTGGCTGTCCTGAGCGGCGGCGAGGATCAGTCGGAGTATGCCCAGACGTTCATGCTGGCCGCGCGGAGCCTTGGCGCGACAACCTTCCACCTCAATGTTCCAAAGTACGGCCAGAGCAAGCTTGCGGGCCAGCAGGGCAGGCACGCGCTGAGCGGCAACCAGCCGGCGATCGACACGCTCAAGCGCGTGGATATGGTGATTGATCTTCTGGGCCTGCTGTTCTCGCGCGAGCAACTCGAAATTCAGGGGGCGGGCACGCGCGTTCTGCGCGTAATGGAGCCGTTCCACATTCTCAAAAAGATGTTCCCGACTGAGGATCTCCGCCGGCGGACCGAGCTCTCACGAACGCTCCTGCAGTCAGCCAGAACCATGCGCATCACGTCGCCGGGCGGAACGGATGTGACCTACGGCCTAAAGCAGTATCCGGTCATTTCCGAGTACGGATACACGGATGAACCCGGCCGCTGGGATCATTTCCCGTCAGGATTCGCTTTCACGCAAGCCACGGATGGGGATGTGAACGGAACTGTCGTTCTGATGCCGGGCGATATTCTCTGCGCATTCAAGCGCTACATCCAGTCTCCGGTCACGCTCACCATCAAGGATGGCTACATCGTCGACCTCAAGGGCGAGGGCACCGACGCGACACTCATCAGGAACTATATCGACAGTTTCGGCGATCCGCGGGGTTGGGCAATCTCGCATATCGGTTGGGGATCGAATGAGCGCGCCGACTGGCACCATATAGCTGCATCTCAGCAGCTCGCGTCGGAGCACATCATGAACGCGCTTTCCTTTTATGGAAACGTTCTGTTCTCGACGGGACCGAATACCGAGCTTGGCGGCACGAACGACACGCCGTGTCATCTCGATATCCCGCTTCGCGGCTGCAGTCTCTGGCTCGACGATGTCCACATCCTCGACAAGGGCGAGTTTGCCTACCCGGAGTTGAGGGCGCCCGACCGCTAGGCCCGGTCATCGAACCGGGGCCCGGAGCCGCAGTTGCGGCTCCCAATGACGCGGAAAGCGCTTCGGCGACGATCATCCACTGTTCAGCTCTTTCAACGGGAAACGCATTGCATGTCTAAAACCGTCTCAGGCGTGGAAGAATACACGGCCAGGCAACGCTATTCGATCATGATCTCGGCGATGCTGGGATACATTCTCGACTTCTACGATGTCCTGATCTTTCCGTTTCTCCTGCCCGCGATCCAGCGGTCGATGTCGCTATCGTTGACCGAAATCGGCTCTCTGCAGGCCCTGACACTCTTCGGATCGGCGATCGGCGGGGCCCTGTTCGGCGTCATCGGTGATCGCCTTGGCCGAAAGACCTCGCTTCAGCTCACGATCGCGCTGTTCTCGGTCGCGGCCATTATTTCCGCGTTCGCATGGAATTATTGGTCGCTTGCGGTGCTGCGGTTCATCACCGGCATCGGTCTTGGCGGCGAGTACGGCGTTGGCATGGTGCTCTTCAACGAGGCCTGGAAGAAAGGCAGCCGCGGCCTGGGCGCGGCTGCGCTTCAGGGCTGCGCCGTGATCGCATCGTCCACGGCGTCGATCGTCGGAATCTGGCTCATCGCGACGTTCAGCGACGAGTGGAGCTGGCGCATCGGCCTGTTGAGCGGCGGAGTGCCGATCCTGCTGATCATTTTCATCCGCTTCTTCATGCCTGAATCGAAAATCTGGCTGGAGTACGAGGCCCAACGCAAGGCCGGTCAGGCTGCAGAGGCGGCCCGCACTCTTCCCCTGGCAGATCTGTTCCGCAACAGGCTGGCCCGGCAGACCGTCACTGCCTGCGTGTGGCTGATGAGCTACATGCTTTGCTACTACAGCGTCGTCTCCTTCATTCCGACGCTGTTGCTCCGGGACATGCACACGCCGGGCGACGTCGTTCGCTCCACGGCCGTTCTTCTTTCCGTGGTCAGCGGCATCTGCTATCTCGCCAACGGCTTTTTCAACGACAGGGCCGGCCGCCGGTTCGGTGCTCTCGTGCCGGCATTATTCTGGATCGGATCCCTGGTTGGCATGGCGGTATGGGGAGGTCAGCTCTATGCCGGCTCGAAGACCGAGTGGCCGATGTTCTGGCTCTATATCGGTTTCGGGATTGGCAATGTCGCGCTCGGCGTGACGGGCGTCTGGATCTCGGAGCTCTATCCGGTCAATCTACGCGCGACGGCGGTGTCCACATTTTATATGGGGGGTCGTGGCCTTGGTAGCATCGCGCCGGTTATCGTGCCCCTTGCGGCCGCTCATTTCGGCGGAAGCCTGCTGAACGGCATGGTCGCCGTGGCTCTTCCCGCCGCAGCTACCTTCGTTCTGGCCTCTCTTCTGCTTCCTGAGACGCTCGGTCGGGATTTGTCCGCGAAGGGCTTCAAGGCCGATGCGGAATCGGAGCCGGCGATGAAGGCTGCTCCGGTCTCGAGCGTATGATGCGCTCGTGAAATGACGCGCGGCGAGATGAGTGCTTGGCGCGCTCATCGCGCCGGCTCGGCGCGGAAGGTGGCATGCGGTACTGGGCCGTCGATACGGGCAAATGACGTCTGATCGAGACCCTCAATGCATCAATCAAAACTCGGCCAGCACCGTCTTCTTCATGCGTGCCGCTGCCCCGATCGGAGGTGTTGCCGGCCGGCCGATCCTCGGCGCCCCTGCCGAACTTGTTGCAGCCATTGCGATAGCGCCGCTTCGGCAATCCGGATTTCCGCAGCGTGGCGATAGGGACGTATCGGTCGGAATTGGCGACGTCCTTGTGTCAGCCGCGACCTTCAGATCGGCAGGTCAAGTTGCGGCGCCGTATCGTCGCTCTGTAAGGACGAAAGCGAAACCCCCAGCAGCCGGACTGACCTGGAAAAGGGCATCTCGTTTTGAAGCAGCGCGATCGACAGTCGGTCGAGTTCTGCGCGGCTTGAAACCGCAGCAGGTACCGACCTGCTGCGCGTGATGATTTCGAAATCGTTGAACTTGACCTTGAGGGTTACCGTTCGGCCGCGCCCTGCCTTGTCTTCACAGTGCCGCCAGACCTTGTCGATAAGTGGCTGCAGTTCGGCGGCCAGTGTCTGGAATTCGGCATTTCGTGTCTTGGCGGCACGGGGCAGGTGGGCGCCGCGGTGGTGCACCGCTGGCTGCGGAGCCGTCATGCGCCGAAGTCGTGATGGTCAATCGCCGGGCGATCTCTCTGAGCGCTGATCCCCGGGTGCGGCAGGTGGTTCTGGATACCGCAGCTGCCGAGTTTCCATTGGAGGTGACCAAGCTTGCCCAAATCTTGATTGTGCCGGGCGATCCTGTCTTCGCGGCATGCTGTGTCGGTGTCGGTCAAGGCAGCCTGAAATGGAGCGAAGAGGAGCTGAGAGCCCTTGAGATCGGCGTGGTCGGCGGCTGGCGGCATCAGTCGGTTTGCTTTGCTCTCGGCCGTCGGAAGCACCTCGCGAAGCAGGATCCGCTATGTGCGGATCTGCTTTGGCGTCAGTTTTGCCTCTCTCGGCCTTAGTGGGCACCATCGCCTCAGCAACCCGTGATTCTACGGTGGATAGATCATCCCTTGATGATGAGGCGACCGAGGAACGCATTGCAGGCCCGCTCGGCTTCAGCGAACGTGCTGAAGGGCGATCCCGATACTTGAGCCGCAGGCATATTCAGGAAGTCGGGGCGATATGATGCAACAAAACCCGGCTCTCCATGCAAGCCAGGTCCGGTCTGGCTCTCGTTGCTGATGACGAATGAATAGTCGTCGCTGCTCGCGA
>NZ_VKHP01001243.1 GCF_010811875.1 Bradyrhizobium uaiense
CCTCGTCCGTCCCGGTCTCGGGGGCGCCGGTCTCCGGCGCGCAGACCACATAGGCGATCAGATGCTTGTCGCCGGCGCGGCTCTGGCGCGCCACCACCACCGCCTCGCGCACAAAGGCGTGCTCGCAAAGCTTTGCTACGATCTCGCCCGGCTCGATGCGGTAGCCGCGGATCTTCACCTGGTCGTCGTTGCGACCCAGGAACTCCAGATTGCCGT
>NZ_VKHP01001244.1 GCF_010811875.1 Bradyrhizobium uaiense
TCTCGATCGCGGCGCTGCCGCCTTCACCGGCGGCGGCGAAGGTCGAGGTGCGGACCGTGATCACCTTCTTGGCGTCCTTCGACTTCACGGTCTGGATCGCGTTGCCGGCATAGATCGGCCGCTCATATGTGTCGGGCGCGACGACCTTGATGATCTCGGAGACCTGCATGACGTCGAGCAGCGCTGCGACGCGCGGCATCACGTTCTTGAAGCGCG
>NZ_VKHP01001245.1 GCF_010811875.1 Bradyrhizobium uaiense
AAACACCCTTGATGCTCCATCGGCTGAAGCGCCGGAACACGCTGTTCCAATCGCCGAAGACCTCCGGGAGATCGCGCCAGGGAGACCCCGTACGCACGATCCACAGCACTCCTTCAACGAACATTCGGTTGTCGCGTCCGGTCGAGCCCTTCTGATCGGGGCGCCCTATGATCAACGGCGCCATCCGCTTCCACGCCGCGTCGCTCAATACCAAAC
>NZ_VKHP01001246.1 GCF_010811875.1 Bradyrhizobium uaiense
TTGCAGCGCACCGCGACGCAGTTTCGCGCGGCGGGCACGGCGTAGGTCCTTAACGTTCTTCGCTGTGAGGGAGTTGCCGGCGGTTGGGTTCCCTCCCCCCTTGCGGGGGAGGGTTAGGGAGAGGGGTGCCACACGACGCGTTCTCTCAAGATGCCGTTTGACAAATGACTGAGCTGCGAAGGCGTCGTTCTCCACAAATGTCCCGCCCGGGGCTTA
>NZ_VKHP01001247.1 GCF_010811875.1 Bradyrhizobium uaiense
CGGTCGCGAGCGGCGGCATCTTCAACGTCGGCGGCACGGTTCTGAGCAATGTCGCGGTCCTTGCCGGCGGCATCGAGAACGTGTTCTCTGGAGGCGTGGTCACCGGCGTGACCAGCTCCGGGACAGGGATTTCGGGCGGCACGGTGAACGTGTCGTCGGGAGGCGCGATCGACCACACGACCGTCAGCAGTGGCGGCATGTTGAATGTCCTGTCCG
>NZ_VKHP01001248.1 GCF_010811875.1 Bradyrhizobium uaiense
GAGGGAGCCCTTCCAGTCCCGTTGTGGCCTTGCATGATGCCGTGTCGGCTCTTCACACAAGTGAGGTGAGCACTGCTCTCTCATTCCTTCCCCCCTTGCGGGGGAGGGGCAGGGAGAGGGGTAAGCCCAGCCGGCGGTGCGCGTGGCATGATTGGATCGGGAGCACGCCATGCTGTCCCTGATCGGCAAGCGGCTGCTGTTTGCGATCCCGTCGC
>NZ_VKHP01001249.1 GCF_010811875.1 Bradyrhizobium uaiense
TCTCGCCCTTCGGGATCTCGATGTTGGCGCGGAAAATACGGCCGAGGCCGGCGTTGTCGGGGCCTTTTTGCGTCCAGTAGATTTTGCCGAGCTTCGGATCGATGGTGATGCCGACGCACCAGCGGGTTTCATCGAGCTGGTCCTTGTCGCCGCGGCCGCGCTCGACCAGCGTTTCGACCTTGGAGCCGTCGAGGTTCGCGCGCATCACGCGCATG
>NZ_VKHP01001250.1 GCF_010811875.1 Bradyrhizobium uaiense
CTATGTCGGCATCCTTGGCATGCCGCGCCGTATGGCGTTCTATGACTATGCCAACCCCGCGATCGCGCCGCAGGCCTTTTCCGTCACCATGTCGGCGATCGGCGGCTTCATCCTGCTGCTGTCGGGCCTGCTGTTCCTGCTGGTGCTGATCCGCGGGCAGTTCGGTGCGCGAGACGAGGCGGCTGCTTACCGCTTCGCGGTGCCGCTGCACATGC
>NZ_VKHP01001251.1 GCF_010811875.1 Bradyrhizobium uaiense
GCCCGAAATCCCTGTCCCGGAGCTGGTCACGCCGGTGACCACGCCTCCGGAGAACACGTTCTCGACGCCACCGGCAAAGACCGCGACGTTGCTCAGAACCGTGCCGCCGACGTTGAAGATGCCGCCGCTCGAGACCGAGATATGGTCAGCCGTCGCGCCCGACGAGACGTTCAGGTCGCCGCCGCTGAAGACGGTCGCATATTCGAAGGACGCGC
>NZ_VKHP01001252.1 GCF_010811875.1 Bradyrhizobium uaiense
TGCTCTACACCTTCTATCCGCCGATGGTCGGCAACCCCTTCTATTACATCGGCGTCGTCATGGTCGTGGTCGGCTCATGGATCTGGGGCGCGCTGATGGTGATCAATTTCGTGATCTGGAAGCGCGAGAACCCGGGCAAGCCGGTGCCGCTTGCGATGTACGCCAATGTCGCGGGCTCCTTGCTGTGGGCCTGGACCGCGGTCGGCGCGGCGCTC
>NZ_VKHP01000126.1 GCF_010811875.1 Bradyrhizobium uaiense
CACGTATCTGTAGCTGCGTGCATGGGCTTCGCGGGGATTCGGAGCCGGATGTCGCCAGCGCGTTGCCGCGGGAGGCCTATGCTGCTCCATACGCCGGTGCGGGCCCGCGCGAAGAGGCCTAACCTCTTGAAGGCGCCCTTGCTGGTGAAATAGGTCAGGAAGGCGCGGGCCGGCAGTTCGGCGGCGTTGCAGGCGAAGATCGCCGCGCAGAGATTGCGGAACAGTGCGTGCACCGTGGCGTTGCTGGTGTAGCCCTTCAGCCAGTCCTCGGTCGATTGCCGCCCGTCGGGCAGATTGCCGGAGCGCGCGTCGGCGAATTTCTCCAGGATGCGCGAGGCCTGCTTGGTCAGTTGACCCAATAGCAGCGACCATCCGCCGCGGCCGACATCGATCACCTTGCCGTCGATGAAGAACGAGCTCGCGGGCTCCGGCGCACGGATGTCGAGCGGCGCGCCGACGGTGTGGAAGGTCTCCTCGAACACGCCGCCGAACTCGATCGCGATCGCGCCGATATTGACCTTGAAGCCGTCGATCTCCTCGGTCGAGGCGCGTCCGCCGAGCCTATTCTTGTCGTCGACGACGAGCGTATGCAGCCCGCCATGGGCGAGACGCGCCGCGGCGCACAGCCCGCCGGCGCCGGCTCCGATCACGACAGCATCGACCTTATGAGCATCCACGCGCAGCCTCCCTCGATGCCGCCGGGTTGCTCCCGGCGTGCGCAACCCGCTTGCCTGATGACGGACACTCTAATATAATCCGACCGGTCGTTCAAATTATTTTTTGACGCAGGTCAATGAACCACCGTCGCTTGGTCGACGAGTTCTGGTGGATGGTGCCCCCAAAGGGGAGGAGAGCGTGGGGCGGCGGTAGTATAGCGTGGGGCGGCGGTAGTATAGAGAGACGGGTGTCGGCCGATTCCAGCGGCGCCGATGGTGCACGAGAGAGACGGGTATGGCGCGGACGCGCTCAGAAAACTACGACGAGATCCAGCAGGGTATCCTCACCACCGCCTGCGGCCTGTTCGCGCGGCAAGGCTACATGCGTGCCTCGATCGCGGACCTTGCTGATGCGTGCAAGCTGTCGCGCGGCGCGCTGTATCATTATTTCGACTCGAAGGAAGCGATCCTGTTCGCGATCCTCGATGCGCATATCCGCGAGATGATCGCCGATGTCGAGGCCGCGATGGCCGGCAAGACGGCGACGCTGGAGCAGTTCCGTGTCGCGATCCAGGCCATCGTCGCGCTCAATGCGCGCTCGAGCGACGAGCAGCGCGTGATCCTCAACGACCTCTCGTTCCTCGGCGAGACCGAGCAGGATGCGATCAAGGCGCTGGAGCGCCAGATCGTCGACACGGTCTCGGATCTGTTGGTCAAGCTCGACAAGGAAGGTAAGATCGTCAAGCGGACCAAGAAGATCTACAGCATGATGCTGTTCGGTATCCTGAACTTCAGCCACACCTGGTACGACCCGAAGGGCGGCGTCGATCCCAGCGAGTTCGCCGACATGGTGGTGGACCTGTTCCTGTACGGCTTCACCATGCCAGTGCCGGCAAAGGACGCCGCGCGGCCGCTGCGACAGCGCGCATAGGGCAATCGGGGCGACAAGTCACTTCTGCAGGATGTGCACGTAACAGACCGCGCCGACGCCGACCATATGCGCGAGGCCGGTCCGCGCGCCGCGATGCTGGCGTGCGCCGGCTTCGCCCCGCAGCTGCATCACGATCTCGCCGATCTGGCCGATGCCGGTCGGGCCGATCGGATGCCCCATCGCGATCAGGCCGCCGGAGGGATTGATCGCGCATTGCCCGCCGATATCGAGCGCGCCGTCCTTGAGCATGCGAACGCCATGCCCCTCGGGACAGAGCCCGATGCTCTCGATGTAGTGCAGCTCCTCGACCGTGAACGCGTCGTGCAGCTCGATGATGTCGATATCCCCGGGTGTCACCTTGGCCTGCGCCAATGCGAGGTCGGCGGTCTCCTTGGTGAGCGCCGCGTCGAAGCCTGCGCCGGGCGCATAGACCCGCTCGCTGCGGCCGACGGACGCCGTGGTGCGGATGGCGCGGCCGGCGTCGATGCCCAATCGGCGAATGCCATCCTCGGATGCAACGATGACAGCCGCAGCGCCTTCGCCGATCGGCGTGCATTGCAACGAAGTCAGCGATCCGGATACGCGCTTGCCGCCGAGCACCTCGTCGAGCGTGCGCTCCTGCTGCCGTTGCGCATTGGGATTCTTCGCGCCATTGCGGTGGTTCTTCACGGCAACCAGCGCAATGTCCTCGGCGGTGGCGTTGTGGCGGACCGCGTATTCATTGGTCAGCAACGCGAAATGCGTGAAGGGGACGATGGCGTCCTCCGCAAGATGTCCGATGCCGGTCTCGGCGCGCCGCACCGGATTGCGCTTGTCGACGCCGATCGCCAGCGCAACGTCGGAGATGCCGCTGGCGACCTCGATGCAGGCATGGCGGAACGCGGTCGAGCCGGAGGCGGACGCATTCTCGACATGCATCAGCGGCGCGCCGGTCGCGCCGAGATGGCGCAGCATCGGCCGCCCCGACGCCATGCCGAGCAGCGCGGCCGCGACATAGGTCGATTCAACCGCGGGCCATTCGATGCGCGCATCTGCAAGCGCGGCGCGGATCGCGGTGAGGCCGAGCGCCACATAGGGCGTCTCGCTCGGGTTCTGGTAGCGGTGCCAGCCGATGCCGACGACGTAGACCGGCCGTAAATCGTTGAGTGAGCGTGTCATGGAGGAGCTCCAAAATCAGGATGCGGCGCTGAAGCGGTGATCGAGCACGGTCTCGCCGCTCTCGCTCTGCGTCGTCGGAACGAGCCTGCCGGTCACGCGCTGACCCGGTGCGACGCGTGCGCTGTCGTCGGCCAGCAGGGTGCGGATGACAGGGCCGTCGTCGAGCGCGACCTTGACGATGGTGAAGGGGGCCGGGCGGTTCTTGTCGGCGTGGAGGTGAACGGTCGCCTCGGCAAGCAGTGTTCCGTTGGTCGAGAGTTCGTACGGCGTCAGCGGATCACCATGGCTGCCGCAGCGCTCGCATCCATAGGTCTGCATCGGGAAGAACACGTATCCGCAGCGGCAGCGGCCGCCCTTCAGGCGGGCTGTCGCTCCGTCCCCATCGCCCGATCCCGCAGAATAAAGCTCTGGTTTCAATAGTTTGCTGGGCTGCATGCGTTTCCTCCAAAGAAACTTGTTGACTGACCAACAAACATTAATCTAGCTTGAATGCAAGCAAGAAGTCGCCGCACGGCAAAGGGAGCGAAGCTGAATGGCACGAGCAGTTCGACGCGCGCAGGAGCCGCGAGATGACGCGCTGGCGTCACGGCGGACGCAGGTCGAGCGCCGCGATGAAGCGGAGCGGCGGATCCTCGAAGCGGCTGCGCTGATCGTCGCCGAGAACGGGCTGGACGCGATCACGTTGGCGGAAGCGGGCGAGCGTGCCGGCTACAGCCGCGGTCTGCCGTCGCATTATTTCAAGACCAAGGCCGATCTGTTGTCGGCGCTCGCCACCTACGTCATCGAGTCATTCATCAGCACGCGCCGCGCCGCCGCGCCGGAATTGACCGGCTATGACGGCCTGATCGCGTCGTTCAAATACTACTTCATGTTGCCGGCGCGGAATCCCGTTATGGCGCGCGCCTTTCACGCCGTGCTGGCGGCTGCGCTCACCGTGCCGCCGATCACGGCTACGGTCGCCGGGCTCAATCGCGAAACGCGAGGCGAGATCGCCGCCGGCTTGAAAGCCGGGATCACGGCAGGCCGGCTGCGTGCCGACATCGATCTGGAGACTGAGAGCGCGCTGATCCTCGCGACGCTGCGCGGATCGATTGCGCAGTGGCTGGTCGATCCGGAAGGTGTCGATCTCGAGACAATGAGCGTGCTGTTCATCGCGGCGGTCGAAGGAAGGTTGGCGAAATGAGCATCCTGCCGAACAGCGTCGAGCATTGGGCCGCCAACCGCCCTGACGATGTCGCCTTCATCGAGGGCGATCGTCGGATGACCTGGTCAGAGCTCAACGATGCCGCGAACCGCGTGGCGCATGGGCTGGCGGCGCGCGGCGTCGTCGCCGGCGACATCGTGGTGTTGCGGACCCAGATCCGGATCGAGTGGCCGATCCTGAGCGAGGCGATCGGCAAGCTGCGCTGCTCGCTGCTCGGGCTGAACTGGCGGCTGACGCCGTCGGAGACGCAGTACGTCCTGTCCAACAGCGGCGCCCAGGTCGTCGTCTGCGACGATGAGGATCCCTCGGCGCTGCTGCCTGCATTCGAAGGTCTGCCGATCAAGCTCGCGGTCTCCATTGGCGCGGCGTCGCCCGGCTTCGTCGCCTTCTCCGATCTGCTCGACGCATCCGCCGAGCCGCCATTGCATTCAACCGGCCGCCCGCCGCTGATCCTCTACACGTCGGGCACCACGGGCCTGCCCAAGGGCGTGGTCTCGGTGCTGCAGCCGGGTGTGCAGATGGATGCGCGCACCAGCGAATATCTCAGCGATGTCGCATCGACCCGGCGCGGCCAGCCGGGTGGCGTCTCGCTGTTGACACTGCCGCTGCACCACGGCGCCGGCCCGTCCCAGGTCTGGGGCGCGATCCAGCTCGGCAACCCGACCGTCTTGATGCGCCGTTTCGATCCCGAAGGCGCGCTTCGTCTGATTGCGACACATCGCGTCACCAACTGGACCGGCGTTCCCACCATGTACAAGCGTCTCGCGGCGCTGCCGAAGCAGGTGCTCGACGCCTACGATGTGTCGTCGATCCGCGCATTGTCGGTCGGCGCCGCGCCGGTGCCCTACGAGCTCAAACGCTGGATCATCCGCTATTTCGGCTCAGGCGTGCTCGGCGAAGGCTACGGCGCGACCGAAGTCGGCATGATCAGCTTCCTGCCGCCCGAGATGCAGGAGCGCAAGCCCGGCTCCAGCGGCCGTCCGCACAAGCATGTCGACATCTCCATTCGCGATGCCGATGGGCGTGAACTGCCGCGCAACCAGTCCGGCGAAATCTGGATCAGGACGCCGGTGACGATCCGCTCCTACCTGAACGGCAAGCCGCTTGGATCCGATACGCGCGACGACGACGGCTATTTCCGCGTCGGCGATGTCGGGATGCTGGACGACGACGGTTACCTGTTCATCACCGACCGCGCCAAGGACATGATCATCGCCGGCGGCGTCAACATCTATCCGGCCGAGATCGAGGCCGCGATCCTCAGGCATCCGGACGTGCAGGACATCGCGGTGATCGGCATCCCCGACGACGAGTTCGGCGAGCAGGTCAAGGCATTCTGCGAGCTGAAGCCGGGCCACATCACCGACGAGGCGGCGATCCTCGACTTCTGCTGCGACCATCTTGCTTCGTACAAGCGGCCGAGGACGCTGTCGATCGTCGATGAATTGCCACGCAACACCATGGGCAAGCTGCTCAAGCGCGAATTGCGCGAGCCCTACTGGAAGGGACGGGAGAGAAACGTATGAGTGATATCCTCGATCTAAACGGCAAGGTGACGCTGATCACCGGTGCGGGCCAGGGCGTCGGGCGCCAGATCGCGCTGCACTTCGCCGCACACAACGCCGCCGGCATCGTCGTCAACGACTACTTCCTCGATCGCGCCGAGCAGGTCGCGCGCGAGATCAACGCCGCCGGCGGCAAGGCCATCGCGGTGCAGGCCGACGTCACCGATCTCGCATCTGTCAAGGCGATGGTCGGCAAGGCCGAGCAGGCCTTCGGCCCGATCGATGTCCTCGTCAACAATGCCGGCAATGCCGGCGCGACGCCCGATCCCGATGCGCGCAAGCCGTTCTGGGAGACCGGCCCTGAAGTCTGGAACAGCTTCATCGGCGTCAATCTCTACGGCGTCATCAACTGCGCCTCGGCCTGCGTTCCGCAGATGATCGAGCGCAAGGGCGGACGTATCGTCACCATTATCTCGGATGCCGGACGTGCCGGTGAGGCGGGCCTCGAGGTCTATTCGGGTGCGAAGGCCGGCGCGGCGGGCTTCACGCGCGCAGTCGCACGATCGCTCGGCCGCCACAACATCACGGCGAACTGCGTCGCGATTGCCGCGACCCTCACACCGGCGATCGAAGCGCGGCTGAAGGCCAATCCCGAGATGCAGAAGAAGATGATGGAGAAATACGTCATCCGCCGCCCGGGCCTGCCGTCCGACGTCGCCAACATGGTGCTGTTCCTCGCCTCCGATGCGAGCGCGTGGATCACCGGCCAGACCTATCCGGTCAATGGCGGCTTTACCTTCGCATTGTGAGGCGTATCGATGATCACCGAGAACGAACAGGTCGTTCTGACCGAGCGGCGCGGCCATATCCTGGTCGTTACCCTGAACCGTCCCGAGGCGCGTAACGCCTGCAATCTCGCGCTCGCGCGCGGCATCTCCGATGCGATGGATGTGCTCGATGCGGAGGATGAGCTGTTCGTCGGCGTCATCACCGGCGCGGGCGGCAATTTCTCGGCCGGCGCCGATCTCAAGGCGGTCGCGCGCGGCGAGCGTGGCGTGACGGAGCGCGGTGGTTTCGGATTGTTTCGCCGGCCGCCTCGCAAGCCATTGATCGCCGCGGTCGAGGGCTATGCCGTCGGCGGCGGGCTAGAGCTCTGCCTGTCCTGCGATCTGATCGTCGCCGCGCGTGACGCCAGGATGGGATTGCCGGAAGTCCGGCACAATGTCGTCGCCGTCGGCGGCGGCCTGTTCCGGCTGCCGAAGCGGATTCCCTATCACGTCGCCATGGAGCTGGCGCTGACCGGGCAGTTCAAGGACGCGGCGTACTTCGAGCGTCTAGGGCTGGTGAATCGCCTTGTCGAGCCCGGGCTGGCGCTCGAGGCGGCGATCGCTTTCGGCAACGAACTCCTCGTCAACGGTCCGACGGCGCTGGCCGCCTCGAAGGAGATCGTCTTCCAGGCCGCGAACTGGACCGATGAAGAGGAATGGACCGCGCAGGCGCCGATCGCGGAACGCGCGTTCAACTCCGAGGATCGCGTCGAAGGGCTGAAGGCGTTTGCCGAGAAGCGCAAGCCGGTGTGGAAGGGGCGCTGATCATGCAGGCTGCTGCCCGCCGGGGGGCGCTTCCGGCTACGATCGCGGATCGGCTCCGGCTGCCGCTGATCGCGGCGCCGATGCTGCGCGTGTCCGGCGTCGAACTCGTGACGGCGGTCTGCCGTGCCGGCGCGATCGGCGCATTTCCGACCGCGAATGCCCGCTCGGTCGAGGAGCTCGACGCCTGGCTGCATCAGATCGAGCGCGGTGTTGCTGAGCTCGGCCGGCCCGCCGCGCCGCATTGTCCGAATCTCATCATCCGCCAGCCGCGCTTCAAGGACGACCTCGCCTGCCTCGTCAGGCACAAGGTCGAGATCGTCATCACCAGCGTCGGTTCGCCGGCGGCGGCCGTTCAGCCGCTGCATGATGTCGGCTGCCTGGTGTTCGCAGACATTGCCTCGCTGCGGCATGCGGAGAAGGCAATCGAGGCGGGCGCCGATGGCTTGATCTTGCTGACGGCAGGTGCCGGCGGGCAGACTGGCTGGGCCAATCCGTTCGCCTTCGTGCGCGCGGTGCGCGCCATGTTCGATGGTCCGGTCGTGCTCGCGGGCGGCGTGACCGACGGCACCGCGCTTGCCGCAGCTCGGCTGCTCGGCTGCGATCTCGCCTATATGGGAACGCGCTTCATCGCGGCGCGCGAAAGCATGGCGAGCGATGCCTATCGGAAGATGCTGGTCGACAGCACGCTCGACGACGTTCTGCTCACCAAGGCCTTCACCGGGCTCGATGCCAGCATGCTGCGGCCCTCGATCATCGCCGCGGGTCTCGATCCCGCCAATCTCGACGAGTCCGTGTCGGAGGCCCGCGCGCGCGAAAAATTCGGCGGCAAGAATGACGCGGAAGGACCGCGGCGCTGGATCGAGGTCTGGAGCGCCGGTCATTCGGTCTCCGGCGTGCACACCGTGACCGGAGCTGCCGACATCATCGACCGGGCTGCCGCACAATATCACCTGGCATTCGAACGAGGCGCCGCGTAAGGCGCCCAAATCCAGTGGAGGAAGCATATGAAGACGATCAGCCGTCGAACGCTGCTCGCGACGACCGCGGCCGGGCTAGCGGCGTCGATTGGCGGCAAGGCTTTTGCAGGCGCCTCCTATGATCCCGGTTCCAGCGACACGGAAATCCGCATCGGGCAGTTCGGGCCGCTCAGCGGCCCGGTGTCGTCGTTCGGCGTGCTCGCCAATGCCATGGATGCCTATTTCCGCATGCTGAATGACACCGGCGGCATCAACGGCCGCAAGATCAAGTTCATCAATTACGACGACGCCTACAGCCCGCCGAAATCGGTCGAAGCGGCGCGGCGGCTGGTCGAGGGCGACGAGGTGCTGTTCATTGCGGGCGCGATGGGAACGCCGGGCAATATCGCCGTGCAGAAATACATGAACGCGCGCAAGGTCCCGCAGCTGTTCCTTGCGGCTGCGGCCAGCAAGCTGTCGGATCCGGCCGCTAATCCGTGGACCATGGTGGGCGGATCGACCTACGAGATCGAAGGAGGGGTCGTCGGCCGCTACATCGCCGACTCCAAGCCCGATGCGAAGATCGCCCTGTTGTATCAGAACGACGATGCCGGCAAGGCGACGCTGTCAGGCCTCAAGACCGGTCTCGGCGCCAAGACCGCGCAGATCGTTTGCGAGCTGAACTATTCGGTCGGCGATCCCACCATTGATTCCCAGATCGTTCAGATGAAGCTGTCCGATGCCGACCTCGTGTTCCTCATCACCATTCCGAAGATGGCGAGCCAGGCGCTGCGCAAGATGGCTGCGCTCGAATGGCGGCCGCAGGTGTTCCTCGGCGCCGGCAATGCCTCGGTGCGTGCGACGCTGAAGCCCGCCGGGTTCGCGACCGCACAGGGCATTCTTGCCTTCGCGACGCGGATGGACCCCGGCAATCCGCTGTGGGCCGACACGTCGGACATGAAGCAATACATGACGTTCCTCGACCGCTACGTCCCGAACGCCGACCGCGCGGACGATCTCTACGCCATCGGCTACACCGCCGCGGCAACCGCCGCCCGCGTCGTTAGCCAATGCGGCGACCAGCTGACGCGCGCCAACATCCTGCATCAGGCGAGCAATCTGAAGAATTTCGCCGCGCCGCTGCTGATTCCCGGGATCACCCTCAACACCACCCCGAGCGACTATGTACCGATCAAGCAGTTTCAGCTGATGCGGTTCAAGGGCGAGGCCTACGAGAAAGTCGGTGAACTGCTCACCGCCGCCTGACGCCGCGGCGTTCGCTGCTCGCGCCGATCACCTCGTCCGCACATTCTTGTGAATGCAGCTACGGGTCCCGCGTGTAACGCGCGCGCGGCGCGCTGCGTAGTCCTGCCACGAGCGCCACAAAGGCGGCCGATGATGGCATCGCAGCGAGGGAAGAAACATCCGCATGAATCTGTCGTTCAACATCGCCGAACGAGGCGAGGGGTCTTATCGTCTGCTCACGATCCTGCGCTGGGTCATGGTGGTGATCTTCGTGTCGTTCGGCATGCAGAAGTTCACGCTGCAATCGGCGCAAGGCATCGTGCAGTTCATCAGCAACAGCCCGTTCATCTCGTGGCTCTCGGTATTCGGCCTCCGCGGCGAGGCCTATGTGCTCGGCGTGGCCGAGTTCGGCATCGCCGTGCTGCTCGCCGCCGGCGCGTTCAGCCCGATTCTCTCAGCGATCGGCGCGCTGATGGGGGTGATCACTTTTGCGGTGACGTGGTCGTTCTTCTTCACGACACCCGGCGTGGTCAAATGGAGCCTGTCGACCGACCCGATGGCCTGGAACCTGGCCGGCGAGTTCCTGTTCAAGGACATCGTGCTGCTCTGCGTCTGTCTCGTGCTGCTGCTGGCGTCGTTGCCGCGCTCGATCGTCCGGTCAGGTACTGCATAGACGCGCCGTCGATGGTTAACCCCTGCATAATCGCGCATCGCGCGTATCCGGGATCTGGAACAGGACAATCCGTCGCAGCCGGCCATGTCTTGTAACTCGAATCCGAAGGGGCTACGCAACCCTTGATTGACGAATTATTGCTAATGGGAAACGGTCCCCGGTTGGGAGCGGAATGTGACGAAGTCAGACATATCGGCGGTCGCCCCGGCAAGCGTTGGTCTTGCCTGTCCGTCGATGCAAACCCCTGACATTTTCAAACGCTCGGCTTTTTTTAGTGTGATTGCAGTTCCCGCACCGTGGCTGGAGTGGGAGGGCGGTCGCGATCACGACTTCCGGCAGTGACCGCCGGAACAGCGATCGGGCCGCCCGTTCCCCAGCCGCGACGTGTCACCGCGGAATACGCGCAATCGTGAATTCGGGAGTGTGGGTTCCATCGCTGGGATCGTGATGTCGCCATCTCTCGATGGCTGAACAGGTCCGCCTGCGGGTTACATCGCAACATCGCTCCGATTTCGCTCGTTATGAGACAATGGCTCCTCGTCCGGATCGCGACCGTCCTGCTTGCCGTCGCTGCTAGCGCGCTGACGGCGGTGCGCGCGGATTCCGACATGGATGCGCAGATCCGGGACATCGTCACCACGGAACTCGCGCCGTCCGCGAGCGCGGCCGATCCCGGCGGCCTCGCTGCGGCGGTCTATGCCGGCGGCCGGGTCGCCTTCTTCAACTATGGTCTCGCGGACGCTGCGACGAAGCGGCCGGTCACCTCGGACACGCTGTTCAACCTCGCCTCGCTGCGCAAGCTGTTCGAGGCGACGCTGGTCGCGCTCGGTACCGAGCGCGGCGAATTGCAGCTCGACGATCCCGTCGGCAAGTATCTGCCCGAACTGCATGGCGATTATGTCAGCCGCGTCACCATCGGTGAGCTCGTCAACCACACATCCGGGCTGCTACTGCCGACCGATCATCCGCCGTGGCCGAACGAGACCTTCAGCCGCGATCAGTTCATCGCGATGCTCAATTCATGGACGCCGCCGGCAGGCGAGCAGCCGGGCAAGCAGCGCATCTACAGCCATGCCGGCTATGTCCTGCTGCAACTGGTGCTCGAGCGGCACTACGGCGCGCCGATCGCGACGCTGATCGAGAGCCGCATCCTCAGGCCGCTCGGCATGAACTCGACTGTCGTTCCGGATCGCGGCGAAGACAACCGCGCGTCGATGGCGCCGGAGATCATGCGACGCATAGTTCAGGGATACTCGCACGACGGCACGCCGATCGGTCCGCCCGGCGACCAGCAGAGCTATTACGATTTTCCGGGCACCGGCCAGATGTTCTCGTCGGCGCGCGATCTCGGCATATTGCTGGGCGCTTGTCTCGACGGCGCCGTGATCGAACCCGAATTGCGCGCGGCATTGCAGATGACCCTGCGCGAGAGTTTTCGCGTCGATGCGAAGTTCGGCCAGGCAATGGCGTGGGAGCATGTACGGCTCGACGGCGTCACCGTCATCGACAAGCCCGGCGGTCTCAACAACGCCTCGGCCTATATCGGCCTGGTGCCGGCGCGCAGGTTCGGCATCGTGCTGCTCGCCAATCGCGGCGACTATCCGCACGAGATCGCGCGCTACAAGATCCTGCCGGCGCTCGCGCGGCTCTGATCAAACCAAAATACCCTAGCAACTCGACGTGCCAATCCGATGACACGGCCCGCGCAGCCGGGCAGGGGATGCATGCAAAAATCGTCGTGGCGCGGAACCATGATCGGCTGTATAAGCCGGTAGCTTCTTCTCCATTCTGAAGAGGCTGATATGACTGATTTGCAAAATCCCGATTTGCACAACACTGATCTTCACGCTTGGCTTTCGCAACAGCCGCACGGCTTGCGGACCTACCGATCCCTCCAGGAAAAACTCGAGACCTTGAGCAGGCATGAGCCCGAGCAACGGGCGATGTGCCGGCTGCTGAGCGGTCTCGTCGGCAATTACATCGAGGCCTTCGATGAGGAGCCGTTGCCTGTGGCGGTCGCCGATCGCGCCTATGGCCGGCTGCTCGATCTCGTCGCAAGCCTTGATTTCAAGGGAAATCCCGACCGTCGCCTCGCCGACATCAACCGTATCGCGTCCTGCGATTTGGTGAACTGATCGGCCTAGCGGCGCGCCGCGGCGAGCTCGCGATAGAGCGCGGCGTAGCGGCCGGCGCGATTGTGCCAGGAGACATCGGTGGCCATGCCGGCCTGCTGCAGCCGGCGCCAGGTCACCTTGTCGTTGAACAGCAGGTTCGCCTTGCGCAAGCCACGAGCAAGCGCATCCGCAGTGACGGGTGCGAACTTGACGCCGGTTGCAGCACTGCCTGTGACGGTGGCTTCGTCGAAGCCCAGCACGGTGTCGGCAAGGCCGCCGACATTGGCAACGATCGGGACCGCGCCATAGCGCAGCGCGCAGAGCTGGGTGAGACCGCACGGCTCGAAGCGCGACGGCACCGCAAGCGCATCCGCGCCTGCCTGGATCAGATGCGCCAGCGCCTCGTCATAGCCGATCACGACCGCGATCCGTTCGGGATTGTCGCGCGCCAGTGCGGTGTAGCGATCCTGCAGATCGCGATCGCCGCTGCCGAGCAGCGCGAGCTGAATGCCCTCGCCAAGCAGCGTCGGAACGGTCTCGAGCAGCAGGTCGAGGCCCTTCTGCCAGGACAGCCGGCTGATGACGCCGAGCAGCATCGCGTCCGGCGCGGCATCGAGCCCGAAGCGCCGTTGCAGCGCGGCCTTGTTGACCGCACGCTCCGCCGGCTGCTCGGCGCTGAAGCGCGCGGCGATATCGGGATCGGTGGCCGGATTCCACACATCGATGTCGATGCCGTTGAGGATGCCGCTCAGCACGTCGGAGCGTTCACGTAGCAGTCCGCCGAGCCCCATGCCGCCCTCGTCGCTCTGGATCTCCTGCGCATAGGTCGGTGACACCGTGGTGATGCGGTCGGCAAATTGCAGGCCCGCCTTCAGCAGGCTGATGGTGCCGTAATATTCGACGCCGTGCAGCGCGTAGGCTTCGCCCGGCAGGCCGAACGTCGCAAGCATGTCCGGCGAGAATTGCCCCTGATAGGCGAGGTTGTGCACGGTCATCACCGTGCCCGGCCGCTGTTGTCTGCCATAATGCAGATAGGCCGGCGCGAGCCCGGCCTGCCAATCATGCGCGTGCACGATGTCGGGGACGAAAGACGGGATCGCACCGAGGCCGATTTCTGCAGCCATCCGCGACAGCGCCGCAAAGCGGATGCCGTTGTCGGGCCAGTCGCGTCCATCCGGACCGACATAGGGATTGCCGGGCCGGGCGTAGAGATGCGGCGCGTCGAGCGCATAGAGATCGAGGCCGGCATGCGTGCCGGCGAGCACGCGGATCGGACCGCCGTAGAACTCCGGCCAATGCAGCAGCGTCTCCGCCGATGCGAGCGCGTCGAGCACAGCGGGATAGCCCGGCACCAGCGTCCGCGTTGCGACGCCGTGCTCTTTCAGCGCCGCTGGCAGCGCGCCGACCACGTCGGCGAGGCCGCCGGTCTTGACGATCGGGTAGACTTCCGAGGCGACCGCGAGGACGCGCAGTGACGTCATGTCCCGAGCCTGTCGATCATCGGCTGGGTGATCAGCGTGATGCCCTGCTCGGTGGTGCGGAAGCGCTTGCCGTCGAACTCGGGGTCTTCGCCGACCACGAGGCCTTCAGGAATCCGGACGCCACGATCGATCACGACGTTTCTGAGCTGCGCGCCGCGGCCGACATTCACATACGGCATGATCACCGCGTTCTCGACACTGGCGTAGGAATTGACGTGGACGCCGGTGAACAGCAGCGAGCGGCGCAGCGCCGCGCCCGAGATGATGCAGGCGCCCGAAACCAGCGAGGTCACCGCCTGGCCGCGCCGACCGTCCTCGTCATGCACGAACTTGGCGGGCGGGGTGATCTCGGCATAAGTCCAGATCGGCCATGAGCGATCGTAGAGATCGAGCTCCGGCACCACGTCGGTGAGATCGATATTGGCAGCCCAATAGGCGTCGACGGTGCCGGCATCCCGCCAATAGGCGCGGGGATCGTCGCCGGAGCGGACGCAGGAATCGTTGTACTGATGCGCGATCGCGCGGCCGTGCTTCACGATGTAGGGAATGATGTCCTTGCCGAAATCGTGGCTGGAGTTCGGGTCGGCGGCATCGCGGCGCAATTCGTCGAACAGGAATTCCGAATTGAAGACATAGATGCCCATGCTGGCGAGCGACTTGTCCGGTTTGCCGGGCATCGGCGGCGGATCGGCCGGCTTCTCCAGGAAGGACTCGATCAGGCCGTTCTCGTCGACATGCATGATGCCGAAGCCGGAGGATTCCGCTCGCGGCATTTCCAGGCAGCCGACGGTGACGTCGGCACCACTCTCGACATGCTGCTTCAGCATGATCTCGTAGTCCATCTTGTAGACGTGGTCGCCGGCGAGCACCAGGATGTACTTGGTGCCGTGCGCCTCGATGATGTCGATGTTCTGGTAGACCGCATCCGCTGTGCCGACGTACCACATCGTCTCCGAGACGCGCTGGCTTGCGGGCAGGATGTCGAAGCTCTCGTTTCGTTCCGGGCGGAAGAAGTTCCAGCCGCCCTGCAGATGCCGGATCAGGCTGTGTGCCTTGTACTGGGTCGCCACCGCGATGCGGCGGATGCCGGAATTCACCGCATTGGAGAGCGCGAAATCGATGATGCGCGACTTGCCGCCGAAATACACGGCAGGCTTGGCGCGCCTGTCGGTGAGCTCCTGAAGTCTGCTGCCGCGTCCGCCGGCCAGCACGAAGGCGAGGGCATGACGCGACAATGGTTCATTTCCGACGGTTCTCATGGTGATCCTCCCAGAGCTTCTGGCGTAGCCCCGCTACCTTCTCTTGTCCGGAAGGCCTGATCGGGCGCCAACGGGGCCGACTGGAACGTAGCAAGTGCCTCCCGGTTGGGCAAAGCGGGATGGCGGGTTTTCGTTCCCTGGATTGCGGGTCTCGGGCAGCGGGGTTGCGACTTGGTTAAACCTATTGACGAGCCGCGATTTCGGCCTAGAGCAAGCCTGCCCGTTTCCTGCCCAGGCCAACATTCCATGACAGTTCTGTCCGTCACGCCCCAGACCGTCCGTGCAACGCTCTTGCTGCGCCGGGAGATTGCGCTGCTCGACGTCAGGCACGAGGCGGAATTCGCCACCGGCCATCCGCTGTTTGCCGCCAACATGGCCGCCGGCCGGATCGCGCTCGAAGCCGAGCTGCGGTTGCCGCGCAAGGACATGCCCATCGTGCTCTACGATCATGGCGAGGGACTGGTCGTTGCCGCGGCCGAGCAGTTGCGGGCGCTGGGCTACAGCAACGTCGCGGCGCTTGCCGGCGGCTTGCAGGGCTGGAAGGCAGCCGGCTACGAGGTGTTCGAGGACGTCAATTCCTATGCCAAGGCGTTCGGCGAGTTGGTCGAGGCGCGCAGGCATACGCCGTCGCTCAGTGCCGACGAGGTCGCCGCGCTGATCTCGGACAAGGCCAACATCGCGATCCTAGATGTGCGTCGGTTCGACGAATACGCCACCATGAACATCCCGGGCTCGGTCAGCGTGCCCGGTGCGGAGCTGGTGCTGCGCGCGGGGAGCGCGGCGCCGGATCCCGACACCACCATCATCGTCAACTGCGCCGGCCGCACCCGCTCGATCATCGGCACGCAGTCGCTGATCAACGCCGGGCTGCCCAACAAGGTGCGGGCGCTGCGCAACGGCACGATCGGCTGGACGCTGGCGAAGCACGATCTGGAGCACGGCGCCGGCAGGCGCGGCGAGGTCGGGCCGTTCGCGGGCGCCGGCGACAATGCGCGCGACGTCGCCTATCGCGCCGGCGTCCGTCACATCGGCATGGACGAACTCGCCGCGCTGGAAGGCGATGCACAGCGCACGCTGTATCGCTTCGACGTGCGCGATGCCGAGGAATACGCGGCCGGTCGCGTTGCCGGCTTCCGCCATTATGCGGGTGGCCAGCTGGTGCAGGAAATCGACATGGCCGCGCCCGTGCGGGGCGCGCGCATCGTGCTGAGCGATGACAAAAGCATCCGTGCCGACATGACCGCGTCCTGGCTCGCGCAGATGGCGTGGGAGGTCTATGTGCTCGAGAGCGGCTATGACGGCCGGCTCGAAGTCGGCCCGCCGCGCGTCGTGCCAAGGCCGGATCCCGCGCACCGTTATCGGCGCCCCTATGAAGGCACCGGCGTCGCGGAAAAAGCGATGCAGGCCTATCTCGATTGGGAGTACGGCCTCGTCGATCAGCTTCGCCGCGACGGCACGCATGGGTTCTACGTGATCTAGCGGATTACCTGGTGACGGCGGTGCATCGGTGCCGAGTTGCTGGGTCGCTCCGCCAAAATATCGAAAACAACCCCATGCACCGTAGCCGGCGGGTGTCGGCGCCCGACCAGTCACGTTCGATCAGGCTGCTTGACACGTCGGGCAACTCACGGGCATATTTCTAATATTCAGAAATCGTGCAGGCGCCCTCGCGGAGTCATCGCCGCGCAGGCGGACGATCCAGTAGTCCAGAGGCGCCGTTGCTCGAACCGAGGCGCCGCGGCGTACTGGATCGCCCGGTCGGGCCGAGCGATGAAAGTGGTGGGCGCATCCCGGTCATTGCGAGCGAAGCGAAGCAATCCATCGCTACGCTTGCTCGTGGATAGATGGATTGCTTCGTCGCTTCGCTCCTCGCAATGACGGAGTTGCCGATCTTCACTCAGTCCGGGCCGAACGCGTCGTAGACCAGCTTCCTGAATGCCGGCGTGATGCGCTGGCGCTCGTTCTGGGTCTGCTCGAGCATGATGTAGATCATGTCGAGTTTCGGATCGACGCCGAAATAGGTTCCGCTGCCGCTGTCCCATTTCAACTCGCCGATCGAGCCGGGCGGCGGCGGCTTGGCAATGCCGGGATCGGTGCGCACGGCGATACCGTAGCCGTAACCGAATCCGTCGCCGGGGAAGTACCAATAGTCGCGGCCGACGCCGGAGCCCGGGCCGATATGGTCCGTCGTCATGGTCTTGAAGGCCGCTGGACTGAGATAGCGCTTGCCGTCGAGCTCGCCGCCGTTGAGCAGCATCTGCGCGAAGCGCGCATAGTCGAGAATGGTGGACACCAGGCCGCCGCCACCGGATTCCCACTCCGGATGCGCGCGCCGGTCGTTTTCTCCATCGATCAGGATCGTATCCGAGGGCAGCGGCTCGGCCAGCCGGGTCCGTTCGGTCTCCGCATCGAGCACGTATCGAGTGTCGTTCATCTTCAGGGGATCGAAGATGCGCTCCTTCTCGAACTGATAGAGCGTCTTGCCCGTGACGATCTCGATCACCCGGCCGAGCACGTCGGTGGAATGACCGTAGCGCCACAGCGTGCCGGGCTGCCGCGACAGCGGCAGCTTCGCCAGCCGTGCGGTGAATTCCTTGTTGTCGAATTTGTCGTCGAACAGATGTCCTGCGCGGTAGATCGTCTGGATCCAGTCGGCGCCGATATATTCGTAGGTGATGCCAGAGGTGTGCCGCATCAGGTCCTCGATCGTGACCGGTCGGATCGGCGGCACCAGCTCGACCTTGGCCGGATCGTTTCCGCCATCAGGTTCGATCGCGACCTTCACGTCGGCGAAGGCCGGAATGTATTTCGACAGCGGGTCCTGTGGCGACAGTTTGCCTTCGTCGACCAGCATCATCGCGGCGGTGTTGGTGATCGGCTTGGTCATTGAATGCAGCGCGAACATCGTGTCCGGCCGCATCGGCGATTTGGTCGTGACGTCGCGATAGCCGAAAGTTTTCAGATAGACCGGCTTGCCGTGCTGCTGGATCAGGATGACCGCGCCGGGCAGCTTGCCGCTGTTGACCTCATTGTTGAAGAATTCGGTGATGCGTTCGAGCTTCTCCGGCGACGGGGCAGGGGCATCGGTGGCGCGCGCGGCGCCCGATATGACAAACGCAAGACACGAGATCGCGGTCGCACGAAGCGTCCGCAGGGCAAGGTGGATCGCCCGATCAAATCCACATGACATTGATAAGCTTGCCCCTGCCTGATGCCCTGAACGCCGCCACTTCTAGCGCAAGCGCCCCCGCACCATAATCATTTTCGAGCGAGTTTATTCCCTTACGATGGGCGAATTCTAAACAATCTGCGTGGCGCCGACCGGCGTGCGCACCGCATTCGACAGCACCTGCAGCGCCTGGCTCAGTTCGGCGCGATTGCGCGCGGCGCCGAGCGAGACGCGCAAGCCCCGCGGCGCGGCATCGCCTGCCGCGAAGGCGTCCTCGCCGACCACGGCGAGCCCGTTGCGCATCAGATGCGACAGCAGGTCGGTGCCGTCGAAATGTTTTGGTAGCGGCATCCAGAGATGGTGGCTGGCCGGGCGTGCCGCATAGGTCACGCCCTTGAGGAAGCGGGCCGCGAGCTGCTGGCGCGCGGCGGCTTCGTTGCGGATAGCGCGGATAATGTCTGCGGCGACGCCGGAGCGCAGCCATTGCGTCACCAGCGCGACCATCAGCGACGGCGGCATCTGCATGGTCGCCTGCATGCTGGCACGCATGCGCTGCTCGGCGCTCGCATCGGGCGCCAGCAGATAGGCGACGCGCAACGCCGGCGCGATGCATTTGGCGATGCTCGCGGCGTAGTAGGTATGCTCGGGAATCAGGGTGGCGATCGGCGCTACCTGCGGTTCCAACGGGCCGTAGACGTCATCCTCGATCAGGGCGCAGCCGCGCTTCCGGATGACATCGGCGATCGCCTTGCGGCGCGCGGCGCCCATCGTCGCTGTGGTCGGGTTCTGCTGCGTCGGCACCAGGTAGATCGCCTTCGGTCTGTGCTTGCGGCAGGCCTCGTCGAGCGCGTCGGGCCTCGCGCCTTCCGCGTCCATCGCAACACCAACGAGGCGGACATCGAGCCGTGCCGCCGCGGCTTTGATGCCGGGAAACGTCAACGCTTCAGTCAGCACCACATCGCCGGGTGATGTCAGGGCCAGCAGCGCGTTGAAGATGATTGCCTGCGAACCCGGATAGATCACGATGCGGTCGGCTGATGCGTTCGACACGCGCGGCGCGAGCCACGCGGCGCCGACCTCGCGTTCGTCAGCGGTGCCGCCGGGACGCGTGTAGCCGAGATAGGCGGAAAATCCGGCCTCGGAGCGGATGGTCGCCAGTCCTTGCGCGATGCGCAGATCGAGATTGGCCTCGACCGGCTGCGGCGGCAAATTCATCGACAGGTCGATGTTGACGGGCGTGGCTAGGTCGGATGCCGCGCGCGCGGTGGTCTCCGAAACGAAGGTGCCCTGGCCGACCCGGGCGTCGAGCAGTCCGCGCCGCCGCGCCTCGCCATAAGCGCGCGTCACGGTGGTGAGATCGATGTCGAGCGCGGTCGCCAGCGCGCGATGGGTCGGCAACCGCTGGCCGCGCACCAGCCGGCCGCTGGCGATGTCGGCGGCGAGCGCGTCGACGATGCGCAGGAACATCGGGCCGTGCCATTCCGAAACTGTAGGGATCCAATCCATGCAATCCAGCGCTTTGTCTTTGATTGTAGGTGCTCGAATGCATATTGTATGGATCATCAGATCAGGTCAAGGATTACACAAATGACCGAGACGGTTTCCCTGCCAAAGGCGATGTTGCGCGGCTTTACGATGAAGTGCCCGAACTGCGGGCGCGGCCATTTGTTCGGCCGCTTCCTTAAAGTGGCGGATCATTGCGAGGTGTGCGGCGAGGACTTCACCCCGCAGCGTGCGGATGATTTTCCGGCCTATCTCGTGATCGTCGTGGTCGGCCACGTCGTTGTGCCGGCGCTGCTCTGGATGGAGATGACCTACGCGCCGCCGGCCTGGCTGCAACTGGCGATCTGGCTGCCGGTGACGCTGTTCAGTGCGCTCGCGCTGCTGCAACCGACCAAGGGCGCAATCGTCGGGTTGCAGTGGCAACTGGGGATGGAGGGATTTGCGGCGACGCGGCATGTCGCTGCTCCGGCTCGGGCCAACGTCGCACGGACCAAAGAGGCCTGACGCGGACTGAGGGCTCGTAGCCCGGATGAGCGAAGCGACATCCGGGAACGGTGGCCCCGCATGTCGCTTCGCTCATGCGGGCTACGGACTAACCCACCCTGCAAGATCAAATCGGATGATGATGGGGCCGGAACATCCGGCCCTTTTCCGTCACCAGCACCACGGCGAGGGCGGCGAGCGTGCAGAGGAAGAAGCCGGTCGCGAACGGCAGCAGCGTGCCGTCGTAATCCTGGCCGATCGTGGTGCCGACGCCGATCCCGAGCAGGGTGGTGATGGTGCCGTAGAGCGACGAGGCGGTGCCGGCGATCTTGCCCTGCGGCTCCATCGCGAGCGCCGTGAAGTTCGCCATCATCAGCCCGAACGCGAACATCATCAGGCCTGCCAGCACCATGAACAGCGGCAGCGACAGCGTGCTGGTCTTCACCGCGATGAACAGCGCGCCTGCGACGACGGCAAAGCCGGTGAGCGCGGCGTGCGAGATCACCCGCATGCCGATGCGGCCGACGATGCGCGAATTGAGGAAACCGGCGATCGCGACGCCGACCGCGCAGGCGGCGAAGGCCACCGGGAAGTAATGTCCGAGCTTGAAGACCTCGGTGAAGATCTGCTGCGACGAGAACACGAAGGCGAACAGCGAGCCCTGCACGCCGCCGGCGGCGAGCGCATAGCCGAGCGTCTGGCGGTTGGTGACGGTCTGGCGGAACGCGGACAGCACCTCCGGGATCGCCAGCGACTTGCGCAGCTCCTTGGGGAGCGTCTCCGGCATCCGCATCGCGCTCCAGGCCAGCGCGATCACGCCGTAGATCATCAAGAGCACGAAGATGCCGCGCCAATGCGTCAGCAGCATCACGGCCTGGCCGAATGACGGCGCGATCACGGGAACTGCGATGAACACCATCATCGCGAGCGACATCACGCTCGCCATCCGCCGTCCGGCGTAACAGTCGCGCACGATCGAGGTCGCGATCACGCGCGTCGCCGCGGTGCCGAGCCCTTGCAGCGCGCGCGCCAAGAGCAGCGTCTCGAACGAGGGCGCCATGATCGCGAGCAGGCCGGCGATGGTGTAGACGGTCATGCCGCCGAGCAGCACCGGGCGGCGGCCGAAGCGATCCGACAGCGGGCCCATCACGAACTGGCCGACCCCGAAGCCGACCAGGAATATCGACAGCACCATCTGCGGGCGGTTGGCGTCGGCGATCTGGAACGCTGAGCGGATGTTCGGCAGCGCCGGCAGCATCATGTCCATCGCCAGCGGGTTCAGCGCCATGATGGAGGCGATGACGACGACGAATTCCGGAAAGCCCATCGGGCGGTGGCCTGAGGAAACCCAGGCATCGGCATTGATGTCAGACACTTATGACCTCTTGGAGAGCATTGGATCATAATGCTCTTGCTGCAATGCACAATCGGCGTTTTGGGATGGGAGACCGTCGGCGGCGGGTGAGGTAGCCGGGTCATGGAACCGGCTGTGGGACCGCCAGCCTCGAAATATCGTTGCTATTGCAACTATTTACTCGTGCCGCGCGAAAACCTCTGCTATCCCGCTACCAGCATCCGTGTGGGCGGGCGCATCGCCGCCGATCACGCCGCACGGCCAAGAACGGTTTTGGGGAGGCCACATGTCCATCGAACTATCCGCGCGCTCGCGCGGCGCTGAACTGTCGGATGAGGAGCGCAAGGTTCTCACGGCAACGCTCGTCGGCACCACGATCGAGTGGTACGACTTCTTCGTCTACGCGCAGGCCGCCGGCCTCGTGTTCGGCGCACTGTTCTTCGCACCGATGAACGCGAACAATCCGCTGCTGGCGCAGATCATCTCGTTCGCGACGCTCGGCCTGTCCTTCCTGTTCCGTCCGCTCGGGGCCATTGTCTGCGGCCATCTCGGCGATCGCTTCGGGCGCAAGAACATGCTCGTCGTCACGCTGCTCTTGATGGGCGCCGCGACCGCGCTGGTCGGCCTGTTGCCGACCTATGCGCAGATCGGCGCTTGGGCGCCGGCACTCCTCATTCTGCTGCGCATCCTGCAGGGCTTCTCGGCCGGCGGCGAATGGGGCGGCGCGGCGCTGATGGCGGTGGAATCGGCCCCGCTCAACAAGCGCAGCTTCTTCGGCTCGTTCCCGCAGATCGGCACGCCGCTCGGCATGATCCTGGCGACCGGCGTGTTGTGGGTGCTCACCACGACGCTCGGCAGGCAGGCGATGATCGAATGGGGCTGGCGTATCCCGTTCCTGCTGTCGATCCTGCTGATCGTCGTCGGCATCGTGATCCGCCGTACGGTCGAGGAATCGCCGGTGTTCCAGGCGATGCAGCGGCGGCACAAGGAATCCTCCGCGCCGTTGCGCGAGCTGATGCGCAATCATAGCAAGGAGATCCTGCGCACCGCGTTGATCTTCATGGCCAACAATGCGGCCGGTTACATCCTGATCGCGTTCATCATCAGCTACGGCGCCAACACGCTGAAGATGCCGTCGGAGCAATTGCTGCTGATCGGCACGCTGGCGGCGGTGAGCTGGTTCATCTTCACGCTGCTGGGCGGCATCCTCGGCGACAAGATCGGCCGCGTGCGCTGCTTCCAGATCGGCTACACCCTGATGGTGCTGTGGGCAGTGCCGATGTGGTTCCTGATCGACAGCAAGAACCTGCTCTTGTTCTTCATCAGCGCCGTCGGCCTCACCATCGCGCTCGGCCTGTCCTATGGCCCGCAGGCGGCGCTCTATGCCGAGCTGTTCCCGGCCAAGGTGCGCTATTCCGGCGTCTCGATCGGCTACGCGCTCGGCGCCATCTTCGGCGGCGCTTTCGCGCCGATGATCGCGCAATGGATCATCGGCACATACGGCCAGTCCTGGCGCGTCGGCGTCTACATCGCAGTGCTGTCGCTGGTCTCGCTGATCACGGTGTCGACGATCAAGGACCCGCAAGGCGTCGATCTGAACGTCAACGACGCGGGGACGTAGGCGACCACGGCTTCGTAGGGCGGATGACGCCTTCGGCTAATCCACCCTACGCAGTTGAGCTAATCAGCCGCGAGCAGCGCCTTCAGTTTCAGCACGGCGCTATCCGGTGTCGTCAGCACCTCGCGGCCGGTGGCGTCGGCGACGCGCTCGGCGGCGGGGGCCATGCTGTACTGCGCCAGCGCGATCAGATCACAGTCGTGCAGTTCCTTGGACGCCTCGACCACGATGCGGTCGTGCTCGGCGCGGTCGCCGCGATCGAGTGCCGCCAGCGCGCCGTCGGCGAGTTTCGGCACCAGCGTCACGGAGGACGGAAATTCCGGCGGCATTGACACCAGTGTCGGCGGGAAGGTCGAGAGCAGGCCGATGCGCTTTCCCTTGGCGACCGCCTGCTCGATCATCGCTTCGTTCGGCTTCAGCACCGGCATCGGCGCGTTCGCGCGCGCCACCGCCTCGATGCAGGGGCCGAACGCCGAGCAGGTGAAGAGAATGCCGTCGGCGCCGGTGCCGGCGGCATAGCGGCCCATGGTCAGGAAGCGCTCGGTCATGCGCTCGGAGAGCTTGCCGTCGCGCGCGAGATCGGCCGACAGACTGTCGTCGAGCAGGTTCATCAGCCGTGCCTCCGGCCAGTGCTCTGCGAATGACGCCTCGATCGGCACGATCGAATGCTTCAAGGCGTGAATGAGCGTGATGCGCATGAGGTGCTGCCGGTTCATCTCCCTCTCCTCGCTCTTCGCGGGGAGAGGGTTGGGGTGAGGGGCTCTATCGTCGTAACAAAAGTGAGAGTGGAATACGCGGAGGCTCCCCCTCACCCGGAACGCATCGTGCGATGCGTTCCGGCCTCTCCCCGCAAGCGGGGCGAGGTGACTTCCTACTTGAACGGGATCGCGTACATCAACCCGCCCTTGCTCCAGGTGCCGTTGAGGCCGCGTTCGAGCTTCAGCGAGCTGGCCTTGCCGACATTGCGCTCGAAGATCTCGCCGTAATTGCCGCCGGCCTTGATCGCTGCGACCAGCCATTTGTTGTCGAGGCCGAGCCGCGAGCCGAGATCGCCGGATGCGCCGAGCAGGCGCTGGATCGCCGGGACCTGCGACTTCGTCATCTCGTCGACATTCGCCTGCGTGACGCCGAGCTCTTCGGCTTCGACCAGGCCGTAATGCAGCCAGGTGATGATGTCGCTCCACACTTCGTCGCCGTTGCGGGTGAACGGGCCGAGCGGCTCCTTGCTGATGGTCTGCGGCAGCACGACATAGTCGTCCGCCTTCGGCGCTGCGGTTGCGACCGCGCCGGCGAGCGCCGAGGCGTCCTGGGTCATGGCATCGCAGCGGCCGCCGAAGAAGGTCTGGTACATGGTGTCGGGGCGATCGAACACCAGCGGCTTCCAGTCGATGCCGTTGGCGCGGCCGTAATCGCCGAGCGTCACCTCATGCGTGGTGCCCTGCGCGACGCAGACGGTGGCGCCCTTGAGGTCCTTCAGCTCCTTCACGCCGAGGTCCTTCTTCACCACAAAGCCCTGGCCGTCGTAGAAATTGACCGGGCCCTGGCGCAGGCCGAGCGTGGTGCCGCGCAGATAGGTCTGCGTCGAGTTGCGGTAGAGCACGTCGATCTCGCCGGACTGCAGCGCGGTGAAGCGGTTCTGCGCGGTCAATGCGACGTAGCGCACCTTGGCGGGATCGCCGAGAATGCCGGCGGCGAGCGCGCGGCAATAGTCGACATCGAGGCCCTTGAAGTTGCCCTGCGAGTCCGGCGCCGAGAAGCCGGCAAAGCCGGTCGAGACGCCGCACACCAGCGTGCCGCGCTGCTTGATGGTGTCGAGCGTCGCTGCGCTTGCGCTCGCGATGCCTGCGACCAGAACGGCTGCAGTAATCAATCCCCTGTACATTTTACACCTCCTCCTAGTGACCAACATCTTTCAACGCGCTGTCTACCGCAGCGCCGAGCCTTTCGACGATCATGTCGATGTCGCCGGAAGTTGCGATATAGGGCGGGGCGAGCAGCACGTGGTCGCCGCGCTGGCCGTCGGCGGTGCCGCCCGACGGATAGCAGCCGAGGCCGCCGGCGAAGGCCGCGGACTTGATCCGCTGATGCAGCTTCAGCTTGGGATCGAACGCCTGCCGCGTGCCGCGATCGGCGACCAGCTCGATCCCCCAGAACAGGCCGCGGCCCCGGATGTCGCCGACATGGCGATGGTTGCCGAAGCGTTCGATCAGCCGCTGCTCGAGCCGGCGGCCGCGCTCCTTGACCTGGTCGAGCAGTCTCTCCTCGGCGATCGTCTTCTGCACTTCGAGCGCGGCGGCGCAGGCGAGCGGATGCGCGAGATAGGTGTGGCCGTGCTGGAACGCGCCGGAGCCGTTGCGCACGGTGTCGACGATGCTGCCGCTCGCGAGCATCGCGCCGATCGGCTGATAGCCGCCGCCGAGCCCCTTGGCGATCGCCTGGATGTCGGGCGAGATGCCTTCCTGCTCCCACGCATGCAGCGTGCCGGTGCGGCCCATGCCGCACATCACCTCGTCGAGGATCAGCAGCGCGCCGTGTCGGCGGCAGATCTCGCGCACCGCCTTGAAGTATCCTTCCGGCGCCGGCACGCAGCCGGCGGTGGCGCCGACCACGGGCTCGGCGATGAAGGCGGCGACATTCTCAGGGCCGAGCCGCTGAAACTCGGCTTCCAGTTCGGCGGCGAGCCGGGCCACGAACGCGGCCTCCGATTCATCGTCGCGCTTCTCGTGATAGGCGAAGGCGGGCGTGACGTGGCTGAACGAAGGCGACAGCAGCGGCGCGTAGGGTTCGCGGCGCCAGGCATTGCCGCCGGCCGACAGCGCGCCGAGCGTATTGCCGTGATAGCTCTGCCGGCGCGCGATGAAGCGCGCGCGCTTCGGCTCGCCGCGCTCGATGAAATATTGCCGCGCCAGCTTGATCGAGGCCTCGATCGCCTCCGATCCGCCGCTGACGAAATAGACATAGCCGAGGCCCCCGGGCTCGTGGCCGACCAGCCGCTCGGCGAGCTCTTCCGCAGGCTCGGAGGAGAAGAAGCCAGTGTGGGCATAGGCAATCTTCGAGGCCTGTCTGGCGATCGCGGCAAGGATCCGCGGATGCTGGTGACCGAGGCACGACACCGCGGCGCCGCCGGAGGAATCGAGAATGCGGTGGCCATCCTCCGCGATCAGCCAGACGCCGTCTCCGCCAATTGCTTTCGGCGGGGTCTCGCGCAGGCTTCGGTGCATCACGCGGCTCTTGTTGGCGGCCATGATACTTATCCTTTCTCGACGGTATATTGCGACATCCTGGCAAGCCGGCCCTCGGTCTCCTCCAGCTTGCGTTTTGCGCCTGCGCCGCCCAGCGTGAAGGCGACGGCGGCGAGCGACTGGGCGACGGCGATCGCGCCGGTGAGGCTCGGGAAGAAGCCGGGAGAGGAGGCGGCTTCGAACAGCAGCAGATGATCAGCGCCTTCGGCCATCGGCGCCGTGATCGTATCGGCGATCGCGATCAGCGTGGCGCGCGCCTGATGTGCCGCGCGCGCCGTCTCGACGCTGACCAGCGTGTAGGGCGCAAAACCGATCACGACCACGGCGTCGTCTGAGCGGAAGGCGCCGTGGTCGAGATCGAACGGGCCGGAACCGCCGACCAGTTGCACCGCGTCGGGGCGGAACAGGCGAAGCTGGTAGGTCAACAGGTCCGCAACGCCGCGGCAGCTGCGGAAGCCTGTAATCCAGATCCGGTTGGCTGCGTGCAGCGCACGCGCGGCGTCCG
>NZ_VKHP01001253.1 GCF_010811875.1 Bradyrhizobium uaiense
CGCGACAACCGAATGTTCGTTGAAGGAGTGCTGTGGATCGTGCGTACGGGGTCTCCCTGGCGCGATCTCCCGGAGGTCTTCGGCGATTGGAACAGCGTGTTCCGGCGCTTCAGCCGATGGAGCATCAAGGGTGTTTGGTGGCGGATCTTCGAGGCGATGTCCGATGATCCGGACTTCGAATATCTGATCGTCGATTCCACCATCGTTCGGGCGC
>NZ_VKHP01001254.1 GCF_010811875.1 Bradyrhizobium uaiense
CGCCATCCGAGGATCAGCGAGCGGTTGTTGAACGGGAACGTCAGGTCATGCGGCTTGTTGAGCTGCTTGACCGGAGTGACCGTGCGCAAATAGGCGTAGATCGCGTCGCTGTCCTCGCGCGTCACCTGGGTATAGGAGGCGAACGGCATCGCCGGATAGACCAGGCCGCCATCGGGGAAGCGGCCACTGTGCATCATCTGGTAGAATTGATCCG
>NZ_VKHP01001255.1 GCF_010811875.1 Bradyrhizobium uaiense
CGAGTGGGTATTTGAGCGCGCGTGACGGGTTGTTGGGAATGACGGCGAGCGCGCCTTTGGCGGCGATGGCTTGGCGCAAGTGATCGGCGTCAGGTGAGCTTCGAGCTGATGGTGTCGATCGTAGTGATAGCGTTGGACGGTCGCTTCCTTGATGGTCCGGTTCATGCGCTCGACCTGGCCATTGGTCCAGGGATGCTTGATCTTGGTCAGCCG
>NZ_VKHP01001256.1 GCF_010811875.1 Bradyrhizobium uaiense
CATCGACGCAAAGCACCACGGCCTTGTCAGGCGGATTGAGATAGAGCCCGACCACATCGCGCAGCTTCTCGACAAAGAAGGGATCGGTCGAGAGTTTGAAGCTGCGAGTGCGGTGAGGCTGCAGGCCGAAGAGTTGGAACAAGCGATGAACGGTGCTCTTGGCAATGCCCGTCTCTTTGGCGATGGCGCGCACGCTCCAATGGGTTGCGGCTT
>NZ_VKHP01001257.1 GCF_010811875.1 Bradyrhizobium uaiense
AGATTGCGCTCTCGAGCCTGGTGAACGTGTCCGATCCGAGCAATGTCTCGTATCAGCTGCAGCTGTGGGATTCGAACGGCACGGCAGCCGGCGGCGAGTTCCTGATCAACGGCGTGGCGCAGACCGCAGGCCACGCGATCAATGTGCCGTCGGGTGCCAATGTGGTGTTCGATGCCGGGACGTCAGCCGGCACCGATACGCTGTGGGCGCAGC
>NZ_VKHP01001258.1 GCF_010811875.1 Bradyrhizobium uaiense
CGGCCACCAGCGCTGACAGCTGGGCCGCATTCATCCGCATCACACCGGCCACGATGGGTGGCCATTTGAAGCCGCTGCCATCGAGCCGCTTCCAGTACATCACAAGGCCGCTGCCGTCCCAGACGACAATCTTCACTCGATCGGCGCGTTTCGCACGGAACACCACCGCCACGCCCTTCATCGGGTCATGGCCCAGCGTCTCCTTCGCCAATA
>NZ_VKHP01001259.1 GCF_010811875.1 Bradyrhizobium uaiense
TGTTGGTCGCGCCTGACACCTCGGAGCGATCAACAGATGAGTCATCGTACCAGGCATGATCACCCTGCTGGACCTGGAAGCGCAGCGTTTGTGCGTCAGGATTGGTCAGGCTGTAGCTCGTGCTCGCATCCTGCACTCCGTAGACGTCGCCACCGATCGAGAATCTCGTCATCGGTGTGGAAGAAAATGATGTGATTGTCCCAGTCGTATCCA
>NZ_VKHP01001260.1 GCF_010811875.1 Bradyrhizobium uaiense
GACAAAGTCGCGCGAGTTTCTGGAGAATGGAGTCGGCAGTTGCGGTCCAGACGAAGGGGCGAGCATCTGCATTGTGGGTGCGGATAAAGCGGTCGATTTTTTTGACGAGGTCGGCGGTGGAATCGAATGATCCGCGCCGGATTGCGCGTTGGGTGATGAGGGCGAAGAAGCGTTCGACCTGGTTAAGCCAGGAGGCATAGGTTGGCGTGAAGT
>NZ_VKHP01001261.1 GCF_010811875.1 Bradyrhizobium uaiense
CCATGCTTCCCATGGGGTTCGGCTACATTGAAGGCGTCACCCACGACTACGAGCGTCATGGCACGACCACCCTGTTCGCCGCCCTCAACGTGCTCGACGGCGCAATCATCGCTCAATGCAAACCCCGGCATCGCCACCAGGAGCTCCTCGCCTTCCTGCGCCACAGCGAAGCTAACGTGCCGCCCCAACTGGACATCCATCTCGTCGTCGATA
>NZ_VKHP01001262.1 GCF_010811875.1 Bradyrhizobium uaiense
CATGTCTGCGGCGCGGAGCCGGGTGATGTGCTCGAGGTGCAGATCCTCGATATCTGGCCGCGGCCCTCGGCCAATCCAGCCTTTGCCGGCAAGTCGTTCGGCAGCAACGCCGCGGCCTGGTGGGGCTATCAATACAATGACCTGATCGATCCGCCGGCAAAACGCGAGACCATCACGATCTTCGAAACCGATGCGCAGGCCGAATGGGCGCG
>NZ_VKHP01000127.1 GCF_010811875.1 Bradyrhizobium uaiense
TTGGCATCGTCCGATGTGTATAAGAGACACCCCATACGCCGCGGCGGCAATTGGTGCGCGCGGTGTGAATTGCTCGTGTTCATCATCTTTGTTCAAAACCCAGAGTAGTGGTTATGGGTCCCAGCCTCCGCCGGGACGACGTGTTGAGGGAATCATGACCAAAACTCCCCGCAGCTTCGGCCACGTCGAGACCTGGGTGTTCGACCTCGACAACACGCTGTACCCGCATCACGTCAATCTGTGGCAGCAGGTCGATGCGCGGATCGGCGAGTTCGTCGGCAACTGGCTGAAGATCTCGCCCGAGGAAGCGCGGCGGCAATTGGTGCGCGCGGTGTGAATTGCTCGTGTTCATCATCTTTGTTCAAAACCCAGAGTAGTGGTTATGGGTCCCGGCCTTCGCCGGGACGACGTCAAGAAGAACGATCACGGCACCGCAAAGCGCAGCGTCTTGCCGCCGCTGGTCATGTCGACGGTGGTGAAACCGAGCGCGGTGAGGCCGCGAGTGGCACAGTCGCCCTGCTCGTTGACCTCGAACTTGCTGTCGCGGGCGCAGAGTTGCACCCCGCCGCCCCAGTTCAGCGGCTTGTCCTTGATGCGAATGGCGCGATTGTCGCCGTCGACCGCTTCCGCGAAGGAATAGATCTGCTTCGGCGTGCCCGTGACGTCGGGATGCAGGCACTTGCCGGGATCGATCCCATACCAGCCGCGGCTGGTCACCACCTTGCCGTCGTCGGTCGCAACCGCGGCCATCACCTTGTGCGGCGTGTCGTTGCACCAGGTCAGCCCCGTCGGCGACGGCTTCTGCACGGCGTCGACCATGGTGGTGAAGAAGTTCGGCGACTGCACGATGTCGCTCGCAAGCCCGCGGCTCCTGAGGAATGCCGATAGCGCGCTCTGGGTCTTCGGCCCGTCGACGCCGTCGATCGGCGCGGCGTCGTAGCCTGCGATCACCAGCAGGCGCTGGATGCCGGCGAGCCGCGCCTGCTCGTCGTCATACTCGCTGTCCTCGGCGAGGTAGGCGACGAGGTTGCCGTCATCGGTCTGCGTCGGCGTGATCTGGGTGAATTGCGCGGGCGTCTGGCCGGAGCGGCATTGCCGCGCGGCGGCGATCACGAAATTGTCCTGCGCGACGCAGAGCGTATCGGTGCCGTTCTGCGGGATCGGTGACGCACCGTAAACGCCGAGCGCGCGCGCGTTGAGCAGCACGCGGTCGGCGGTGAGCGCGCCCTGCACCACGACCCGGCAGGTTGCCGGATCGATCCGGAACCAGCCGCGTGTCGCGGTGGCGGCCTTGTCGTCGATGCCGATCGCGGCCTCGATCACATAGCTCATGCGGTTGCAGAGCTTGAGGTCGGCATGCGCCGGCGCCGCCGAAAACAGGAACGACACCAGCGCGGCCGGCAGCGACATCGCGAGCCGCGCCGCCGGCGCCCGGCGAGGAATCCTCGCCGGGAGTCCCGCCATGACGGCTTTCATTCGCGCTGCCGCGTCTGCCATTACTTATGGATCAGCGTGCCGGTGCCCTGGTTGGTGAAGAGCTCGAGCAGCACGGCGTGCTGCGTCTTGCCGTCGATGATCACGACGCCCTGCACGCCCTGTTCGAGCGCGTAGATGCAGGTCTCGACCTTCGGGATCATCCCGCCGGAAATCGTGCCGTCGGCGATCAGCTTGCGGGCTTCCTTGATCGACAGGTCCGGAATCAGCTTCTTGGACTTGTCGAGCACGCCGGGTACGTCGGTCAGCAGCAGCAGGCGCTTGGCCTTCAGCGCGCCGGCGATCGCGCCGGCAAAGGTGTCGGCGTTGACGTTCAACGTCTGGCCGTCCTGCGAGGTGGCGAGCGGCGCCAGCACCGGGATCAGCTCATAGCCGATCAGCTGATTGAGCAGCGTGAGGTCGACCTTCTCGGGGTCGCCGACGAAGCCGAGGTCGACGGCCTTCTCGATGTTGGAATCGGGATCGACCATGGTTCGCGTCGTCTTCGACGCCTTCACCATGTTGCCGTCCTTGCCGGAGAGGCCCACGGCCTTGCCGCCGGCCTCGTTGATGTAGCCGACGATCTGCTTGTTGACCGAGCCGGCCAGCACCATCTCGACGATCTCGATAGTGGCGGCGTCGGTGATGCGCAGGCCCGCGGCGAATTCCGACTGGATGCCGAGGCGCTTCAGCATGGTCGCGATCTGCGGGCCGCCGCCATGCACGACCACCGGATTGATCGCGGTCTGCTCGAGCAGCACGATGTCGCGCGCGAACGCCTTGGCGGTGTCCTCGGCGCCCATGGCATGGCCGCCATATTTAATGACGATGGTTTCCTCGTCATATTCCTGCATGTGCGGCAGCGCCTCGGACAGGATGCGGGCCTGATCGAGCGGGCTGATGTGCTGGTCGGTCATGGGGCTGGTCTCATGTCAGCGGAGGGACGGGCGCGGTTCTATCTGATTGCCGGGCAGGGCGCAAAGCGGGAGAGGTATTCGTAGCCCGGATGGAGCGAAGCGCAATCCGGGAATCGTGCCGCGGCTGCAGTCCCGGATTTCGCTTGCGCTCCATCCGGGTTACGGGTCAGCGCTGCGGCCACATGGCCGAGACCGCCAGCACCAGCCAGCTGAGGATCAACAGCGTTCCGCCTGATGGAGCCGCCATCGGAAACAAGCCGTGGCCGCCATATTGGCGCAGCACCAGGTCGCCCGCGAACAATGACGCCGCGATGACGAAGCCTGCCGCCGCCACGATTCCGAGCTTCGCATGGATGATCGTGCGGTCCGCGATCGCAAGGGTCGCGATGGCGGCGGATGCATGGAACAGCAGCATCGAGGACGCAGCGGCCAGCCGCGTGGCATCAGGCAAATGGGCGGCGGCCGCCGCCAGCATCACGCCGCAGGCGCCCATGATGGCGGCTAGCCCAATCAGGAGGCGGGATGCGCCGTTCACCTGCGCCGCTCCTCGATCAGGCGCACCATGGCGGCGCGCAGCTCCGGCATGCCGTCGCCGGTGCGCGACGAGGTCACCAGCACTTCGGGGAACGCGGCGGGATGCTTTGCCAGCGTCGCTGACGTGTCGGCGATGACGGTCTTCAATTCGCCGGGCTTGACCTGGTCGGCCTTGGTCAACACGACCTGGTAGCTGACCGCGGACTTGTCCAGCGTCTTCAGCACGTCGAGATCGACGTCCTTGATGCCGTGGCGGGCGTCGATCAGCACATAGACCCGCGCCAGCGTCGCGCGTCCGAGCAGGAATTTGTGGATCAGCGCCGTCCACGACGCCACCTTGGTCTTCGGCGCCGAGGCGTACCCGTAGCCCGGCATGTCGACCAGGCGGAAGCCCGCCTTCTCCGGTCCTTCGAAGAAGATCAGCTCCTGGGTGCGGCCGGGCGTGTGAGAGGTGCGGGCGAGGTTGCTGCGGCCCGTGAGCGCGTTGATCAGGCTCGACTTGCCGACATTGGAGCGGCCGGCAAAGACGACCTCGAGGCCGGCCATCGGGGGCAGCGTCTCGATCGAGGGCGAGGCCCAGATGAAGCGCCAGTCGCCGGCGAACAGCTTACGCCCCTGCTCGATCAGCTCCGCATCGGGTTCGGCGGTCATGCGAAGGGTCCCATTTCATGGTGGTCGGGCAAAAGCTCAAGGCGCAGCTTTGGCGTAAGACGACCCGGCCATCCCCGTCAACGTCTTGTCCTGCCGGTCTCCAAAATGTCGATGCCCGGCACGAGGCCGGGCATGACGCAGTGATCAGGCGGTTTGCCGGAAGCTAGGTCGGCTTCTTGGCGAACGTCGACTTCAGATTGTCGAACAACTCCACCTTCACGCCGTTCTTGCGCATGATGAAGCTCTGCTGCAGCACCGAGAGCGTGTTGTTCCAGGCCCAGTAGATCACGAGACCCGCCGGGAAGCCGGCCAGCATGAAGGTGAAGATCAGCGGCATCCAGTCGAAGATGATCTTCTGGGTCGGGTCCGGCGGCGCCGGGTTCAGCTTCATCTGAACCCACATCGTGATGCCCATGATGATCGGCCAGATGCCCATCACCAGATAGGCCCCGAAATGCGGTCCGAGCAGCGCGATCGGATCGAACGGGATCAGCCCGAACAGCGTGAACAGGTTGGTCGGGTCGGGCGCCGAGAGGTCCTTGATCCAGCCGAAGAACGGCGCGTGCCGCATTTCGATGGTGATGAAGAGCACCTTGTAGAGCGAGAAGAACACCGGGATCTGCACGACGACAGGAAGACAGCCGGCGATCGGGTTGATCTTCTCCTTCTTGTAGATCTCCATCATCTCCTGCTGCTGCTTCACGCGGTCGTCAGGATAGCGTTCCTTCAGCGCCTGCAGCTGCGGCTGCACCGACTTCATCTTCGCCATCGAGGCGTAGGACTTGTTGGCGAGCGGGAAGAACAGCAGCTTCACGATCACCGTCACCAGCAGGATCGCGATGCCGAAATTGCCGACCAGGCGATAGAACCAGTCGAGCGCCAGGAACATCGGCTTGGTGATGAAGTAGAAGTGGCCCCAGTCGATCAGGAGATCGAAATGGTTGAGGCCGAGCTGCTTATTGTAGCCGCCGAAGCCGACCAGCGGGAAGTTGAGGCCGACGGTCGCGGCTTCCTTCGCGCCGGCGAACAGCCGCGCATTGGCAACGCCGGTGCCGCCGATCGGAATGGTCTGCGCGCCGAGCATGTAGTCGGCCCGATAGCGTTTGGCGCGCGGATCGGAAGCCGAGTCGTTGGTAAGACGGGCCGTTTGCAGTGTGGCGTTGGTGTCCGGCAGAAGGGCTGTCGCCCAGTATTTGTCGGTAATGCCCAGCCAGGCGTTGGTCACGTTGTCAAACTTGACGCCACGCGAGTCCTCGCCGGTCGGGATCTTGCTGTCGTCGATGTTCTTGTAGGTATATTCCTGCAGGCCCTGTTCGCCGAGATAGCCGATCAGGCCTTCGTGCAGGATCGCGTAGCCCGAGACCGGCGGCTTGCCGCCGCGCGAGATCAGCCCAAACGGGTACAGCGTCACTGGCGCGCTGCCTTGATTGATGACCTCGTCCTTGATGCTGAAGAGGTAGCGATCGTCGATCGAGATGGTGCGGCGGAAGGTCAGGCCCTGGCCGTTCTCGTATTTCAGAACCACCGGGGTGCTCGGCGACAGGCTGTTCGACCCCTCCTGCTGCCAGACGGTTTCGGAGTCCGGCGTCTTCACCGACGCGCCGTTGGCGGTCAGCCACAGGAATTCGGCATAATAAGGCTCGGCCGTGCCCGACGGCGACAGCAGCACGATGGCCGGCGACTTCGGGTCGACCGTCTCGCGGAACTGGACCAGTGACAGATCGTCGATCCGGGCGCCCTTCAGCGCGATGCTACCGATCACGCGCGGGGTGTCGATCTTGATGCGCGGGCCGGCTGCAAGCACGGTCTCGCGGCTTGCCACCGGAGCGTCGGCAGCAGGCTTGCCCGGTGCCGGTGAGGGCGTGGTCGAAGCGCCTGGAGCAGCCCCCGGAGCCGTCGGCTGCGGCGCAGGCTTCTGCAACTCGGCCAGCCGCTGCGCCTCGCGCTGCTTCTCCATCTGCGGCACGTTGTAGAAATATTGCCAGGCGATCAGGACGAGGCCGGACAGAATGACGGCAAGGATCGTGTTGCGGTTATTGGACATCTCTCAGGGTCTCGTCATTCCATTCGGATTACGTGCGCTTTCGTTGCCCGCCTTTGGCGCAGGCCGGTCGAGGCGGCGCAACGCCGACCGCAGATCGTCAAGCATGGTCGTAAAGTCGCGGGTCAGCGCGTCACGGCGGCCGACTAGCACATAATCATGGTGCGGCCGCATGAATACGGCATCGACCCGTCTCATCACTTCGCGAAGCCGGCGCCGGATGCGGTTGCGCTCGGTCGCAGTGCCGTTCTTTTTGGTGACGGTATAGCCGACGCGGATCGGGCCCTGATCATCGCGGCGGCGGCCCTGCAGCACAAAAGCTGCGGTATTCGCCCGTGCGCCATTGGCAACGGCGAGGAAATCCGCCCGCTGCCTCAGCCGATCCATAATGGGTATCTCCGGAGAGGAGACGTCCGGGCTCAGGCGCTCAGGCGCTTGCGGCCACGCGCGCGACGCGCAGCGAGGACCTTGCGGCCGCCGGCCGTGGCGAGGCGGGCGCGGAAGCCGTGACGGCGCTTGCGCACCAGTTTGCTGGGTTGATAAGTCCGCTTCACGGGTAATTCTCCGCTGACCGGGCAATTTGCCGTTGTATTGAGATGGAGTCCGGTGATGCTGGCGGGCCCAAACGAGCCGTTTACGGCCCCAAAGAGCCGCCCCCGGTCAAGAACCGGGCCATCGCGGACAGTTGGCGCGGCTTATAAGGGAGCGTCCTGTTTTCGTCAATGTCACATGGCGTCGCAAAAAGGGTTCTTTGAAACGTCGCAATTGGGGCGAATATATCTGATTTCGCGGGGTATTTGACGGTAAGGGTACGCTTTGGGGCGTCCGGGGAACCGGCGACATTAGCGATCCGTAATTTGACCGGCTCGGGGGCCGGGCCGCATCTTCCGACCCCTAAGCCAAACAAGGCCTTATCTTGTGGCTCTAACTGACGATCAGGCGACCGCGCAGAAGCAGCGGCCCAAGCCGCCCCTTCGGCTCGGGCTGTCGGGCAAGCTTTTGCTGCTGACGATTCCCCTGGTGATGATCGCCGGGCTCCTGATCTACGTACCGGCCATCGCCAACTTCCGGATGAACCGGCTCAATGACCGCCTGGCCGCCGCCAATACTGCGGCGCTGGTGCTCGACGCCGCCCCGTCCGGCCTGGTGCCGGATTCGCTGGCGCGGCAGATCCTGACCAGCATCGGCGCCCGTGCCGTCGCTATCAAGCTCGGCCAGCAGCGCCGCCTGCTCGCCAGCGCCGACCTGCCGGCCGCGATCGATCACGACGTCGACATGCGGGCCGTGACGGTGTGGTCGGCAATCGTCGATGCTTTCGAGATCATGCTGGAGCATGGCGACCAGACCATCCGCGTGGTCGGCCCGGCGCCCGGCCAGGCGCAATTCATCGAGGTCGTGATCGACGAGAAGCCGCTGCGGCAGGCGATGTACCGCTTCTCGCGCAACGTGCTGGTCGTCGCGCTGCTGATCGCCGGCCTCACCGCCGGCCTGGTCTATCTGGCGCTGCATTACCTGTTCGTCCGCCCGATGCGGCGGCTGACCGCGAGCCTGGTCGGCTTCCACGAGAATCCGGAAAGCTCGGCGCGAATCATCGTGCCCAGCCAGCGCGGCGACGAGATCGGCGTTGCCGAGCGCGAGCTGTCGGACATGCAGCGCGACCTCGTCTCGATGCTGCATCAGAAGAGCCGGCTCGCCGCGCTCGGGCTTGCCGTCTCCAAGATCAACCACGACCTGCGCAACCTCTTGGCATCCTCGCAACTGCTGTCGGACCAGCTTGCCAGCGTGCCCGACCCGCGGGTGCAGCGCTTTGCGCCGAAATTGCTGCGCTCGCTCGAGCGTGCCATCGCCTTCTGCCAGTCGACGTTATCTTATGGCCGCGCCCAGGAGGCGGCACCCGACCGCCGCGTGATCATGGTGGAGCCCGCGGTCGCCGAGGTCCGCGAATCGGCCGGGCTGGCGACCGATGTCTCGATCACCTGGATCAGCGCGATCGAGCGCGGCCTGACCATCGACGCCGACCCGGACCAGCTGTTCCGCGTGCTGCTCAACCTGGTGCGCAACGCCACCCAGGCGCTGGAGAGCCGGCAGGACAGCGATGGCGGTGCGCAGCAGATCCGCATCACCGGCCGCCGCGAGGGGACAGTTGCGATCATCGAGGTCTCCGATACCGGCCCCGGCGTGCCGGCCAAGGCGCGCGAGCATCTGTTCGAGGCGTTCCAGACCTCCGGCCGCCCCGGCGGCAGCGGGCTGGGCCTCGCGATTGCCGCCGAGCTGATCCGCGCCCATGGCGGCCACATTCACCTGGTCGAGGGCACCATCGGCGCCACCTTCCGGATTTCGATCCCGGATCGCCCGGTGGAATTGCTGTCGATCCGCAGCGAGCGGGCGCGGGCGTAGGCGGCCCCGGTATTTCGGGCGGCCAAAACTGCGCCGAAATTGGCATTTCCAGAGCTTGCCAACCGGGCCGGGAGCCTGTAGCTAGAGCGCTCTTTCGCGACGTTCCGGGCTTCCCGGAACCTTGCGGGCTTCAAGCCCATCCGCGAAAATGCGCCCGTAGCTCAGCTGGATAGAGCATCAGACTACGAATCTGAGGGTCGGACGTTCGAATCGTTCCGGGCGCGCCATTCGTCTTTGTTTTCATTGGTTTTTCACGGCGGCAGTCGAGCTCGCTACCGGGCGAGAGCGCCGGCGGCGCTGCGACGTCCGTTGTCGTTCTGCCGCGGCGCTCAATTGTTTGTGCGGTGCGGCGATGGTTTTATTGCATTGCAACAAAGCGGGCCTAGATTTGCTTCTCGAATCCCATCGAGGAGCCTTCAAGTGACCAAGATTTCCCTCCCCATCATCGCCGCCACCCTCGCGATCGCGAGTGCAACGAGCGCATCGGCAGCGGAGCTTCCGACTTTCGAAGCCGCGGGCCTGCCGATCTCGCCGGTGCAGGCTGGCGCGCTTGGCGCCGCCAATGTCCACGAGCAGGCGCCGATCGCCGCGACGTCGGCCACGCCGCATCAGCTCAGCGTCCTGACACCGCGAAGCAAGATCACGACCGCACGGGCTTCCGCCCGTACCGACCGCTCGCTGCATTGAGCTGCATAGCGGATCCCCTCCGAGGCCCGCGACAACGTCGCGGGCCTTCTCGTATGTACGATGCGCGGCACCTGCGTCGGCTCGCGACAGCGTCGTGATGAATTCTTCGACGACACCGTTAGCGAAACATTTCTGTCGCGGATCGCCGCTCATGCTCTGAAGCGACAGGCCGCGACTGCTGGCTGGATCGCAAGCGGCAGCGTTTCGGTCGCCTCCGGATCAATTCGACAACCGTACCGACCCGCGGCGCTTCGGAAGCAGGTTGAAGCCGAGGGGCGTCCCGTAAAAACCCTGCTTGCGCTCGCCGGAACGTTGAGAAAAAATAAGGTTTTTCAACATATAGGGCACAGACTGTTTTTATTCTTATTGTCTGCCCTATTGAGCCGGCGAGTGATTTCTCATGCCGAGTAACGTTGCAAACGTCATCTTTTACGCGGCGGTATTTCTGGGGATCGTCTATGGCAGTCGTATCCTGGAAAAACGGTGGCCGATTGCGGACGTTCCCCACGACGAGTTTCGTGATGATTGGCTCGCGGTGATCGTGAGCCTCGGCTTGTCGTACATGCTCGCTCCGGTCGCAGCGATCAGTGCCGGCGCAATTGCGGGCTATGCCGGTGTTGGCTGGATCAAGTTACCGACTGAAGGTTACTGGTGGTACGTTTCACTTGCGATCGTCGTGGTCGCGCTCGATCTCTACAAGTACGCATACCATCGCCTTCAACATGCGATCCCGTTTCTCTGGGCGATGCACTCGTTCCATCACAGCGCGAACGGCGTTACGTTCATCACCGGCGGCCGGCATTTCTGGTTAGAGAGGGTGCTCTCCGAAGCCTTTCTTCCGATCTTGGCGATCTTGTTTCGCATCCCGCCAGATATAGCGATAGCTATCGGGTTTATCTTCTTCCTCCCCGATGCATGCGCTCATCTCAACGTCCGCATCCCGCTCGGCCGGTATGTGACATGGATCAACAACCCGCAATGGCACCGGATTCATCACTCGGTCCGTCCTGAGCATCGCGACAAGAACTTCGCCGCCTTTTTTCCGCTCCTCGACATTCTGTTCGGCACGGCCTGGGTGCCGAAGCCGGACGAGTATCCTGCAACGGGCCTCGTGCCAGCCGAGCGAGTGGACATCATCAACAGCGTGATCTGGCCAATCCGGCATCTCCGGAATCTTTGGCATCGGGAGTCTCATAATGAATTGGGTTAAAGGTCTCTTGGTACTCTGTGCCCTCTTGCTCGGGTACGCCGACCTCGTGTCGACCAACGTGATCCTGGATCTCGGATTGGGCGAGCTGAACCCGTTCATGCATCTGGCTCAGACGTGGTTCGGCGTGTGGTGGCTGGTGCCCAAGCTGGGCTTGACGTTTGTCATCACGTGGCTGCTTTGGCGCAGCAACAACGTCTACAACATCGCGCTTGTCGTCGCCTTCTGCTCGACGCCCGTCCTGAACAACCTCGCCATCATCGCGGGCACGAACTGAACCAGCCAACTTTCTCAGTAGCCGCGTCGCCAGGCTTGGCCGGATCTGACTTCCGGCCGCCGATGGCTTCTCACTTGCCCATCCGCAGGCCCTTGGTGGTGAAGCGCTGTGCACGGCCGCCCTCGCGCAGAGGTCGTCGCGTGCCGGCGGCCTTGCCGGTGCCGGGCGGCTGGTGTGCGGGCACGAGCTGATCGGGGCGCGAGCCGATCAGATCGGCACGGCCCATCTGCTTCAGCGCCTCGCGCAGCAGCGGCCAGTTGTCCGGGTCGTGATAGCGCAGGAACGCCTTGTGCAAGCGGCGTTGCCTGAGGCCCTTGATCGCCTCGACCTTGTCGCTCGCGCCGCGGCGCACGCCGCGCAGCGGATTGACGCCGGTGTGATACATCGCCGTCGCGGTCGCCATCGGCGAGGGCAGGAACGTCTGCACCTGATCGGCGCGGTAGCGGTTCTTCTTGAGCCAGAGCGCGAGGTTCATCATGTCCTCGTCGGTCGTGCCCGGATGCGCGGCGATGAAATACGGGATCAGATAGTATTTCTTGCCGGCCTGCTCGGCGGCGGCATCGAACATCTTCTTGAAGCGGTTGTAGGCGCCGATGCCCGGCTTCATCATCTTGTCGAGCGGGCCGCGCTCGGTGTGCTCGGGCGCGATCTTCAGGTAGCCGCCGACGTGATGGGTGACGAGCTCCTTGATGTATTCGGGGCTCTCCACCGCGAGGTCGTAGCGCACGCCCGAGGCGACCATCACCCGCTTGACGCCCTTCACCTCGCGCACCTTGCGATACAGCCGGATCAGGTCGTCATGCGAGGTGTTGAGGTTCGGACAGATCTCGGGGAAGACACAGGACGGCCGCCGGCATGCCGCCTCGATCTTCGGATCCTTGCAGGCCATCCGGTACATGTTGGCGGTCGGCCCGCCGATGTCGGAGATCACGCCGGTGAAGCCCGGCGTCTTGTCTCTGATACGCTCGATCTCGCGCAGGATTGAGCCCTCCGAGCGGTTCTGGATGATGCGGCCCTCGTGCTCGGTGATCGAGCAGAACGTGCAGCCGCCGAAGCAGCCGCGCATGATCGTCACCGAGAAGCGGATCATCTCCCAGGCCGGAATCTTGGCGTCCTTGTAGGAGGGATGCGGCGCCCGCGCGTAGGGCAGGTCGTAGACAGAGTCCATCTCGGCCGTCGACAGCGGGATCGGCGGCGGATTCAGCCACAAATCGCGGTCGCCGTGACGCTGCACGAGCGGCCGCGCATTGCCGGGATTGCTCTCCCGATGCAGCACGCGCGAGGCGCGGGCGTAGGCCTCGCGGTCCTGCTCGACCTGCTCGCAGGCCGGCAGGCGGATCACGATGTTGCCCGGCTGGCGCGATGCGCCCTCGTCGGCGGAGTCGAGATCGTCGGCATGCAGCTCGGCGTAATCCTCGGGCACGCGGCGGAACAGCGCGACGCCCCTGATCGAGTCGAGATCGCGCGGCGCTTCACCATTGGCGAGCCGGTGCGCCACCTCGACGACCGCACGTTCCGCGTTGCCGTAGAGCAGAAGGTCTGCCTTGGCGTCAGCCAGCAGCGAGCGGCGCACCTTGTCGGACCAATAGTCGTAATGCGCGATGCGGCGCAGCGACGCCTCGATGCCGCCGAGCACGATCGGCACGTCCTTGAACGCTTCGCGGCAGCGCTGGGCATAGACGATGGTGCAGCGGTCCGGCCGGCGGCCGCCCTCGCCGTTCGGCGTGTAGGCGTCATCGTGGCGCAGCCGTCGGTCTGCCGTATAGCGGTTGACCATCGAATCCATGTTGCCGCCGGTGACGCCGAAGAACACGCGTGGCTTTCCCAGCGCCTTGAACGGCTCGGCCGACTGCCAGTCGGGCTGCGCGATGATCCCGACCCTGAAGCCCTGAGCCTCCAGCAACCTGCCGATGATCGCCATGCCGAAGCTCGGATGGTCGACATAGGCATCGCCCGTCACCAGCACGATATCGCATTGGTCCCAGCCGAGCGCCGTCATCTCGGCGCGGTTCATCGGCAGGAACGGCGCCGGCTTGTCGGGGCGCGCCAGATGGCGCGGCCATGACGTCAGGGATATATCGGCGGTGGCAAGGGTGTTCATGGCGACCACGCATAAGACGCCGGCGTCGTGAATTCAACCAATCAGCGTGCCGCCTGGCCCGATCGCGTGTTGCGCTTCCCGACAGGTTCCAGGCCCGCCCAACGGGACGGGGGACGGCGACCGGCAAAATCATGCCGATATCTCAATGGCATAAAAGATGATCGCCGGGCCACCCTATCGGGCGACCGAGTGAATGCGTGCGGGTTGCTTGAGGATGCAATCTCGGTCGCATCCATAGAACCTGCTCGGCATGTCCTGCGACAAACACCGGGTGATCGCCATCAATGCGGTCGGGAGAATGAAGCGATGTCGGACAGGTCTGTACTCGCCTGCTTGGTCTGCACTGCCGTGATGCTTGTTGTGCTCGGCGCATCCGTGCACGCGCAGACGCCGTCGAGTTGTAAGGAGCCGCGGGAGGGCACCAATCGCGTTCCGATGCTGTCGCCGCCGCTCGCCAACGTGGTGACGGGCAAGGGACGGCTGCAATTCTACTCGGCGCCGAATCTGCACTGCCCGATCAAAGGCGTGTTCGTCATTCCGAACGATGAGCTCGTTGCCTATGCGCAGACCGATGATGGCTGGTCGTCGGTGATGTACCTCAATCCACACGGCGGCAACGACGCCTCGGGTTGGGTGAGGTCGGCGAGATTGAAGGCGACCGGGACCGTTGGTCCAAAGCAGTAACGGGCGAATCGGGGTCGCAGCGAATGCGGCACCCACGGCGTGGCCGGCAGGCCACGTCGCATGTCTCTTGCGGCGTCAGTGGATCGCCGCGTACATGATCTTCTCCTCGGTGGCTTCGACCGCGGAGAATTCCTCGACCACCTTGCCCTGGCGCGAAACCAGGATGCGGTCGGAGAGCGCCATGATCTCGGGCAGATAGGATGAGATCACCACCACCGCCTTGCCCTCGTCGGCAAGCTGGTTGATCAGCTCGTGAATCTCGACGATGGCGCCGACGTCGACGCCGCGTGTCGGCTCGTCGAAGATGATCAGCTCGGGCTCCTGCACCAGCGATTTGGCGATCACGACCTTTTGCTGGTTGCCGCCCGACAGCTCGACCACCTTGGCCTCGTCGCCGATGGCGCGAACCTTCAGCCGCTGGGTCCAGGTCTTGCCGACTGTGTTGGTCTCGCGCCGCGACAGCAGCATCCGTCCTCCGGGAAACTTGGAGAGCAGGCCGAGATAGATGTTGCGGGCGATCGAGGAAGTCTCAAAGAAGCCTTCGACCTTACGGTCCTCGGTGACATAGGCGATGCCGGCCTTGACCGCCGGTGCCGGAACCCGGTAGCGCACCGGCTTGTCGTGCAGCAGGATTTCGCCGCCGTGGAAGAAGTCGCGCTTCAACACGCCGGATACGATCTTGAAGGTTTCGGTGCGGCCCGCGCCGACCAGGCCGAACACGCCGGTGATCTGCCCGGCAAACACCGACAGCGAATTGTTCTTCACCATCGGCGCCATCTTGAGGTTCTGCACCGTGAGCACGCGCGCGCCGGCCGGACGGACGCTGGTCTTCCGCGCACCGTACAGCGTGTTGGAAAGGTCGCGTCCGACCATCGCCTGCACGATCGCCGCGCGGTCGAATTTCGCCGCATCGTCGGTGACGACATGCTTGCCGTCGCGCAGCACGGTGATCCGATCCGCGAGCAGCAGGGCCTCTTCCAGCGCATGCGAGATGAAGACGATCGAGACGCCGCGCTTCTTGAGGTCACGGACCAGGTCGAAGAAATACTTCTTCTCTTCCGGCGTCAGCGACGCGGTCGGCTCGTCGAAGATGATGACCTTGGCCTTGTGCAGGACCGCGCGCGCGATCTCCACCATCTGCTTCTTGGCGGCACCGAGCCCGCTCACGGTCGCGGTCGGCGTCACGTCGAAATTCAGCGATTGCAGGAACTGCTGGGCGGCGATGTAGATGCCGCGCAGCCGGTTGTAGAATTTCTCCTGTCCGAGAAACAGATTCTGCGCCACGGTCATGGTCGGCACCAGGCTGTTCTCCTGGAACACCATGGCGATGCCGAGATTGCGGGCCTCGAGCGGCGTGCGCGGCGCGACGTCTGCGCCGTCGACCGTCATGCTCCCCGAGGTCAACGTCACGACGCCGGCCATCACCTTGGTCAGTGTCGACTTGCCGGCGCCGTTCTCGCCGACCAGCGCATGGATCTCGCCGCGACGGAGGTCGAAGTCGACGCCCTCGATGGCAGGCACACCGGCGTAGAGCTTGGTGGCCTTGCGCAGGGACAGCACGGTGTCGCTCATGAGCCTGTCTCCTCGGCAAGCCCGGCGAGGGGCAGTTTCAGGACGCGGCCCGGTCCCTTGGCGATCAGCACAAGGTCGCTGCCCAGTTCCAGCGCGGCGACGACGCCGTGATTGACGCCGTCGACCCGGCTATGCAGCGAATACAGCGGCTTGCCGTCTTCGCTCAGCCGGATGACGAGCCCATAGGAACGCGGCGGGGCCCACGGCTTGATGACGCCCATCGTCTTGATGTGCGCGCCCTGCATCGGCTCCTTGAACGAGAAGCCCGAGCGCAGCCGCGGTGCCACCCAATAGGCCGGATCGATCTCGGCCATCATGCGGCGCCGGTAGGCCGGCTCGCGCAGCACGAACTCGACCAGCTGGGTGCGCGCGGTGAACGCCGTCAGCCAGTAGCCGCCGCCGGCGGCCTTCGACAGCCGCGACGGATAGACCGGCAGGTGACCGAGCACAGTCTGCGGCGTCCTGCCATCCGCGACGAGGACCAGACGATGCCGCCAGCTCTCGCTGACCAGCACGCCATCGCCGCGCGCGCAGGCGCCGAAGGCGTAGCCGAGTTTTGAGGCCAGCGGCTTCACCGATCCGGTCTTGGGATCGAGCCGGAACACGCGGCCGTTCCGGTTGAGCTCCATCAGGTCGCGCGCCCAATCGTCGACGCCGCAGGTCGCCGAGCCGTCGGTCGCGATCAGGGTGCCGTCGCCCGCCGGCGTCAATGCGTTGATCGCATTGAAGGCGGCGTCGCTGAACCTCACGCTCGGCTCGCCCGAGGTGGGATCGGCGTAGAGCCGTACCTCGCGACCGCCGAGCGCGACCGCGATGCCGCCGTCGGCGAGCGCGCAAAGCGCCGAGATCGGCTGCTCGAAGCTACGCAGTTCGGTCGCGGCGCTGCCGTCGAGGCGCAGCAGACGCCGGCCGTCGGCGACATAGAGGTTGCGGCCATCGGTTGCGAGATCCTCGGGCGCCTCGCACTCCAGCAAGGTCGTCGCGGACTCCAGCTTTTGATTGGGCTTCAGCGCGCCGTCGAACGACGGCACGGTGATGGTGGCCTCGCCGCGGCCGAGAAAGCGGTTGGCGAATTCCCTGACGGCCGCGATCACGACAGCTTCCCCCAGCGCTTGTCATACTGCACGAAGTTCGGGTCGGCGTTCTCCAGCTTGTAGCGGCCGATCCGGTTGTTCATGATGCCGCCGAGATAGAGATAGCCGCGATGCTCGCGCATCGAGGTGATCATCGGATGGTTCTCGCCGCGCAGGTCCCAGAACGATTCGAGGATCTTGCCCTGCTCGTTGAACTTGACGACGCAGCCGGTGTTGATGTTCGGGAACAGCCATTCGTCGACCGGGACGCGCTTGGCCATGCGGCGGCGGAAGCCGGGCATCTTCCAGGCGAGGTCGAGCGACGGACTGCGCATGCCGACCAGCGCCAACCAGTAATTGCCGTCGGAGGCGAGATTGATGTTGTCGGGATAGCCCGGCAGATTGTCCATCACCACTTCCACTTGGCCCTTCTTCGGCCCCGCGAACCACAGCCGCTTGATCGAGCAGCCGAAGGTTTCGGCGAACAGGATCGACTGGCCGTCGCTGGCGACGCAGATGCCGTTGGGGAATTTCAGGCCGCGCAGCGCGGTATGGGTGGCGCCGGTCTTGGTGTCGTAGCAGATGATGCGGCCGTTGCCGCGCGCCTCGAGGCCGTCGATCGGCCATTCGTCCATCTCGTAGCGCACGGTCGCTTCCGAGAAGAAGATCAGGCCGTCGTCGGTGATGTCGAGGTCGTCGGCCAGCCGCAGGCGGCTGTCGTCGTTGACCGAATGCATGCTGCGGTTGGTCTCGTCGGTCGCCTTTTCGACCGTACCGTCCGGCTTGATGCGGTACAGGCCCATGCCGCCGATGCAGACATAGAGATTGTCCTGCCGGTCGAAGGCCATGCCGAGCGGCTGGCCGCCGATATGGGCGAACACCTCCATCCGCTGATAGTCCGGCGCGAAGAAGCGCATGATATCGCCATGGCGCGAGCCGGCGTAGAGATTGTTGTTGCGATCGAGGATCACGTCCTCGGGCGCCTCGATGCGGCCGAGGCCGATCAATTCGACGTCGCGCAGCTTGTCGTTCTGCTCGAACGGGCCGCCCTGGCCGATCTCGGTGGCCGGCGGCGGCGGCAAGGCGTGATAGGTCGGCGCGACATAGACCTTGCTGATGATGCGGGTGCGGTTCTTCTGCCAGCGGATGTCGACCATCGCGGCGACCAGCAGGATGCCTGCGAGCGCCATGCGGTTGATGCCGCCGCGCGCATTGAGCGTGGTCAGGCCGTTGGTGATCAGGAGCACGATCAGAACGCCGACCAGCGACTTGGCGACCGAGCCCTTGCCGCCGCCGAGCGTGATGCCGCCGAGCACGGTCGCGGTCAGCACGATCACCTCGAGGCCGACGCCGATGTCGCCGCCGACGGTGCCGAGCCGTGCCGCAAAGAACAGCGCGGCGATGCTGGTCAGCACACCGCTTGCGACATAGCAGAGCGCGATGGTGCGGCGAACCGGAATGCCGGAATTGTAGGCGGAACGGCGCGAGCCGCCGATCGCGGTGATGTGCCAGCCCGGGCGCAGCCGCGTCATGAAGATATGACCGAAGATCGCGATCGCGACATAGACCAGCGCGACGCTCGGAATGCCGAACACGTCGCCGCCGCCGATGAAATTCCACGAGGGGATGTCGGGAAAGGCCGCGGCGATCGAATTGGAGTAGCGCTGGATCAGCAGATCGAACGCCGAACGGTAGATGATCAGGGTGATCAGCGTAGTGATGAAGGCGCGTAGCCGCAAGTAGCCGATCAGGACACCGTTGACGGCGCCGAGCAATGCGCCGCAGGCGAGGGTGGCCACCACCACCGCAGGCACCGGCCAGTTCAGCACGTCGAGCAGATAGAGCGCGCAGAAATCGGTCAGTGCGAAGATCGATCCGACCGACAGATCGATGCCGCCGACGATGACCACTAGGGCCATGCCGAGCCCGATGAAGCCGATCTCGCCGGCTTGCCGCGCGGTGTCGGCAAGGCTCGCCGGCGATAGGAAGTGATCGATGGATCGGCTCAGCGCGAAACCGACGATCAGGAGCAGGATCACCGGAATTGCGGTCTCGGTCCATCGCTTGGACAGGATCTCGCCGAGGAGATGATCCGGCCAGTAGCGGTAACGCAGGCTCGTCAAGGTGTCGCGCATCGGCATTCCAGCAAGGCGTTCGATTTCGGGAGATCGACGTCCCGGGCGAGATCGCCCGGGACATCAAGCGGGAATGGCCGGACTATTTCTTCAGGTCGCTGAGATTCCAGCACGCGGTCTGGCTGTCCGCGTTCTCCTTGGTGATCGGAATCAGGGTCGTGTATTCCGAACCCTTGATCGAGCCGGCCTTGGCGCCGGACGACAGCAGCCATTTGATCGTGCCGGCCATCTGCGCGGCCTGGGTCGGCACGTCGTAGCTCATGTTGAGGTCGAAGGCGCCGGACTTCACCAGCTCGCAGGCGCCCTTGCGCTCGCCACCGCCGGAGGTCGCGACGAACACCTTGCCGGTCAGGCCGGCTTCCTTCACCGCCGCGGCGGTGCCGATGTCCATGCCGTCCCAGAAGCCGACGATGCCGCAGAGATCGGGATTCTGCTTCAACACCGTCTGGGTGATCGCCTTGGCTTTTGCGGCATCCCAGTCGGCCGCCTGGCTCGAGACCACCTTGATCTCGGGATGCTTGGCGAGCACGTTCTCGACGCCCTTGAGCGTGTAGGCGCTGGCGGCCGCCGAGAGCGCGCCCTGCACGATGGCGATCTTGTTGGACTTGCCCTGGCAGGCCTTGACCACCGCTTCAGTGTCCTTCTCACCGATCTCGATCCAGTTGGCGCCGACAAAGGCCGACGAGCGATAGGCTGATCCCATGTTGATCTGGATGACGTAGATGCCTTCGTTCTCGGCGCGCTGCAGCAGCTTGGCGTAGGTCTGCACGTCCGGATTGTGGATCACCATCACGGCCGGCTTCTCGGAGATCAGCGAGGTCACCGCTTGCGCGCCGGCATTGGTGTTCCAGTTGGGATCGCGGATCTCGAACTTCACGCCGAGGGGCTCGAGCTCCTTCTTCAGGCCGGCGTACCAGCCTTCGGTGAGGTCGAAATTCATGGCCACCGGAACGTAGGCCACCGTCTTGCCGGCGAGGGCCTCCTTGAACGGCTTCTGGAACGGCTCGTCGAGGCCCTGCTGGGCCAGAGCCGGGGCGCCGATGACTGCAAGTCCGAATGCGGCGGCAATCACCTTGGCAGTCCTGACAGCGTATTTCATTGCTTCCTCCTTGGTCGTGTTGATCTTGTTGTGGCTGATTCAGATGTCGCCCTGCTGTGCCGTTTCTTCGTTGCGCGGATTCAGGAATGAATCCGTGATGACGGCGAGCAGCAGGACGACACCCTTGACGAGGTTTTGTCCGGCGTAGGAGATGTCCATGATGGTCATGCCGTTCAGCATGGTGCCGATCAGCAGCGTGCCGATGACGACATTGAGCACGCCGCCGCGGCCGCCCGACAGGCCGATGCCGCCGAGCACGACGACAAGAATGACGTCGTAGATCAGGGTCGAGTTGAAGATGCGGGTCGGCATCGAGTTGACGGAGGCCGCCATCACCAAGCCCGCGAAGCAGCCGATCAGCGCCGCCACGACATATTGCAACACGATGATCGGGCGCGAGGGGATGCCGGTGACGCGGGCCGCGTAGGGATTGTCGCCGATCGCGTAGATATAGGCGCCCCAGCGCGTCTGGCGCAGCAGGAAGGCGACCACCACGCAGGCGATCGCGAACATCACGATCGAGGTCGGGATGCCGAGGATGGTGCCCTGTCCGAGTCGCTCGAAACCCTTCATACCGTCACTCCACTGCACGACGTCGAGCTGGAACAATGCGGCCTGCCCGAGGCCGGCGAGCAGCAGGCCGGTCGCCAGTGTCGCAAACAGCGAAGGAACTTCTGCATAGGCAATCAGCCAGCCATTGACCAGGCCGAAGGCGATCGTGAGCAGCACGGCCACAAGCAGCGAGGCGGGCAGCGAGTGGCCGTTCTGCACCATCTGCAGCACGAGCCCGGGAGGGACCGCCAGCGCTGCGATCAGCGAGATATCGATGCCGCGCCCGATCACGACGATCGCCATGGCAAGCCCGAGGATGCCGAGCACGGCGACGTTCTGCAGCAGCGTCAGCATGTTCTCCGGCGTCAGGAAGCCGCGCAGGAAAATCGAGAACGCCAGGAACAGCAAAGCAAATACCGCGAAGACGATCTCCTGTTGATTGAATCGCAATCGCTTCATTGCCTCGTCCTTCCTGCCTTTATGGTTGCGCCGTCTGCCTGGATCTCGCGCGGGAGCCGGCCACGGCGCGGCCAGGCCGCGTCCTGCCCGCGACCGCGGCGTCGACGAACGCGCCGACGGCGTTGATGTAGGTCTCGATCGAGGTGCCACGTCTGCGATACTTGGCCCGCTTGACGTACCAATCCTGCAGCAGCGGCTTGATCAGCGAGGCCGTCAGCGTGACCTGATCGATCGCGAACACCCCGCTGGCAACGCCCTGCTTGAGGACGTCGGCGATGATCTTCTCGGTCATCACCTCCATCTCGATGGCGCGCTGTCGCTCCGCGGGCGGAAACGACTTCGCTTCCATGAAGGAGAACACGAACCAGGGCTGCATCGCCTCGCTCATGCGGACATGGGTCGCGATGATCCAGTGCAGATGCTTGCGCGCATCCTGCTTCACGCTGGCGGGCGGCGCGGTGAGGACCTCCGCCGCCGTCTCGGCGACCTCGCCGAGGATCATCGCGAGCAGCGTCGGTTTGCTGTCAAAGTAGGTATAGAGACCGCCCATGCTGAGGCCCGAGGCCTCCGCGAGCTGGCGCAGCGTGGTGGCGTGAAAGCCGTGCTTGTTGGAAAGCGTGAGCGTCGCGCCGATGATGCGCGTGAGGTTCGGAACGGCGAGATGCGTTTTCTGGACCCGGATGGAATCCCTGTGACGTTCGAGGATACGCGCGCAAAGCACGTCCATCGCGAACGCATTCGTCCCCGGCCGCTGACGCGCGAGACCCACGTTGCCTCCCTGGCTATGTCCTCGGACCGTCTCGTTTTGTTGCCGGTCCGGGCTGGGCTTGTCGCCCTTGATCAATTCCTAGCGCACGAAGCGGCGTTCGGAAAAGGGGGATGATCAATTTTTCTGAGAGAGCGCTCGCTCGTTTTTTGGCTCACTTCGGGCTGCCGGCCTTGCGCTCGGAGCTTCCCGGGCCGGCGTCGGGAACTTTTTACGCTGAAAGGTCAGCACAAATTCCCGGCACTCCGGTCGACTGACAGGCCAGTTAGACGGCCGTCACATTCCAGATATAAAGAACGCAGGTTCGCTGGCCGGAAGGCCAACCCGCACAGACATGCTGGCCGAATTTCACCAACGGTCACTTTGGGCCGAAGCAAGGTTATGACGGCAGTTGGATCATATGGCGCGCGCGCCGGCGCTGAGACCGGCGTTGACGCTCCGGGAGCCTCCGCAAGGTCGCGGTATCTGTTCGGGATTTGCGCGGCGCTGTTGATCGGCAGCATCTGCGCGGTTGCCGCGCAGCAGCGCGAGATCGTTGCCGCATCCACGCCGATCGAATTCAACATCCCCGCGCAGCAGCTTGCCGGCGCGCTGCAGGCTTATGGCGAACGCACCGGCGTTCAGGTGCTTTACGAAAGCAATTCGGCAACCGGCCGGAAGTCGGCGCCGGTCGAAGGAACCCTCACGCCTGAGGAGGCATTGAACCTGCTTCTGAAGGGAACCGATCTGAAGGTCCAGTACATTCGCCCGGACGCCATCACGTTGGCTTCGCGCAGCGCGCGGGCCGACCGGCCGCCGGCGAGCCCGCTTCTGACCGCGGATCTGTCGCTGGGCACGCTGCAGGTGCGTGCGACCAATGACGGCAACGACACCGGCGCGCTGCGCGACTACAGCGAAAGCCTGCAGCTCGACATTCAAAAGGCGCTGCAGAAGAATATCGGGTCCCGCGGCGGCAGCTATCAGCTCGTCGTCGATCTGTGGATCGATCCCTCACGCACGATTCAGCGAACCCAGCTGTTGCGGTCGACCGGCGATCAGCACCGCGATGCGGCGGTGACGGCGGCGCTGCAAGGACTGACCGTGAGCCGAACGACGCCCACAAATGCGTCGCAGCCGGTGCGGATCGCGATCCGGGTGAAATCGTCTCAATGAGTGGTAACGACACCAGTGGACTTGATAGCGGGCGCGGCGTCAGCCCGATGAGCCTGCTGTTTCATCCCGAGGATCCCGGCGCCTGGACCTCGGGTGAGGTCCTGCGCCTGCTCCTGGTGCCGGCCATCGCGACGCTGCTGTTCGTCGGAGGCATCTATTGGATCCGGCTGCAGCCGCCGGCTGGACCGGCAAGCCGGGAGCAGAGCTCGATCGTACAGGTTCGCCTGCTGCCGAGCCCGTCGCCCGCGCCCATTCCGGTTGCACCGCAGTCGGAGCCGCAAACCGCGACCCTCGCCAGCCGGACCGACGTGTCGCCGGAGAGCTCCGATCCATCCCTCGACAATCTGACCGCGGCCCCGGCGCGCGAGCCGATGCCGGTGGAACCGGCGGTGCCGAGCCTGCGTTCGACGCCATCGCCGGCCGACACGCCGCCCAGCAGTGCCGCAGTGAAGTTTCAGCAAACGCTGCTTCGTCATGTTGCGCGCTACCAGCGCTACCCGAACGCGGGGCGGCTCGGCCGGCTGCACGGGGCGGTCGAGACGCTGTTTTCCATGCAACGGGACGGCACCCTGCTCGAGGTCTGGGTCAAGACCAGCTCCGGAGAGGCCGTGCTCGACAAGGCGGCCGTCGACGCGATCCGGCGCGCGCAGCCGCTGCCGTCGATCCCGTCGGCTCTGCCTGACCGGCTCAACATCCAGATCACGCTGGTGTTCGACCCGGCCTGATCCGGCGCGCCGCCTTCGCCGAGCGCCAGTTCACTCTTTGGATGTGAGCCCGACGCATCAGCCTGCGTGTCGTTCGCTGTCGACTTGTTACCGTCATAAATGTGTTGTGGGCGGCCGTTACGAGATTGGCCAGCTTCAAGAACAATTCAATCTGGATATCGGGCTGGTGTCTGGGAGGCCGCGGAACGTGGCTGAAATCAATCGAGTGCGGCTGCGGGGCCAGCTGGCAGATAACTATGACGGCCTCGTCAAGAAACTGACCCGCCGTCTGGGATCGTCGGACTTCGCTTACGAAGCCCTGCACGAGACGTTCCTGCGGCTGGAGCGGGTCACTGACGCCGTGCCGATCCGCAGCCCCGCCGACTATATTTTTCGCATCGCGATCAATATCGCGAGGGATCGTCAGAAGGCGCAGAATCTCCGCGTCAGCGCCACCGAGATCGATTCACTGCTCGACGTGAGCGACGATGGACCGAGCCCGGCGAGAATCGTCGAGGCACGTTCCGATATTGACGCTTTCAAGCGGGCGTTGGCCGGATTGCCGGAGCGGCCGCGCGACGTACTTTACAGCATTACGATCGAGGGACGTCCGCCGCAGGATGTGGCGACCCGGCTCGGCGTCAGCCTGCGAACGGTGGAAAGCGATTTGAAGTTGGCCCTGAGCCATTGCGCTGATTGCCTCGACTATACTTTGATCCGACGTCTCGGCGGTCCACGTCCCCGTTCGTGATCGAACTCGCCGCGGCCGCGACGTCGGCCGTCATGCGGCGGGCTATCGAAATTCATTGCGGACGACAATTTCCAGCGGCTGCAAGCGCTTGACCTTAAATCAAGAGTAACAGACTGCACGAATTTCAACCTCTGTTCTGCGGGATAGCGGGCTTTCAGTCGTCTATCGAATAGAGAGCGATCTCATGAGGACCGTTGGGGTGCCTGGGAAAGGTTCGCTGGAAGTGTTGAGCCGCTTGAAGACAGGTTCAGGTGCAATTGAACCGGCATGCGATCGCCGCGCTGTGCTCCGGCGCGCGATGCGGCGCAAGCCGCAATTGCTGGATGTTTCTGCTTGCGTTGTGCGCAACGGCCGATTGCGGTGCCCTGCTGCCGTCGGAATCGTCTATATTGCGACCTTCGCTATGTGCTCGATGCGATCAGGAGGTTGAGGTTTGGCGGGCAGCGTGATGAGCAATCCGTCGTGACCGAGCCGACCCGCACATCCGGGCCCGATCCCTTGTTGGATGAGGCGCTTGACTGGGTTGTCCGGCTGAAGGCCGGCTCGCCGACGCGTGCCGATGTCGACGCGTTGCAGCGTTGGCGCGCGCAAAGCCCCGACCACGAAGAGGCGTTCAGGACGGCTGCAAGCCTGCTCCGCACCGCCAGCGCCGCGGCAAAGGAACTTGCCGAGGAAAAGGCTGCCGCGGCTTCCGTCGTAGCATTGCCGTCCCGGCCGTCTCGCGCTTTGACACGCCGCATCGTGCTCGGCGGCGCGATCGCCGCCGCGGCCGGCTATATGATGATCCGTCCGCCACTCGAGATGTGGCCGTCGATCGACGAACTCTCGGCCGATTACCGGACCGGAAAGGGCGAACAGCGCAAGGTGATGCTGGCGCCCGATATTTCGGTTGAATTGAACACCCAGACCAGCCTTGCGCTGCGGCCGACGCCGAACGAAACCCGGATCGAATTGATCTCGGGCGAGGCCTCCGTGGTCGCCCGAAGGTCGTCGCCGACGCCGCTGGTGATGCTGGCGCGCGACGGTCGCATCAGTGCGTTGCAGGCTGATTTCAACGCGCGGTGCATCGACGGCGTCGTTTCGGTGACGTGCCTCGACGGCATCGTCACCGTCGAACAGGACGGCCGCTCCGTGCAGCTTCGCAAGGCCGAACAGGTCACCTATTCGCGCGCCGGATTGCAGGCCTCGCTTCCGGTCGATGCCAAGCAGGTCGCGGCCTGGCAGACCGGATTGTTGATCTTCCGAGACCGGCCGCTGGCGAGTGTGGTGGACGAAGTGAACCGGTACCGCACCGGAAAGATCATCATCACCAACGCGGAACTGAAGCTCCGGCTCGTCAACGGCACATTTCAAGTCGACAAGCTCGACAATTTCGTCGCCCAGGTCGAGCAACTGTTCGGCGCGCGGATCACATCGCTGCCAGGCGGTGTGGTGCTGATGAGCTGACCCGGAGCGACTTCGCGAAGCGGATAATCAGTTCGTGTGAAGAAAACGCGTCAAACAAAGATCCGGAGACCCAGCTTCGTTCCGATTCAATCGGAACGAAAGAGGCTCCATTCGAACGAATCGGCGCCGCGTCGCTCGACTTCCTAACAAATCAAAAATTTATTCCGCGATGCCGCAGATTCTTTTGCGGGTTTGCACTCGCCCAGACGTCTTCTGAGTAAGGCGCCGTCATCGCGGTCTTCCTGTCGCGATGGCGCGCATCTGCGCGAAGTAAAGTGGGACGTCTGTGCGTAGTCGAAGAGATCACTGGTTAATTGGGCATCGTTCGCGACGCCGGATCGGGTTGCGTGTGTCGGCCGCGGCACTCTCCGTGATTGGCTCCGTGGCAGCCATTGTGCCGGCGCGCGCGGCAAAGGAAGCAACGAAAGATACTGCTGCTGCGGCCGCGGCGCCCGCAGCAGGCAAGCAGCCGGCCGAAGCGAATGCGCCGGCGCAGAAGCCGTCGGCGCCGCTGCAGCGCTTCGACATCGACGACTTCGCGGTGCAAGGCGCCGAGAAGTTGCCGCAGGTCGAGATCGAGGAGGCGATCTATCCTTTCCTCGGTCCGAACAAGACCTCGGAAGACGTCGAGAAGGCGCGCGCAGCGCTCGAGAAGGCGTACCACGACAAGGGCTTTCAGACCGTCAGCGTCGCAGTCCCGCAGCAGAACGTCACGGGCGGTGTGGTCACGCTCAAGGTGAGCGAGTTGAAGGTCGGGCGCCTTCGCGTCAAGAACTCACGCTATTTCGATCTCGACCGGATCAAGGACAGTGCGCCGTCGCTGAAGGAAGGCAGTGTCCCCAATTTCACCGATGTCACCAAGGACATCGTCTCGCTCAACCAGTGGCCCGATCGCCGAGTGACGCCGGCGCTGCGCGCCGGCGTTGCGCCCGGCACCGTCGACGTCGATCTCAACGTCGAGGACAAGGCGCCGCTCCACGCCAGCCTCGAACTGAACAACCGGCAATCGCCGTCCACCACGCCGAGCCGTGTCTCTGCCACCGTTCACTATGACAATCTGTGGCAGCTCGGTCATTCCTTGAGCTTCACCTATCAGGTTGCGCCGGAACGTCCGAGCGATGCCGAGGTGTTCTCCGGCTCCTATATGGCGCGGATCCCGAATGCCGACTGGCTCAACCTGCTGTTCTACAGCGTCAAGTCGAACAGCAATGTCGCGACCATCGGCGGCACCAACGTAGTCGGCCCCGGCATGATCATCGGTGAGCGCGCCGTGATCACACTGCCGACCCGCGAGGGTCTGTTCCACACGCTGTCGGTCGGCGTGGACTACAAGCATTTCGACCAGACCGTGAAGCTCGGCACCGACGGCTTCTCGTCACCGGTCACTTATTATCCCGTCGTCGCGACCTACGGGGCGACGTTCCAGCAAGAGAAGTTCACGACGCAGTTCAATGCCGGCGTCACCTACAATATCCGGACGCTGAGCAGCCCGTGGGACCAGTTCGACGCGAAGCGTTTCAAAGCTTCGCCGAGCTTCACCCACCTCAACCTCGACGTCTCGCATACCCAGGAGCTGCCCGAAGGCTTCCAGCTCTACGGCAAGGTGCAGGGGCAGATTGCCGACGGGCCGCTGGTCTCGAGCGAGCAGTTCAGC
>NZ_VKHP01001263.1 GCF_010811875.1 Bradyrhizobium uaiense
CCCGCTTCGAAAAAACGGCCCGGAATTACCGGGCCGTCGTCACTCTCGCTGCCATTGTTCTATGGATGCGCTAGTGTCCACACCACCTAGCACTACTTTGGCAGATTGTGTTTTCGCCGCTGTTTTTCGCGGATTTGCTTTCGGCAATATGGGCATTGCTGAGACGGCGGCCGAAGGATGAGATCGACGATGGCGTGACGTACTGCGGGCAT
>NZ_VKHP01001264.1 GCF_010811875.1 Bradyrhizobium uaiense
GGTGCGAGCTCTTGCGAGCCTCGAAGGATCGTCGGCCCCCGCTGTGGCCACACGCACTCCGGACGCGGAAATAGCCGGGCCGTGCATCCTTCGAGACTCGCTGCGCTCGCACCTCAGGATGACGGAGCATGATTGGCTGAACGAAGAGCTGCCACGACTTATTGAGAAGGCCCGAACACTTTCCGCCCTCGTCATTTTCCGCTTTACTGCCG
>NZ_VKHP01001265.1 GCF_010811875.1 Bradyrhizobium uaiense
AGTGACGACGGCCCGGTAATTCCGGGCCGTTTTTTCGAAGCGGGTTGCGACACGTCGGAACTGCTTGAGCTTTGAGAAGCAGCATTCGACGGGATGACGCTGGGCGTAGAGATGCTTGTCGAGTGGGTATTTGAGCGCGCGTGACGGGTTGTTGGGAATGACGGCGAGCGCGCCTTTGGCGGCGATGGCTTGGCGCAAGTGATCGGCGTCA
>NZ_VKHP01001266.1 GCF_010811875.1 Bradyrhizobium uaiense
CGGGACGGAACACTAGGTGGTGTGGACTCTAAGGATTCCCTTTTAGGAGCAAATCAGATTCAAGGCTGCTTTTGGGGAGGCCGTCTTGGGTGTGATGGACCGTTTGGTATTGAGCGACGCGGCGTGGAAGCGGATGGCGCCGTTGATCATAGGGCGCCCCGATCAGAAGGGCTCGACCGGGCGCGACAACCGAATGTTCGTTGAAGGAGTG
>NZ_VKHP01001267.1 GCF_010811875.1 Bradyrhizobium uaiense
GAATCTATTTGTACCGGTGTTTTTCAAGGATTTGTTTTCGGCAGTGTGGGCACCGCTGAGACGGCGGCCGAAGGATGAGACCGACGATGGCGTGACGTACGGCGGGCATGGTTGGCTGAGGCGGAGGGCCGTTGATTCTTTTTTTTCCGCCCCGCGTGTGCGAGGCGACGATGCTGCAGGAAGGCGTAGGCAATCATTGTCATCAGGGCG
>NZ_VKHP01001268.1 GCF_010811875.1 Bradyrhizobium uaiense
TCGAAGGATGCACGGCCCGGATATATCCTGGTGCTCGCGGAGGAAGTGGGGCCATCGCCCTTCGAGGCTCGCCGAAGAGGCGAGCACCTCCAGCGACAAAGGCGAAGCCTTTGCGCGGGGGTGACGGTGAGAACCTTCCGCCTCTGCTACTTCACCCGCTGCTTCTCGAGCTTGCGCGCCAATGTCCGGCGGTGCATGCCGAGGCGTCGG
>NZ_VKHP01001269.1 GCF_010811875.1 Bradyrhizobium uaiense
ACGGATCTGCGCACACTAGCCGCCACCATCAAGGCAAGATGGATTTGTGAGCAGGCGCATCAGCAGTTGAAGGAGGAACTCGGACTTGATCACTTCGAGGGGCGATCATGGAAGGGTCTTCATCGTCCCGCCCTGATGACAATGATTGCCTACGCCTTCCTGCAGCATCGTCGCCTCGCACACGCGGGGCGGAAAAAAAAGAATCAACGG
>NZ_VKHP01001270.1 GCF_010811875.1 Bradyrhizobium uaiense
TGATGCTCCATCGGCTGAAGCGCCGGAACACGCTGTTCCAATCGCCGAAGACCTCCGGGAGATCGCGCCAGGGAGACCCCGTCCGCACGATCCACAGCACTCCTTCAACGAACATTCGGTTGTCGCGTCCGGTCGAGCCCTTCTGATCGGGGCGCCCTATGATCAACGGCGCCATCCGCTTCCACGCCGCGTCGCTCAATACCAAACGGT
>NZ_VKHP01001271.1 GCF_010811875.1 Bradyrhizobium uaiense
TGGTTGGGCGGCGCTGGGCCTGGGCCGGTTTCTTTCTGGTCGCCGTCGGCGCCGTTGTCGCGATGATCCCGGTGTCGCTGGGCCTCGCCTCGGTGCTCTACACCTTCTATCCGCCGATGGTCGGCAATCCCTTCTATTATATCGGCGTCGTCATGGTCGTGGTCGGCTCATGGATCTGGGTCGCGCTGATGGTGATCAATTTCGTGATCT
>NZ_VKHP01001272.1 GCF_010811875.1 Bradyrhizobium uaiense
TGATGCTCCATCGGCTGAAGCGCCGGAACACGCTGTTCCAATCGCCGAAGACCTCCGGGAGATCGCGCCAGGGAGACCCCGTCCGCACGATCCACAGCACTCCTTCAACGAACATTCGGTTGTCGCGCCCGGTCGAGCCCTTCTGATCCGGGCGCCCTATGATCAACGGCGCCATCCGCTCCCACGCCGCGTCGCTCAATACCAAACGGT
>NZ_VKHP01000128.1 GCF_010811875.1 Bradyrhizobium uaiense
CTTCCGCCGGTGACTCCCTCACATCCGATAACGATGGCGAGGTGCAGCCGTGACGCCAGGAACAGTTGCGCTACGAAGTGAGGTGAGCACGTTGGTCAGGCTCCCTCCCCCCTTGCGGGGGAGGGTTGGGGAGAGGGGTAAGCCCCGAACTCCAGCAGACGGCATTTCGCGATGCTCGTCCAACAACTACACCTTCAGACACGAAGGGACGCCGTAACCGATGTTCCCTCCAGTTCGCCTTGTCTCCGAAGCTGCCGAACTTGCCGCGCATCGTCACAACGGGATGACGCGCAAGGGGCGGGGGAGTGAGCCTTACATCAATCATCTCGCCGAGGTCGCGAGCTTGCTCGCGGAGGTGACTGATGGTGCGGATGCCGAGCTGGTTGCTGCCGGGTGGCTCCACGACACCATCGAGGACACCGAGACCACGCGCGAAGAGCTCGCGCAAAAATTCAGCGAACGCGTTGCCTCGCTGGTGGTCGAGTGCACCGACGACATGAGCCTGCCGAAAGCCGTGCGCCGGCAGAGGCAGATCGAGGACACTCCACATAAATCGCCCGACGCAAGACTGATCAAGACTGCCGACAAGGTCAGCAATATCGGTGCCCGGATCGTGCCGCATCCAAGCAAGGATGAGCGCGACGATCTCGCCGACTATGCGGCCTGGGCGGAGAAGGTCGTTGCCGATTGCCAAGGCATTAATCCGCGGCTCGACCGTATTTTCGATGACACCGTTGCGCGCGCCAAGGCCGCGCTGGCTGAAACTGGGGGCTGACATGTCCGTGAAGATCAAGCGTTCCGTCTATGCCGACATGTTCGGTCCCACGACCGGCGACAAGGTGCGGCTCGCCGACACCGATTTGATCATCGAGGTCGAGAAGGATCTCACCACCTATGGCGAGGAGGTGAAGTTCGGCGGCGGCAAGGTGATCCGCGACGGCATGGGGCAGTCGCAGGTGACGAATGCGCAGGGCGCGGCCGATACCGTGATCACCAATGCGCTGATCGTCGATCACTGGGGCATCGTGAAGGCTGACGTCGCGATCAAGGAAGGCATGATCGCTGCGATCGGCAAGGCCGGCAATCCCGACATCCAGCCCAACGTCACCATCATCATTGGCCCCGGCACCGATGTGATCGCGGGCGAAGGCAAGATCCTCACCGCCGGCGGTTTCGACAGCCATATCCATTTCATCTGCCCGCAGCAGATCGAGCACGCGCTGATGGCGGGCGTCACCTCGATGCTGGGGGGCGGCACCGGCCCGTCGCATGGCACCTTCGCCACCACCTGCACGCCCGGCCCGTGGCACATGGGACGGATGATCCAGTCGTTCGACGCGTTCCCGGTCAATCTCGGCATATCGGGCAAGGGCAATGCGTCGCGTCCGGCGGCCTTGGTCGAGATGATCAAGGCCGGCGCCTGTGCGCTGAAGCTGCATGAGGATTGGGGCACCACGCCGTCTGCGATCGACACCTGCCTGTCGGTGGCCGACGACTACGACGTTCAGGTGATGCTGCATTCGGACACGCTGAACGAATCCGGCTTCGTCGAAGACACCGTGAAGGCATTCAAGGGCCGGACCATCCATGCCTTCCATACCGAAGGCGCCGGCGGCGGCCACGCGCCTGACATCATCAAGATTGCCGGGCTGAAGAACGTGCTGCCGTCCTCGACCAACCCGACCCGGCCGTTCACACGCAACACCATCGACGAGCATCTGGACATGCTGATGGTGTGCCATCATCTCGATCCCTCGATCGCCGAGGACCTTGCCTTCGCCGAAAGCCGGATCCGCAAGGAGACCATCGCGGCCGAGGATATCCTGCACGACCTCGGCGCGCTCTCGATGATGTCGTCGGATTCGCAGGCGATGGGCCGGCTCGGCGAGGTCATCATCCGCACCTGGCAGACCGCCGACAAGATGAAGAAGCAGCGCGGCGCGCTGCCGCAGGACAAGGGCAACGACAACGACAATTTCCGCGTCAAGCGCTACATCGCCAAATACACCATCAACCCCGCGATCGCGCATGGCGTGTCGAAGCTGATCGGCTCGGTCGAGAAGGGCAAGATGGCCGACCTCGTGCTGTGGTCGCCGGCGTTCTTCGGCGTCAAGCCGGACTGCATCATCAAGGGCGGCTCGATCGTGGCGGCGCCGATGGGCGATCCGAACGCCTCGATCCCGACGCCGCAGCCGGTGCATTACCAGCCGATGTTCGCCGCCTTCGGCAAGTCGCTGACGGCATCCTCCGTGGTGTTCACCTCGAAGGCTGCGGTCACCGGCGGCCTCGCCCGCAAGCTCGGGATCAGCAAGAAGCTCTATGCGGTGCAGAACACCCGTGGAAAAATCTCCAAGAAGAGCATGATTCACAACGATGCGACGCCCGAGATCGAGGTCGATCCCGAGACCTATGAGGTCCGCGCAGACGGCGAACTCCTGACCTGCGCGCCGGCCGAGGTGCTGCCCATGGCACAGCGCTATTTTATGTTCTAAAACCCGTCCCGGTAACCAGAGCGTTTTCGAGCGAAGTGGATTTCCGGTTCGCGGAAAGAAAACGCGTCAAAACAAGACTAAAGCCAAAAGAGAAAACCGGGAGGAATTTCCGTGATTTACGTCGTTGCCACGCTGACCATCAAGCCCGAGACCCGTGCCGAATTCATCGCTGCGGCGACAGCCTGCATCAAGGAAACCCGCAAGGAGCCCGGCAACATCGCCTACGATCTGCATGAGAGCGTCACCGACCACAGCAAGATGGTGTTCGTCGAGCAGTGGGAAAATGCCGACGCCTTGGTGCCGCATCGCACCGCCGAGCACATGAAGACGTTCGGCCGGGTCGCGGTGAAGTGCATGGCGGCGCCGCCGAAGATCGAGGTGATCACGCCCGAGAAGGTCGACGTCCGCTAAGACAACAACAAGAATGGGAGAAACATCATGATCTATGTCATCGCCACCACGCCGATGAAGCCGGAGAACAAGGACGCCTTCATCAGGGGGCACAAGGCGTGCATCGCCGAGACCCACAAGGAGAAGGGCTGCCTCTCCTATGAGGGCCATGTCAGCGTCAACGATCCTAATCTGTATGTGGTGGTGGAACGCTGGGAAACCCGCGACGACCTGACCGCGCACAGCAAGGCGCCGCACATGAAGGTGTGGCGCGAATATTCCGCCGACATGAAGACCGGGCCGACGGTGATCGAGATCATCAGCGACGCCAAGGTTCAGAAGCTCTGAGGCATCGATGATCCGCGCAACCAGGGTTCTGGGACAGCATCGCTGGACGGAAGCGGCAGCCGACACCGTCGTGCTCGATTTTGACGACCGGCACCGGCGGCGGATGGCCATGACCGGGACGCGCGGGCTCGAATTCCTGCTCGATCTCGAGAACGCGGTCGCGTTGCGCGGCGGCGATGCGCTGGTGCTGGAGGACGGCCGCCTCGTCGAGGTGGTCGCAGCTCCCGAACCGCTCGCGGAGATCCGCGGCAGCGATCCGCATCATCTGATCCGGGTCGCCTGGCATCTCGGTAACCGCCATCTGCCGACGCAGATCATGCCGAAGGGCCTGCGCATCCGCAGGGATCACGTGATCGAGGCGATGGTGAAGGGGCTAGGGGCCCGCGTCATCGAGATCGAGGCCCCGTTCGATCCCGAGGGCGGTGCCTATGCCGAGCATGCGCATGCCGACGCACCCGCGCATGGTCACACCGGGCATGATCATGCCCACAGCCATGCGCACGATCATGGTCATCACCGCGGTGATGGACATCACCACGGTGACGGACATCACCATGGTGATGGACATCACCATGATCACGGGCATGACCACGATCACCACCATGATGAGCATTGCGAGCATGCCCATCATCACCACGACCACTCCCATGCTCATGACCAAAAATGAGCCCGATCCCGCCGCGTTGCGCGACGGGATGGCGGAGGACGAGGCAGCCGCGCTCTATCGGCTGATGACATGGCTGTCGCCGTCCTTTCCGGTCGGCGCGTTCGCCTATTCCAGCGGGATCGAATGGGCGGTCGAGGCTGGCGACATCACCGATGCCGCATCGTTGCGCGGCTGGCTCGCCGCGATGCTCACCGACGGCAGCGGATTTTGCGACGCCGTGTTTCTCGCGCAGAGTTTTCGCGCGGCATCTGAGCCTGATCCTGCTGGGTTGAAGGAGATCACCGAGCTTGCAGCCGCCTTCGTGCCGTCGCGCGAGCGGCAGCTCGAGACCACGACGCAGGGGCGCGCCTTCATCGAGATCGCTCGTGCCGCCTGGAATTCACCCGGCCTCGACGCGATGGTCGCGGCCTGCGACGGACCGATCGTCTATCCAGTCGCGGTCGGCATCGTCAGCGCCGCGCATGGCATTCGGCTCGCGCCTTCGCTGCATGCCTTCCTGCATGCTGTGCTCTCGAACTGGATTTCGGCAGGCGCCCGGCTGATCCCGCTCGGGCAAACCGACAGCCAGCGCGTGCTGGCCGATCTCGAGCCGGTCGTTGCCGCGACCGCAGGGTGGGCCAACGCGGCCTCGCTCGACGAGCTCGGCAGCGCCACCTTTCGGGCGGATCTCGCGAGCCTGCGTCACGAGACGCAATATACGAGGTTGTTTAGGTCATGATGCGCCACGCCATCCCCGCGTCGTCCCCGCGAAAGCGGGGACCCATAACCACAGGGCTTTATTGTTACGGCCGGTGTTGGCCATCCGACCTTATTGAGAGATCACGCGGTATGGGTCCCGGCGTTCGACGGGACGACGACAGAGGGATTGGTTGACATGCCCACTTCTCATGGCCCGCTGCGGGTCGGCGTCGGCGGTCCGGTCGGCTCCGGCAAGACCGCGCTGATGGACCTGCTCTGCAAGTCGATGCGCGAGCGCTACGACATCGCGGCGATCACCAACGACATCTACACCAAATGGGATGCGGAGTTTCTGGTGCGCTCCGGCTCGCTGACGCCGGACCGCATCGCGGGTGTCGAGACCGGCGGCTGCCCGCACACCGCGATCCGCGAGGACGCTTCGATGAACCTCGCGGCGGTCGCCGACATGCGGGCGAAATTCCCCGATCTCGATCTGGTCCTGATCGAATCCGGCGGCGACAATCTGGCGGCGACGTTCTCGCCGGAGCTGGCGGATCTCACGATCTACGTCATCGACGTTGCCGCCGGCGACAAGATCCCCTCCAAGGGCGGCCCCGGCATCACGCGATCCGACCTTCTGGTGATCAACAAGATCGACCTCGCGCCCCATGTCGGTGCGTCGCTTGAGAAGATGGACACCGACGCCAGGCGGATGCGCGGCGAGCGGCCCTTCGTGATGACCAACCTGAAGAAGAGCGACGGCCTCGACCGCATCATCAGCTTCATCGAGACCAAGGGCGGCCTTCGGCCGCAGGCCGCCGGCAAGGCGGGCTGACGGGGCGGGCTAGTCGTTAATCATTGTGGCACTTCGCCCGGACTTGGGTCCGTCACCCCCGCGCAAAGGCTCCGCCTTTGTCGCTGGAGGTGCGAGCCTTGCGGCGCACTTGCGCCGCTGGGCGAGCCTCGAAGGGTGCACGGCCACCAGTTGGGCCGTCGACCCTTCGAGACGCGCTTCGCGCTCCTCAGGGTGACGGTCGACGAGAGGGCCGTCCGGCCGCCGCAAAAAGCTGCGCAATGGCCGGAACAATTTCCAACTTTGACGATTAGCAACCTTTGGCGCCGCCAAAGACCGCCGGGTGGCGTCGTCGTTAATGTTGCCGACCGGCTCTTGTTGCGTACCGATGATCGCTATTCCATATTCCTGTGCGGCTGGCGTTCCTCGCACCCTGATCTATCGCCGCCCCCGCAGAAGCCAGATGCCTTCAGTCCCCTTTCGCCACCCCCTGATTGCCGAGTAAGCGTGTGGTTCGACTGGGCTTCATCGTTGCCTTGATTGCGCTGATCGGAGTCCTGCTCTCCGGTCTTGCCGCCTATCGGGTGCACGATCAGGAGCTCGCCATCGACGGTATCGCGCTGGCGCGGGCGATCGACGTCCACGCCAGCCTGGTGCAGGACCGCCTGACCGAGCGCGAGCTGCTGGCGCGGGTGGCCTCGGGCCTGTTTCGGACGTCGTCGATGGTGAAGGCCAACATGCTGCAGCCGCTGCGCTCGGCGATCTATGCCTTCAAGACCGATTTCGTCGTCGCCGCCTGGATCGCGCGGCTCAAGCCGAACGAGCTGACGGCGGCGGAGGCGGAGCTGAAAGCCGCCGGCTTCACCAATCCCTCGATCCGCGATTTCGACGACCAGGCGCTCGACATCAAGGCGCTCGACAAGCCGATCAACGTGCTGATGGACGTCGAGCCGCGCAATCCGGAGACCCTGAGCATCCCGGGCCGTGCCTTCGACCGCCACTCGGTGGTCGGCCCGATGCTGGCGAAGGCGATGGCCAACGCCAAGCCGGTGGCCTCGGACCCGGTACCGCTGCTGCGGCAGAACGGCCCGGTCGGCGTCGTGCTCGCCGCGCCGGTGTTCCAGGAAGGGGCCTCCGAGCCGGCCGGCTTCATCACGTTCTCCTATGAGCTGTCGTCGCTGATGCTGACCAACGACGATTCCTCGCTGTTTGCGGTGGCGCTGAAGGATCCGCGCGATTCCAACGACGAGTTCACCTCCAACGAGCAGGGCATCGTCACCTCACGTGCGGTGCGCCAGGACGGACCGCTGCCGTCGATGGTCCGCACCGTGACGTTCGGCGGCCGCGACTGGTCGCTCGACTATTACGCCAAGAGCAACGCCACGGTGCGTGCGCAGCAGACCGCGACCATCGTCGCGGCGATCGGCCTGGCGCTGACCGGCATCGTCTGCGGCCTGTTCGGCTATGTCGCCTACAACAATCTGCGTCTCAGTCGCGAGATCGAGGTCCGGATCGGTTTCGAGCGTCGGCTGACCGCCGTGATCGACGAGCTCAACCATCGGGTCAAGAACATCCTCGCGGTGATCCAGTCGATCGTGACCCGCACGCTGCGGCATGGTGCCGATATCGACGGCGCGCGCGAGCTGCTGATCGGGCGCATCCACGCGATGTCGAACGTCGTCACGCTGCTCAGCGAGAGCCAGTGGCAGGGCGTCAAGCTGAAGGGCCTGTTCGAATCGCGCGCGATCCCGCATGCCGACCGGATCGCGGTGAACGGCCCTGATATCACCGTCAGCGCCCGCGCCGCGCAATCGCTGTCGCTGCTGTTCTTCGAGCTCGCCTCGCACTCCGACGAAGGGCTGTCGCTGGTCGGTAAGCATCCGCACATCGTCGCGAACTGGGAAGTCGTCGGCGAGGATGCTGACGCGGTGTTCCATTTCCGCTGGGAGGAGTTCAACACCAGCCAGGCGACGCGGCGGGCCGACAGCGACTTCGGCCTGATCCTGCTCGACCGCGTCGCGCCCGAGGCGCTCGGCGGCACTGCGAAGCGCTACTTCACCGACGTCTCCTATGTCTACGAGCTGACCGCGCCGATGGACACCGTGGTCGACATGACCGAGCGCGACCGCACCGAGCAGTTCTCCGCGCCGCTGCGTCCGGTGAAGAAGTAGCCGCGCGCGACCGCCACAGGTTGTGCGGCTTTATCGCTGCGCGGATTGATCGTATTCACGCTGATGGGAATACGCTGGCAGCGTTCCGGGACCGACACCCGGCATCCGTAAGATCCCGCAACCGAGCGTTAAAACTTCGTTGAACATGCTTCGGCATATACCGAGCAGGATACCGCTTGAGGACCCCGATGAGGCTTTGGGTCAGCCTGACCTTGCTCGCGGCAGTTTTGCCGGTAGGGCTGTCGCTTGCCCTGACTCCGGCGACGGAGCCGCGCGACCCTGCGGCCATTCGTGCAAGCTATCGCAGGCCCGAAATCGTTCCCTTCCCGAGCAGCAATCCCTATTCGGAGGCGAAATCCGCGCTTGGCCAGATGCTGTTCTTCGAACCGCTGCTGTCGCGGTCGAAGACGCATTCCTGCGCGAGCTGCCACAAGCCGAGCCTGTCCTGGGCCGACGGCCTTCCGCGCGCCATCGGTGAGGATCCGAAGGGCTTGCCGATCCGCTCACCGACCCTGATCGACGTGGCTTTCTTCGAGCCGCTGGGATGGGACGGCAAGTTCAGGGATCTGGAATCCGTTGCGTTCGGTCCGATCCTCAGTCCGATGAACCTGAACATGACCGAGCCGGAATTGATCGCGCGTCTTGCGGCGATCCCCGGCTATGTCGATGCGTTCGCCCACGCCTTCGGAGATGGTGCGATCACGCGGCCGAGGATCGAACAGTCGCTGGCGACCTTCGAGCGCTCCATCATTGCCGGCGAGGCGCCGTTCGACCGCTGGATCAAGGGCGACGAAAGCGCGATCAGCGCATCAGCCCAGCACGGCTTTGAACTTTTCAACGGCAAGGGACGCTGTTCGTCCTGCCACAGTGGTCCGTCCTTCTCCGACGGATCCTTTCAGGATATCGGCACCGCCAAGGGCCACGACATCGGGCGCGGCCGTTTCTTTCCGACCTCGGCGAAGCTGAAATATGCGTTCAAGACCCCGACATTGCGCGACGTCGCGCGCCGTGCGCCCTACATGCATGACGGATCGGTCGCAACGCTGGAAGATGTCATCGAGCTGTACAACAAGGGCGGGATCGAGCGGCCGAGCCGGTCGCCCGACATCAAGCCGTTGTCGCTGACCGCGGGCGAGAAGAAGGATCTGATCGCCTTCCTGCAAACCTTGACCGCGACGGCGCCGCCGGTGGCGGGGGTCCCCAAGCTACCGCGCTGACCGCGGCGCAAGGCTATCTGAAACAAGGCTATTTGAAACAGGGATATTCGAAACAAGGACCGCCTAGGGGGCGCCTTCAGGCGAGGTGCGGCAGCGCGGCGCCCAGCAGGCCAAGCCCGACGAGCAGGAACGCACCCGCGCAGGTCTCGAGGGCCGCCGCGCGCGACGGGGACGATTTTGTCACATAGGCGAGGGCCGACCCCACCCCGATACTGACGACGCTCAACACTCCGAACATTTAACCGGCCTCCCGATCCGATCTGTCCGGGTTTCACTACGACAGTTGAATTGAGCCCCCGTGCCGGAATTAGCTAAAATTCGACGGAACCGGCCGGAAACGACTGCGCTGAGGGACGGGCTGGGGCCTGCCTGCCGCGATTAACCACAATGCAACCAGCGGGTGTCCGAGGCAGGCGCAAAGCCTAAAATTTGATATAAGTTAAACAAGTCATTAAGTGTGTGTGGGCGGTTGGTTCAATGTCTATTGGGCGAGAGCGAGATGCCGGTTCGGCTATGCGCTCTTTTTTCGCCACGTGCCTTGCAGCGGTTTTGTTTTGCGTCGTAGCCGCGCGCAGTGCCGAGGCTCATGTCAAATGGTTCTGCGCCTACGATGTCGCCGGCCAGCCCCGCGGACTCGAGAATGTCCTTTGCCTCGATTTTGAACTGTTGCTCGGTGTTGCCGTCTTCTGGCTGTTTGCGGGCTGCCTGGTCGAGCCCACGTCGCTGGGCGATGCGACGATCCGGGTGATGGACCGCATCACCGCGGGGGTGCGGTCGCACACCGAACTGATGATGCGCGCGGTTGCCGGGTTCTTCTTCATCTCGATCTGGGCGGTCGGTGGAATTCTGCTGACGCCGGAGTTGAAGACGACGTCGCCGCTCGTCGGCGCATTGCAACTCGCGATCGCGGCCGGGATGCTGTCGCGGCGCACGCTGCCGCTGTCGGCCGTGGGCATGGCGATCCTGTTCGGGATCGGCGTCCGCGACTACGGTGTCTTCCATCTCGCGGATTACCCGATTTTCCTCGGCGTTGCCGCCTATTTTGCGTTGATCGGCCTGAACAGGGATATGTTCGGAATCCGGCCGATCGACGTGATGCGCTACGCGGCTGCCGTGACGTTGATGTGGGCCTCGATCGAAAAATGGGCCTATCCGGAGTGGAGCTTCCCGCTCCTGATCGAGCATGCCGGGATGACCCTCGGCTTCGACAATGAGTTCTACATGCGCGCCGCCGGCATGGTGGAATTCGTACTCGCCTTCGCCTTGATCTGGACGCCGCTGATCCGGCGCTGCGCGGCTGCTGTGCTGACCGGGATGTTCATCAGCGCGTGCTTCGAATTCGGCAGGATCGACACGATCGGACACTCGGCGATCATCGCCGTGCTGCTTGCGATTGTCGCCGACGACAAGGTGCTGCCGCGCGACCGTCGTGCCCCGTGGCTTGCTCCGGTCGCGCTCTGTGCCGCGCTGTCGCTGACATTGTTCGTCTACTATTTCGGCCACGCCGTGATCTTCAAGACGTCGGTCCTGTAGATCGTCGTTGCTTCAAGGAGCTATTTGGCGACGTGGACGGCGAGCTTCATCTTCGGATGAATGCCGCACAACACGGTGAAGTCGCCGGGCACGGAAAATGTGACGTCGAACTTGCTGCCCGGCTGCTGGTCGCCCGAGTCGAAACTGAACGTATCGCTGCTCAAATAAGCGTGATGCAGCAGTTCGCCGTCATCGTTAATGAACCGTAAAACCTCACCGCGCTTGATCGAGATTTCTGCGGGCTTGAATTCGCGGTCCTTCTGCGAAATGACATAGGGAGCCGCACCCAGAGCGGCTCCGGCAAGCGCTCCCATGACAATCGCGACCACAAACGGCGCGCAACCGAACCGGCCGAGGCGCACGGCGCGCAACAAGGCTGACTGCATGGAACCCCCGGTTGAACCTCGAACACCCGACATCGGCTACCCCAGGGCGCAAAGTCGTGCCTCCCGGATTACCTGTAGTGGCGATTATCGCCAGCTGATCTTAACGATTTCAGCATGAGTTGCAGTCACTACTAAACCAATTTTGAGCAGACAGTCATTTTTCCGCAGCGCTGCGCGTTTCTGCGTAGCTTGAACATCGAGCACTACGGCGAAACGCGGGCATGGATAGCCTATTGGGCAACCTCAAGGTAAAGGGCAGTGCGGCCTTCCGGTTCGCAACCGGCGGCCTGTCGCGTCTTGCCCTGACCAAGGGGTCGATCCGCACCCAGATTCTGATTTTTTGCCTTGCGATGAGCGCGGTTGCCGTCGCCCTCGGCGGATACTCCATCCTTGGCATCAGCCATGCCGGCGACCTGGTGGCCAAGACGTTCGACGAATCCCTGATGTCGATCAATTACGCCCGCGCGGCCGGCGCAGACTTCGCCTCGATGCGGGTCGCCTCGTCGCAGCGCCTGCTGACCACGGATCCGGAGATCCGTGCCGGCCTCGACAGCCAGATTGAAAAGCTCGCAAAGACGCTCTCGGAAGATCTGACGATCGCAGCCGACCGGTCGCAGTCTGTGCGGGCGGCACAGGCCGCCGCCAAGGTTCAGGAAGCCGCCGACGCCTGGATGACGCTGCATCGCCGTGCGGTCGGATTGTCGCTCGAGGGAAATCCGGCGACCGATCCGCGTGCGACGGTCGGCGACGTCGATCGCTACTCCAAGATCGTCAGCCAGCAGGTCGAGCTGCTGGTCAATTATACCGCCGGCGACGGCTTTCTGTTCCGGCAAAAGGCGCTCTCGACGATCAAGCGGGACCTGCAGCTGAACGTGGCCGGACTGACCGTCGCGCTGTTCCTGTCGGCCCTGTTTTCGTGGCTGTTGGCGCGCCGCATCATCGGACCTGTCGCCATCGCATCCCGGGCCGCGCGCAGCATCGCCGGCGGCGACCTCGATGCGACCGTCCCCAAGGGCGGCACCGACGAATTGGGGACGCTCCTGACCGCCATGGAAACCATGCGCGACAACATCAGGCGGATGGTCGATCAGGAGGTCTCGCAACGTCGCTCCGCGCAGGCGCGGCTTTCCGATGCACTTGAAACGTCGCGCGAGGGCGTCGTGCTGCTCGACGCGGACGGCCAGATTGCCTTGGCCAATTCGCGCGCCGGTGAGTTCATCCGCCTCTCGCCGCAGCTTCTGCAGTCGGATCGGCTCGATGCCGCCCGGCTGGCGCCGGCCGACGGTGACATCGACGGCTTCGCAAGCGAAGCGCAGCTTTCGGACGGGCGCTGGCTGCGCGTCAGCCGGAGCGAGACGCAGGAGGGCGGCGTCGTCCTCGTCTACAGCGACATCTCCGCGCTGAAGCAGCAGAAGGCGGAGCTGCACGAGACCAATTTGCGGCTCGATGCTGCGCTCACGCACATGTCGCAAGGCTTGTGCCTCTACAACAGCGAGGCGCGTCTCCAGGTCGCCAACCGCCGGTTCTGCGAGATCTTCGATATCTCGCCGGAGCTCGTGGTTCCCGGAATGACCATGGGGGACGTGCTCGGCCTCAGCGTCGCCGCCGGCAATCATGGCGACTGGACCGTCGCCGACCTGCTGGCGGAGCGCGAGCGATCGATGGCCCAGCAGGAGGGCGGCAACTACCTGCAGCATCTCAGCGATGGGCGGATCATTGCCATCGCGCAACGGCCGACATCCGACGACGGCTGGCTCGTCACTTGCGAGGACGTCACCGAGCAGCAACGGGCCGAGTCGCAGATCGCGTTCATGGCCCGGCATGATGCCTTGACCAAGCTGCCGAACCGGACGTTGCTGGCCGAACGGATCGAGCTGGCGGTCGCTCAGGTCGGCCGCGGATCTGGCTTTGCGGTGTTCTGCCTCGATCTCGATAATTTCAAGCAGGTCAACGATACGCTCGGCCATCCGGTCGGCGACGAGCTGCTGTGCGCGGTGGCGGACCGGGTCAACGCCTGCGTCCGCGAGGTCGATACTGTGGCGCGTCTCGGCGGCGACGAGTTCGCGGTCATCCAGTGTGGCGTTCAGGGCGGAGACGAGGCCGAACGCCTCGCGCGCCGCATCGTGGAATGCGTCGGCGCTCCCTATGAATTGAATGGGCATCGCGTGGTCGTCGGATGCAGCGTCGGCATTTCGATGTCGCCGGGCGACGGCACCACCGGCGAGAAGCTCCTGAAGAACGCCGACGTCGCTCTGTACCGCGCCAAGATGGAGGGCCGGGGCACCTGGCGCTTCTTCGAGCCTGCGATGGATGCCAGCCTGCAGCGGCGCAGGGCGATCGAGCTCGACCTTCGCGAGGCGATGTCCAAGGACGAGTTCTCGTTGTTCTACCAGCCGCTTTACGACCTCCATCTCGATCGCATCTGCGGTTTCGAGGCGCTGCTGCGCTGGCACCATCCCAAGCGCGGGCTGGTGCCGCCGGACCAGTTCATCCCGATCGCCGAAGAGATCGGCCTGATCGGCCCGCTGGGCGAATGGGTGCTCCATCGCGCCTGCGAGCAGGCCGTCGGCTGGCCAAGCGAGATGAAGCTCGCGGTCAACGTCTCCGCGGTCCAGTTTCGCGATCCCGACTTCATCGACGTCGTCGTCAACGCACTCGAGGCGTCGAAGCTGTCGCCGCGCCGGCTGGAGCTCGAAATCACCGAGTCCGTCTTCCTCGCGAACAGCAACGAGACGCTTGCAACGTTGCACAAGCTGAAGGCGCAGGGACTGCGCATCGCGCTGGACGATTTCGGTACCGGCTATTCCTCGCTGAGCTATCTGCGAAGCTTCCCGTTCGACAAGCTCAAGATCGACAAGTCCTTCGTGCGCGACGCGACCGCGACCCATGGATCGAAATCGATCGTCCGCGCCGTCATCAGTCTCGGCAGAAGCCTTGGCATGACGACGATCGCCGAGGGTATCGAGACCGTCGAGCAGCTCGATCACATGCGCGCCGAAGGCTGCAACGAGGCCCAGGGCTTCCTGTTCAGTCATCCGGTCCCGGTGACCGAAGTCGCAGCCAAGATTCTCGAATTGAGAAACGGCTTCAAGCCGCCCGCCGTCAAGAAGGCGATGGCGGGCTAGAGCGTTTGATTGAATCGCCTTGGCGGTCTCGGTTCACCTCTCCCCAGCGGGGAGAGGTCGGATTGCGCCTGGCGATGCGAAGCATCGTCCAGTGCAATCCGGGTGAGGGCTCTTGCTCTCTCGATGGACCGTAACCCCTCACCCGATTTGCTGCGCAAATCGACCTCTCCCAAGGGAGAGGTGAAGCTTCGATGCCGCTCCAGCTCAATCTAATCTCATTAGGCTCTAGCTGCGCAAAGACAGCGCGTCTGGCGATCGTGTCAATGTGATCTGCTCTCCCAATCAAAAAGGCGGCCCGATCGGGGCCGCCTTCTTCCTTGTTCATCGCGCGTCTCGCTTATCCGCCATTGCCGCCGATCACGGCGCGCACGGTGTTGTCGGGGCCGAAATCCTCGGCGCTATCGACATAGAGCAGCGCGGACAGCTTCGATCGCGCACGATTGACGCGGCTCTTGATGGTGCCGACCGCGCAGCCGCAGATCGCCGCGGCATCCTCGTAGGAGAAGCCGGAGGCGCCGACCAGGATCAGCGCTTCACGCTGGTCCTGCGGCAGCTTTTCGAGCGCCGCGCGGAATTCCTCGAACTCCAGATGCGCTGCCTGCGACGGCTGGCTCTTCAGCGTCTTGGCGTAGTTGCCCTCGGCGTCCTCCACCTCGCGCCGTCGCTTCCGGTAGTCGGAGCGAAACAGGTTGCGCAGGATGGTGAACAGCCACGCGGGCAGGTTCGAGCCGGGCTGGAACGAGTCGATATTGGCGATCGCGCGCAGCAGGGTCTCCTGCACCAGATCGTCGGCGCGGTCACCATTACCGGACAGCGAGATCGCGAACGCGCGCAGGCTTGGGACCGACGCCAGGATGTCGTCGCGGAGTTCATTCGTGAGAGGCATTAGTCCCCTCCATTGTTCTTGTCGGTATCGCCCCCAGCCACAGCCGCGGCGGCAGCCTCGGGCCCATCGAGTTTGCGGATCAGCTCCGCAAAGCGGTCGGGCACCCCCTGCCGCACCACGTCATCGTACATGGCGCGCAGCTGGTGGCCGATTCTCGACTGAATCTCGGCGTTGAGACCGCCCTGCTTCTTTACTTCCTTCATGATCTGATCCACGCTTCCCCGGGAGTTAAGTCTCTGATTTCCAAGATGTTTCCTCGAAAAAAGAGGCTGGCCGCGTTGCCTCGTCGGTCAGGAGCTAATGCGAAGTTGCGGATAAAGTTCCGGAAGGCTGGAACTATTTCGCGGAACTTTTCCGGCTTTCGCGCGTAGTCGGGCATGCAGGGGAACCGGGGTCGCCCCAAATTGGTACGCCGCCCCAGAGTACGGGTTCAGGCCGGTGGGCCTCACGAACAAGGATGGAGTGGGAATGTCCCGATCGCAAATCGTTGCCGAGCACCTTCCGCTGTTGCGCCGTTATGCTCGCGCACTGACCGGAAACCAGGCGTCGGGGGACGCCTATGTCGGGGCCATGCTCGAGGCCCTGTTGCAGGATGGATCACTGCTGGACCAGACGCACGGCCCGCGCGCCGGCCTCTTCCGGCTGTTCACCCAAATCTGGAATTCGGTGTCGGTGAACAACAACGACAATGACGACGTGGCGACGCTGTCGCTGCCGCCGGAGCGCCGGCTCTCCAACATCACGCCGCTGCCGCGGCAGGCCTTCCTGCTGCTTTCGCTGGAAGGTTTTTCGGAGGAGGAGGTCGGCTACATTCTCGGCACCGATATCGCCGAGACGCGCAAGCTGACCGATGCCGCCGGCCGCGAGATGGCCGCCGAGATCGCGACCGACGTCCTCATCATCGAGGACGAGACCTTCATCGCCATGGATCTCGAGAGCCTGGTGAAGAACCTCGGCCACAACGTCATCGGCGTCGCGCGCACGCATTCCGATGCGGTGGCGCTTGCCAAGAACAAGAAGCCCGGCCTGATCCTCGCCGACATCCAGCTCGCCGACGGCTCGTCCGGACTCGATGCGGTGAACGAGCTGCTGCGGACCTTCGAGGTGCCGGTGGTGTTCATCACCGCCTATCCCGAACGCTTCCTGACCGGCGAGCGGCCGGAGCCGGCGTTCCTGATCTCAAAGCCGTTCCAGCCGGCGATGGTGTCGGCGGTGGCGAGCCAGGCGCTGTTCTTCCAGCGCAACTCGCGCAACCGCACGCCGCGTGCCGCGTCGGCATGACCTGAGTTTACGCAAGAGGCAAAATCCGGCCGGCGTACCGAGAGGTACGCCGGTTTTTTCTTGGAGTATTTCGAAGCTACTTCAGTGTGACGCGGACCGGCATCGTGCTGAGTGCCCGCAGCCCCGAGCTGTCGCGGAAGGCTGTGGGGCCTGCAATGTCGAATTGCTTCACGCGGGCCGCCAGCGCGGCAATCACCGCCTCCGCCTCCAGCCGCGCCACCATCTGCCCGACACAGCCGTGGATGCCGACGCCGAAGCCCATGTGTCCGGACAGCCGCCGCCTGACGTCGAACTGGTCGGGATGCTCCCAGCGCGTCTCGTCGCGGTTGGCGGAAGCGAGCAGCAGCAGCACCTTCTCGTGCTTGCCGATCCTGACGCCGGCGATCTCGGTGTCGTGCGGCGTGGTGCGGAACACGAACGGCGCCGGTGAATCGAAGCGCAGCGTCTCGTCGAACGCCGCGCGCGCCAGCGATGGGTCGGCGGCAAGCAATGCCCATTGCTCGGGATGGCGCGCCAGCGTGTACAGCGCCATGCCGATCGCGCTGATCGTGGTGTCGAGTCCGGCCGAGAGCAGCGAGCGCACCAGCAGCTGAGCTTCCTCCGCGCTGATCTCGCCGGTGTCGGCCGCCTCGTAGACCTGCGCGCCGAAGCTGCCCGGGCGCAGCGCCTCGCGCTGACAGCGTGCCGCGACCCAGGGCAGCACGCGCGGCGCCTCTTTCATCAACGCGCGGAAATAGTCGTTCTCGGGCCCGAAGCCGGCGAACACCATTGCGCCATAGGTCAGAAAGTTCTCGCGGCCTTCCTGGTCGATGCCGAGCGCGTCGGGAAACACGCTGACCGGAAACACCTCCGCGATGTCCTTGATGGCATCGAACGATCCGCGTTCGACCAGCCCGTCGATGAGCGTTGCAGCCTTCGCCTTGAAGTCATCCGCGAGCCGCCGCATCGCGCCGGGCGACAGCACCCGCGCCAACACCGCGCGGGTCCGTGTGTGCAGCGGCGGATCGGCTTCCAGCACGATGCTCGGCGGCCGCCACGGCTTCTCCTTGAAGTGGTTCGCAAGCCCCGCACCGCCCGCGTTGCTGAAATTGACATGGTCGCCGAAGATTGCCTTGACCTCGGCAAAGCGCGGCACCGCCCAGATGTCATATCGCGTCAGCCGAATGGCCGGCCCCGCGGCGCGCAGCTCCGCATAGGTGCCGTAGGGATCGGCCCGCGTCGCCGCACTGAACGGATCGAAATCGCTCCGGATAACCTCGCCGGCCATCGTGCTCATTGGGACCCTCCGGTTCTATGATTAGTTAATTGACCATAGTCAATTAATATCGGGGTGGCAAGGGGGCTCAGGTTGCCATCCGTGCGAACAAGCGGCATGGAGGCGTCAGGGAGATGGCAATGTCGATCGAGGAGCGAGCCAAGGGCACGCGGCGCTTTCAGCGCAGGGCCCGCCAGGAGGCCGACAAGGAGGTGCTGAAGGCGCTGATCCTCGAGACCGCGCGCAAGGAGTTCGCTGCCGGCACCCTCGAGACGGTTTCGATCCAGAAGATCGCCGACGCGATCGGCTACTCGAAGGGCACCGTCCTCAAATATTATCCGACCAAGCTGCTGCTGCTGCTCGCGGTGAAGCAGCAGAATCTCGAGGTAGTTGCTCAACAGTTGGAACGGGTCCGCGCGCAGACAACCGACAGCGATCTGCGGCTGCGGCGGGTGATGGAAACCTATCTCGATTACTGGGCGGACAATCCCGATCACTTCCGTTCGCTGTTCTCGATGTCCGGTACGGTCGAGGACCGCCGTTTTCCCGACGGCGTCTATTTCGGCGAGACCGAGATCGCGCGCCGCAGCTACGAGCTGTTCGTGGTCTCGGTGCGGGAATATCTCGCGGCGCATGGCGCCGAGCCGGCGCCGGGCCTGCCGCAACGGCTTGCGACCGCATTGCTTGCAGCAATCCATGGCGTGGTCGCGCTGACGCTCGGCACGCCCACCATGAAGCTGCCCGACATGCGCGGCACCGGCCGACTCCTGATCGCAAGCCTGATCGATGCCTGGACGAGCAGGCTTGCCGTCGCACGGAAAAGTGAGGGCTGGCCAAAGATCACGACCGGCACCTTTGCCTGACAGGGCGATGCGGCATGCGGGATGCGCTGTGGAATCGCGTGCCGCCGCCTGCTAAGCGCGGCCGATGGATACGACGCACCGCGATCGAACAATCGGCTTTCTCTGCCTGGTGGTGACGGCCTTCGGCTGGGCCCTGAACTGGCCGCTGATGAAGCTGTTGCTGCAGCAATGGCCGCCGCTGTTCGCCCGCGGCCTGGCCGGTGCTGCACAGCCGCCCGACATTGCGCGATTGTGCGGCGCTGGTGCTCGGCGTCGCCGGCGTTGCGCTGCTGCTCGGCGGTAACGGCTTTGCGTTCAGCGCCGACAAGCTCACCGGCATTGCGCTCGCGCTCGCCTGCGCCATCCTGTTCGCGCTCGGCAATGTGCTGAACCGCAAGCCGCTGCCGATGCCGCCGCTCGCCGTGGTGGCCTGGCAGGTCGGCATCGGCTGTCTCGTGATGCTGCTGCTCGGCATTCTGTTCGAACATCCGAACTATGCCGCAATCACGCCGTTCGGCCTCGGCTGCTTCGCCTACATGACGCTGATGCCGATGGGCATCTGCTATCTCACCTGGTTCGAGACGCTACGCCGCCTGCCGCCGACATCGGCGTCAACGGGGATGTTGCTGGTGCCGGTGATCGGCGTGGTGTCGGCTGCGATCATCCTCGGCGAGCCGCTGGGACTGCGCGAGATCGGTGCCATGGCGCTGACGCTCGGCGGCGTGACGCTGGCGCTGCAGCGGGCCTGAGCCGACGGCCGACGGAACCGAGGCTCGCGAGACGCGTTCTCCTGTAAAGGGAGCTTGGCCATGCGCAAGGCGATCGCGCGGCTCGATGCGGAGCAGAAGGCGCAGCTGCTTTATCTCGCAGATCTCGGCACGGCGATGTTCACGTCGGCGCTCGTGGTCTGCACCTTGAAGGCGGTCGTGGACCTCTTCGTCGGCGGCTGAGCGCTACGTCTGCGCCAACGCGCCGCTACTTGCCGTCCGCCTCTTCCATCTGGGTGTGCCCTTCGGGCCCCCGATTGAATACCCCGTAATCGCTGGATTTCACCCCGGCCGCAGCATCGGTGCCCATGCCGGCCAGGCCGAGCTTGAGCAGTTCGCGGACTGCCGCGGCGCGGGTCGGCATACGGTGCTTGAAGCGGAAATCATCGAGGGCGGCCAATTCCTCAGGCGACAACATCACTTGCAATCGTTCGGCACGCAACTCTTTCATCTTCAAATGCCCGGACTTAGTGAATTGAGTAATTTGCTAAACCGCCAAACTCGTATTCGGTTCCATGGGCTGAGGTAAAGTGGCCGAATGAGTATAATTATCAAGTAAAATCAATAACTTAATCAAAAAATCGGGGAACGGTCGGCCGCCTGTTTCGTTATGTTGCGGGAGAGATGCCATGGCTAACCAAGTCAAGCTGCCCCGCAAGCTATCCGAGGAGCCGAAAGCGCCGGAACCGCGGCGCCCGAGCCACGCCCGGGTCATCGATCAACTGGACCGCTGGGCCAATAGTCCCGGTCTGCAACCACCGAAGGTGCATGATGCAGAAGACGATTCAGAAGCGGAAACGGTCTGAGCCCCATACGTTCGAGCAGCGGCTCGAGGAACATCGCGTGCGGCTCGAGGGCCAGCTCGCGCAATTGCCGCGCGGCGTCGAGCGCGAACAGGTCGCGGCGCGGATCGAGCAACTGCGGACAGCCGTCGAATTGAACGCGATGCTGTCGATGAGCGAATGAACCGACACCTCAGCGGCGGGAGGCCACTTGCTCCCGCCATTGCGCTCGCCTACCATTCCCAGGTTGATGGGGATGGAGTCCCCCGATAACCGCCGCAAGGCTGATGACTCCTACCGGGCGCGACAGCGTCGGTAGGAGCATGCGCCACTGCCGATCCGCCGCCGCGCCCCGCGAACGAGAAGGGGGCAGAGCATGACGGGTCTTCCTGATTCACTCTCAATCTCATTGTCGCTGGTCGGGTCGATCTGGCTCGTCGGTGTCGTCGCCCTGCTGGTCGACGCGCCCGGCGAGCTGGTGGCCGCGACTTTCGTTGTTGGGATGCTGGTCGGCATCGCCGAGTGGCGAGCAGGAAGGGTGAGACTTTGAACGTACAATTGTTGGCGGCGGTCGCGATCGGCGGTTCGCTGGGATCGGTCGCGCGCTATCTGGTGGGGATCGGCGCGGGGCGCCTGGTCGGGACGGATTTTCCCTGGGGCACGCTGGTGATCAATATCGTCGGCTCGTTCCTGATCGGGGTGTTCGCGGAGTCGTTCGCGCTGAGCTGGAATGTCAGCCAGGTGGTGCGGGTGTTTCTCACGGTCGGCATCTGCGGCGGCTTCACCACCTTCTCGACCTTCTCGCTCGATGCGATCGTGCTGATGCAGCGGGGCGAGCTGTGGTCGTCCGGCGCCTATATGGCGGCCTCCGTTGCGCTCGCGATCCTGGCGCTGTTCGGCGGCCTGCTGCTGCTGCGGGCGTTTGCGGCTTGATGGTCAACTCCGCGCTCCCTTTCCGTCATCCCCGCGCAAAGGCTTCGCCTTTGTCGCTGGAGGTGCGAGCGGAGCGAGCCTCGAAGGATGCACGGCCCCAGCCGGGCCGTCGATCCTTCGAGGGCCGCTGAAGAAGCGGCCACCTCAGGATGACGGGTTGAATAGATGAATGGATATCCGAGTATCGCGAGAGGCCAGAGCAAGATGCGATTGGGTGCCGCCGCGAATAAGGCGAGGGGATACGCGCGATTTCGGAATATTAGAAGAATGCCTCTGAGTTGCCCGACGTGTCAAGCTGCTTGGTTCGAACGCCGGCCGCCGCCGGCCACTTTGCATGGGGTTGTTTTCGATATTTTGGCAGCGCCCCCTGCGACGGCCCCATAACTTGATATTGCTCTAGCTAGTCGGTGGGGTGGCGGCCGGTGCGCGGATTGAGTGGCGCGGTCGGCTGCCGCCGCAGCGCCTCGGGAAGGAACGCCTCGCCATGCTTGGGCGAGGCGTCGGCACGCACATCGGCGGCCCATTGCGCGCGTTCGTGCGGCGTCTGGTTGTCGTCGAACGTCCGCTTCACGTCGACCCCGCCGACGGGGTCGTTGACGCCGTTCCGGCTCGCTGGATGGTCGACACCGTTGTGGATGTCACTGGAGTTGCCCATCACGTCCTCCACGCCTGGTTACTCCGGACCAACGTCGCCCGCGCGAGCGCCGTTCCAAAACAGCGCGTTCCAAAAAAGTGAAGGACTGGAGGTATCGCCTGCCGCCGGAATCCTTGGCGCGTGCGAGGTCAGCCGGTAGGATGGAACCCGGATCGTAGTCAGGGACCAAGGGAAAGAGCGGGGAATGAAGCATGTCGACGTCGCGGTGATTGCAGCCACGCTGTGGCTGCTGGCGTCGATGGTGCTGGACATCCTGACGCCGAAGTCGATCACCGTGTTCATGATCGCTGCCGCGCTTGCCCCGCCGTTCCTGATCGGGATCGGCATCCATTTCGCGCGCGAATATTTCAAGGCGAAGCGACGCAGCTACCGGCCGCCGCAACTCGACGAACACTTCGAGAACTAGAGCGTTTTCAAGCGAAGTGGGCACCGGTTCGCGTCAAGAAAACGCGTCAAAACCCAAACCTGGCGGGGCAGGGCTGCAGCAAGGGCTGTACGAGCTGCATTGATCTGATCCCGTTGCTTGCTAAGCTCGCGCCATGACCGAGCATCTCCCCGAGACGATCAGCCGCCTCTACACCGACCCCGGCGACTATGTCGACAGCGACCATCCCGCCGTCGAGGCATTCGCCCGCGCCGCCGTGGCGGCCGACGCCAGCGCGCGCGACAAAGCGAGCCGGCTCTACACCGCGGTGCGCGACGGCATCCGCTACAACCCCTATGTCAGCATGCGCTCGCCCGAGAGCTATCGGGCCTCCAGCGTGCTCGCCGCCGGCAACGGCTACTGCGTCGGCAAGGCGGCGCTCTATGCGGCGGCCTGCCGGGTGCACGGTATTCCGGCCCGCGTCGGCTTCGCTGACGTCCGCAACCACCTCACCACCGAGAAGCTGCGCCAGAGCATGGGCTCGGACCTGTTCACCTGGCACGGCTTCACCGAAGTGTTCGTCGACGGCGCCTGGCGCAAGGCGACGCCCACCTTCAACGACACGCTGTGCGCCAAGCTCGGTGTTGCGCCGCTCGATTTCGACGGTCATTCGGATGCGCTGCTGCATCCCTTCGACGGCGAAGGGCGCGCCTACATGCAGTATGTCAACGACCACGGCACCTATCACGACGTGCCCGCCAAGTTCCTGATGCGCGAGATGGCGCGCGAATACGCCAACATGCAGGGCGAGGACATGTCCGGCCGCGACATGGAGCGGGAGGCGGCGGAGCAGTAGCGCGCGCCGCGGCGCACCGGCTGAGGGGGCGGTGTCATGGATGCGGAGCAGCCGAAGGCGCCGGTCAGCCGTCCGGCCACGGGCTGGGAGGACGCGGTCGCGCTGACCGGCTTCATCCTGGTCGCGATCGGGCAGGCCTCCAACCAGGTGCTGGCGCGCGGCCTTGCCGGCTCGGTGCCGCCGTTCTCGCTGGCCTTCTTCCGCTGGAGCATCATCGCCGTCGGCCTGGCACCGTTTGCGATCGGGGCGATCCGCGACGGCAAGATCCCGCTGGCGCAGAATTTCTGGCCGATCCTCGCCGCGGGCTTCCTCGGCATGTTCCTGTGCGGCGGCCCGGTCTACATCGCCGGTATCACCACCACCGCGATCCATATCGCGCTGATCTTCGCCCTGTCGCCGATCATGGTGCTGCTGATCTCGGCGGCGCTCGGCATTGAGCATATCGGTCCGCTGCAATGGCTCGGGACGGCGCTGGCGCTCGCCGGTGCGCTGCTGATCGTCTCCGGCGGCCACCTGGAAACGCTGACGCAGTCGAGCGCGGCCTGGGGCGATCTGCTGGTGATGGGCGCGATGCTCGGCTGGTCCGGCTACACGCTGGTGCAATCGCGCGTCGCGCCGCGCGCCTCGCTGCTGGCCCGCGTCAGCCTGTTCTCGGCGGCCGGCGCGCTGTGCTCGCTGCCGCCTGCGCTCCAGGAGATGTGGGCGACGCCGGCTGCGGTTTTCAACGCCAGGGCGTTCGAGGCCTATGTCTTCGCCGGTCTCGTGCCAGGCCTGATGGCCTATGCCGGCTTCGCCTGGCTCGGCGCACGGTTCGGCTCGGTGCGGACGTCGCTGGTGCTCTATGTCGCGCCGATCGCGAGCGCGCTGCTGTCCTGGATCATCCTCGGCGAGCCGCCGAAGCTGATCCATCTGATCGGCGGCCTGCTGATCCTCGGCGGCGTCTGGGCCAGCCTGCGCAAATAGGCCGGGCAAGCTTTCCCGCCGCGGGAAACCCCGATGCAACTTTTTGCCCGGATGCGCGTTGAATCCATCGTCGATTCAATAGTTTATCGGAGCGCCGAATGAATTTGACTCCCCAGCAGCGCAAGGACCGCGATGCGCAGCGTCAGCAAGACGCATCGCAGGCGATGAAGGAGCATCGCGCCAACGAGAAGGCCTTCTACGACAATTTCCAGCGCCTCAAGGCCGAGCGGCATGCGCGCGAAGCCGCCGAGCATAGGCCGCAGGCACAGTCCGTTTCAAAATAGCAGCCGGCAACGCAACTCCCACCATCCGGATCTGACAGAGCGAGAAGGAGCGGAAACCCATTGGGGCGAGCGCGGCGCATGCGAGCCCGCCCCAATGACGCGATGAATCTCCAGGCTTATGGAGGACGTCAGATGTATTTTGCCGATAGGAAGACCGTCACCTGCAAATGCGGTGAGCCCCTGAGCGAGTTGATGCTCGTCGACGACCAGACGACTGGAATCAAGTTTCATGTCGGTCGTTGCCCGTCATGCCGTGAAGTGACGGTTGTTCGATCTCAGGACATGCCGACAAGCGATGATGCATGAAGCAGACGGTCCTCTCGCATGGCGACGGGACCGCTCCCTCCGATGCCTGACGTCCAATGCGACGGGTACGAGACTGGCCGCCTGACGCATCGTCTGCAGGGCAGCCGAAAAAGAGCAGGGCGCGACCGGCATCACCACGGTCGCGCCCTACGTCGCCGGTCAATGGGGCAGGGGGAATAACCGGCTCTTCCAATGACTCGTAGACCCCCGGACTCGTTCCGCGCGATTCGAAATTTTTTCGTACACGGTTAAGTGATGGTCGGACGCGAGAACCCCACAGGTTTCGTTCGCGTTGTGTCCGTGATCGCCAAGGGATTGTTAAGCGAATTTCCATGGGGCGAGGGACATCACCATGTCAAAGATTCAAAAGGGAATTTTCGCAGCGTTGGCGGTCGGACTGACGCTTGGCGCCGTCCAGCTGGCATCCGGTCACGATCTGATTGGCGGCCAGCAGGCCACCATCGCATTGGCGCTGGAGAGCGCCGTCAATCGCGCCGCCAAGACCGATCGTGCGGCGGTTCCATCAAGCGGTCTGCCGAGCCGGACGGTGGCGCTGAAACTCGATCGGCTTCCCGAGACGTCGGTTCTGGTCCGCGTCCCCGTGGCGCGGGAAGAGGCGCGCAGTCACCCCACAGCGCCGGCGCGGGTCCGGCCCGGTGAGACCCGCAAGGTGGCCTGCGAGCCCGTGGTCAGCGTCCTGACCGAAGTGGCTAAGCTGCTGCAGCCCGGCCGCTGCGTGACCTGAGAACGTCAGTTATCTCACCGTCATTCCGGGGCGCGCCTCTTGGCGAGAGCCCGGAATCCATCTAGCCGCGAGATACGTGGCCCGATGGAGTCCGGGCTCTCGCTTCGCGAGCCCGGAATGACGGTGGAGCACGTTACTCTTCTTCCGCCTCGCCGCTGCTGGCTGCACCGCGGCTTGCCATCAGGCCGAATGCGAGGCCGCCGACCACGAGGATCGGGATCAGCCGCTTCACGCCGACGGCGCGGACGATCTGCAGGCCGGTGGCGATCAAGGCGGGGTCGGCGAACATCGATGCCGCGGCAGACTTCGCGGCCTTGGCCGCCTTCTCGGCGCGGCGGCGCATCTCGCGCTTGCGCGCGGTGTAAACGGCGATCGCGATCAGCGTGACGATGAGGAAAACGCCGGCGCCGGACAGGCACGCTTCCACCGGCCCGTAGTGCTGCAGCACATAGACGAAGGCGGCCGCACACAGGAAGGCGATGGTGATGAACAGCGCGATCGCGGCAGCGGCCGCAAGCGATGTCAGCTGCAGCGCGCTGCCGGTGGACTCCTTGACGTCATCGATCAGCCGCTGAAGCATTGACCAGCCTTGCTTTGAATCTTGTTTTGATTCTTGCCTTGAACAGCGCATCGACAAACGAGGCGGCGGCGCGCCAGCGCTGCCATCTGGTCCAGAACGGTGGTTTGCGCATGATCGCCACCATGATCTCAGGGATGGATTGGTTGCCTAGCGGCGCCAGGTGAGGCCGATCAGGAAGCCGAGACCGAGCGCAAGGCCGACGGTCGCCAGCGGCCGCTCCGTGATCACCTCTTCCAGCGATTCCTCGATCGAGGATGCCGCCTCCTGCGCCGCGCCCATCATCGCGCTGCCACGCTCCGACACGTCGTCGAAGGTCGATTCCGCGTTGGCACGCGCATCCTTGTAGTGGCGGCGCGCCTGCTTGCCTGCGTTGCTCGCAAACGAGTTGAGCGCGTCGGTGATTTGTTCGGTCAGGGCTGCGATATCGTTCTTCACGGCGATGACATCCTTTTCGAGGCGTTCGTAGGTCGCTTTGTCCGTCATGTTCTTGATCCCAAATGCGCTGTCCGTGCTCGACATCGAAGGCTCCCGGAGGACGTGTGTGTTTGGAGAAAAACGCTTCGCACCAAGCAAAGGTTCCAGATGCGAAACCGAGGTTAGCCCTAGGTGGTGTGGACTCTAAGGATTCCCTTTTAGGAGCAAATCAGATTCAAGGCTGCTTTTGGGGAGGCCGCCTTGGGTGTGATGGACCGTTTGGTATTGAGCGACGCGGCGTGGAAGCGGATGGCGCCGTTGATCATAGGGCGCCCCGATCAGAAGGGCTCGACCGGGCGCGACAACCGAATGTTCGTTGAAGGAGTGCTGTGGATCGTGCGTACGGGGTCTCCCTGGCGCGATCTCCCGGAGG
>NZ_VKHP01001273.1 GCF_010811875.1 Bradyrhizobium uaiense
TCGAAGGATGCACGGCCCGGATATATCCTGGTGCTCGCGGAGGAAGTGGGGCCATCGCCCTTCGAGGCTCGCCGAAGAGGCGAGCACCTCCAGCGACAAAGGCGAAGCCTTTGCGCGGGGGTGACGGGACTGAAGGCGGGACAACATGTCCGACGTCGTCCCTGCGAAAGCAGGGACCCATAACCGCAGGGTTTGATTGTTGAGGATGGC
>NZ_VKHP01001274.1 GCF_010811875.1 Bradyrhizobium uaiense
AGACCTTGGCCTCGTGGAAACGGCGGATCAGCGCAGCGACGACGTGGCTGTATTCGGGATGATAATTGTCGCCGGGACCGTAGAGATTGGTCGGCATCACGCTGATGAAATCGGCGCCGTACTGGCTGCGATAGGCCTCGGCCATCTTGATGCCGGCGATCTTGGCGATGGCATAGGGCTCGTTGGTCGGCTCCAGCGGGCCGGTCAGCA
>NZ_VKHP01001275.1 GCF_010811875.1 Bradyrhizobium uaiense
GCGATGCGACGGCTTTCGCGTATAGCCTAACAGAACGCGGCGGAGCCGACAGGTGCGACTGTGCAGGCTGTCGGAATTTTAAGGCGGCACGAGCCGACTGCTTTCCTCCCGAGTTCATTGCGTTGCTTGGCCAACTAGGGATTGATCCTAGCAAGGACGCTGAGGTGTATCACAACGCCCGTACCGCTCCGGGCCGCCACGATTATGGTG
>NZ_VKHP01001276.1 GCF_010811875.1 Bradyrhizobium uaiense
TCATCGCCGACAAGGGCTCCTACGTCTCTTATCTCGAGGGCTGCACCGCGCCGCAGCGCGACGAGAACCAGCTGCACGCCGCAGTGGTCGAGCTCGTCACGCTCGACGACGCCGAGATCAAGTATTCGACGGTGCAGAACTGGTACCCGGGCAATTCCGAGGGTAAGGGCGGCATCTACAATTTCGTCACCAAGCGTGGCGATTGCCGCG
>NZ_VKHP01001277.1 GCF_010811875.1 Bradyrhizobium uaiense
CCGAGCTGATCCCCTGGGCCGGCGCCTGGCGCAGATTCCCTCGGTCGGCCCGATCGTTGCAACCGCGCTGGTGATGAAGGCCCCAAATCCGCATGCGTTCCGCTCCGGCCGTCACTTCGCGGCCTGGCTCGGCCTCACACCCAAGGACCATTCCACCGCCGGCAAGACCAGGCTTGGCAAGATCACCCGGGCGGGCGACGAGGACCTGA
>NZ_VKHP01001278.1 GCF_010811875.1 Bradyrhizobium uaiense
CCTCTCCCCGCAACGGCGGGGCGAGGGAGAACACGCAGCGTGCAATGCGTCGGCGTGCGCCCATCCCCGCTTCGCTCAAGGGGACGTAGCCTCACGATGTATCTCGTCGTCGAACAACTGCTGAACGGCCTGCAATTCGGCCTGTTGCTGTTTCTGCTGGCGGCCGGACTGACCCTGGTGTTCGGCATCATGGATTTCGTCAATCTGGC
>NZ_VKHP01001279.1 GCF_010811875.1 Bradyrhizobium uaiense
ACTTGTCGGCGGCAAGGATGCGGTGCTGGTCATTGATGACACCTCATTGCCGAAGAAGGGCGAACGCTCGGTTGGTGTTGCAGCTCAATACGCGTCGGCTCTCGGCAAGACGGCAAATTGCCAAACGATGGTGTCTTTGACGCTTGCGCGCGGCGAAGTGCCAGTGATGGTCGCGTTACGTCTCTTTCTGCCTGACAGTTGGACAAGCG
>NZ_VKHP01001280.1 GCF_010811875.1 Bradyrhizobium uaiense
TGGATTCGAGCTTGCGCTGAGCCGCCTGCGAAGTGGCGAAATGACTTGGCGCGATCTCGCTTGATGTCATCCTTGCGAGTATGCGGCTTACCCCTCTCCCTGCCCCTCCCCCGCAAGGGGGGAGGGAGCCCTTCCAGTCCCGTTGTGGCCTTGCATGATGCCGTGTCGGCTCTTCACACAAGTGAGGTGAGCACTGCTCTCTCATTCC
>NZ_VKHP01001281.1 GCF_010811875.1 Bradyrhizobium uaiense
GGATCGTCGGCCCCCGCTGTGGCCACACGCACTCCGGACGCGGAAATAGCCGGGCCGTGCATCCTTCGAGGCTCGCAAGAGCTCGCACCTCAGGATGACGGAGAGGGGTCATCGGTCACGGGTCTAGCCCGCGGTGCGCCGCCGCGACGGCGCGCGAACCGGCTGACGGTTTGCCAATCCGATTTAATCAACGCTTCCTTCTTCGCC
>NZ_VKHP01001282.1 GCF_010811875.1 Bradyrhizobium uaiense
GAGCGCCCGATCGCCTGATCTTCAGACCCCCTTTTTTCGCCCCGGCGGCGTGCTGATGCGCCCGGACGATGGTGGAATCCACGATCAGATATTCGAAGTCCGGATCATCGGACATCGCCTCGAAGATGCGGCACCAGACACCCTTGCGACTCCATCGACTGAAGCGCCGGAACACGCTGTTCCAATCCCCAAACGCCTCCGGAAGAT
>NZ_VKHP01000129.1 GCF_010811875.1 Bradyrhizobium uaiense
AATAGGAGAACGGGCGAGGGCGCAGTGCGAGGCATAGGGGACCAGCAAGGCGCAGGCCGACTACGTCGCCAAGCTGCGCGAGGCCGCCAAGGTCGAACGCATGGACAAGCCGGCCGAGACGGCCAAGGACCCGGCCGCGCCGGCCGATGCCGCCAAGGACGCGCCGAAGCCCGCCGACAACAAGATGGCGCCGGCGAAGAAGTAAGTTTTGCGACACCAATAGCTGCAATGCGCGATGGCCGGGCATGTCCCGGCCATTTGCTTTTTGTCGGACCCGGGAATTTTCCCTTCCCCCTGAAAGGGGGAAGGTCGGGATGGGGGTCAGCCGCAAACGACGCTGCATGCGGAGAGAGCGGATCCCCACCCGCTTTGCTCTGGCGAGCAAAGCGACCTCCCCTTTTCAAGGGGAGGTGAGAGAAGCGGCTCGGACGAAGCTCCTTGAACAATTCATGACAGCGCGTTCGCGCCCGAGCCCTCTCCCGCTTCAGTCGGCGAGATGTTATGCAGCGCTTCCCTCCCCGTAGCCGGAAGCCTGCCGATGTCCACCGCCGTCTCCCCCCTCGCCCCGCCTGACGTTCCCGAGATGCCCGTGATCGCGGGCGTACGGCTTGCGACCGCTGCTGCCGGCATCCGCTACAAGGGGCGCACCGACGTGCTGCTCGCATTGATGGACAAGGGCACCACGGTGGCCGGCGTCTTCACCAAGTCGAAGTGCCCGTCGGCACCGGTCGAATGGTGCCGCGCCAAGCTGAAGGGCGGGAGCGCCCGCGCGCTGGTGGTCAATTCCGGCAACGCCAACGCCTTCACCGGCAAGACCGGCAAGGCCTCCACCGCGCTGACTGCGCAGATCGCATCGAAGGCGGTCGGCTGTTCAACCTCGGATGTGTTCCTCGCCTCCACCGGCGTGATCGGCGAACCGCTCGATGCCACCAAGTTCGACGGCGTGCTGGCGCAGCTCGCGGAGACCGCGACGCCCGACCTCTGGATGGACGCGGCCAAGGCGATCATGACCACCGACACCTTCCCGAAGGTCGCCACCGCGACCGTCAAGCTCGGCAAGGCCAAGGTGACGATCAACGGCATGGCCAAGGGCGCCGGCATGATCATGCCCGACATGGCGACCATGCTGTCCTTCATCTTCACCGACGCGCCGCTGTCGGCCGGCGTGCTGCAATCGCTGCTCAAGGCCGGCGTCGAGGACACCTTCAATGCGCTGACCATCGACGGCGACACCTCGACCTCGGACACGCTGCTCGCCTTTGCGACCGGCGCTGCGGCCGCCAATGGCGCGCCGAAGATTTCGCGCGCCAGCGACCCGCGCCTGAAGGCCTTCACCAAGGCGTTCCAGCAGATCCTCGCCGATCTGTCCGAACAGGTGGCCCGCGACGGCGAAGGCGCGCGCAAGCTGGTCGAGGTCGTGGTCGAGGGCGCGACGACAAAACCGTCGGCGCGCAAGATCGCGATGTCGATCGCCAATTCGCCGCTGGTGAAGACCGCGATCGCCGGCGAGGACGCCAATTGGGGCCGCGTGGTGATGGCGGTCGGCAAGGCCGGCGAACCCGCCAACCGCGACAAGCTCTCGATCTCCTTCAACGGCATCCGCGTCGCCAGGAGCGGCGCGCGCGATCCGTCCTACAATGAGAAAGAGGTGTCGGAGGCGATGAAGGCGCCGAAGATCCAGATCAAGGTCGCGCTCGGCCTCGGCAAGGCCAAAGACCGCGTGCTGACCTGCGACCTCACCAAGGAATACGTCGCGATCAACGGCGATTACCGGTCGTAAGATTCACATCTCGACCCGTCATCCTGAGGAGCGCGTAGCGCGTCTCGAAGGATGCAAGGCCCGTGACGTCTCCGCGTGGACGGAGCTGGGCCGTCGCCCTTCGAGGCTCGCTCCGCTCGCACCTCAGGGTGACGGTGATAGAGCGTGCGCGTGTTGCTAGCTGCTGATCCGCGCGTCGGCGACGGCCTTCTTGAACAGCGCCTTCATCGCGTCCGCAATGCCCTGCGTCGGGCTGACCTCGAAATAGAAGCCCGGCGACGCACAAGCCTGCATGTTCTGCGCGATCTGACTGTTCGGCGACGGACCGAACGGACCCTGGTTGAACGGATCGATCCAGGTCATGTACCAGTTGTTGGTCGGCAGCTGCAGATAGGTGGTGTAGAGCACCGCGATCTTGATGTTGCGCTTCTTGATCGCATCACACAGCGCCGGATTGATCGGCGACTGGCAGCGATTGCTGCCGGTGATCGGCTTCAGGCAGCTTGAATTCGGCTCGTCGGCCACGCCGTCGGAAACGAAGAACAGATACTTCATCGGTGCGGCCGAGGTGCCGGGCCCCGGTGCGCTGATCGCGTTGCTGATGGCCGGAAGCACCGTCGAGAACTGGCTGTCCTTGTCGGCGGTGTACGAGTCGTTGTTGCCGTAGACGCCCATCAGGTCGATGTTGCCGGCCGCGGTCTTGGCGCTCGACAGGCTGGTCGACAGCGTGAACAGCGCGCGCAGGCCGATCGTCGCCGACGAGGCGCCGAAATCGTAGATCGCCATCCGGTACTGGCTGGCATAGGTCGCGGTGTTCGCGGCCGTGTCCATCAGCTGCTGGGTCGCGCTGCGCAGCACGTCGATCCGCGTCGTCACGCCGAGAGACTTGGCGAGATTGTAGTAGTTGTTGGCATCGTTGTAGTCGTGGCAGGCGAACGCGCACTGGTCCGGCGTGTTGTTGACCATCTTGGTCACGTCGGCTGGCGTCGCTGCGACCCCCATCGAAGGCGAATTGTCGAGCAGCAGATAGAAATCGATATAGAGCGGCATGTTCGCGGTCGCGGTCGACGTACCCGTCACGGTCATCTTGCTCTGCCCGATGACGCCGAGGAACATGGTCGGGACGTCTGCGGTGAACCGGACCGTCGAGGTGATGGTGCCGCCGCTCTTGGTCATGGTCGGCGTCACGCTGGTCAGCGTGAAGCCGTTCTGGTTGAAGACATTGCCGCTGAAGATCTTCCGCGCGTCGGCTTCGCCCGCCGAGATCTCACCGTCCGAGGTCATGGCGCCGGCGGCAATGAAGCCGGGCGATTGTTTGGCGACCGCGCCGACGCTCGCCGCGTCGGCGGCGGAGATCAGCTTGCTGCGGATCTGGTTGGCGCGGGAATAGTCGACCGCGCATCCGACCGCGACGACGAGCGGCAGCAGCACAAGGCCGAAGGTCATCGCGATATTGCCGGAGCGATCGCGACGGAAACGGCTGATGGTCCGGATCAATGTGCTCATGGGTTATATCGGCAGAGAATGTGATGGGTAGATAAACCGCTTCACCCTGCGGGTTGCCAATTAAGGCCGACTTATCGCGGATGCAGAAACAGCCACCGGCACAAATCGTTTGGCCGGGCGGCGCATTGCTGGTTAATGAAAGCTTGCAGATCGGAAGGAAATCCCTGCTCCATGGCTGAGATCAAGCTGACCCTCGTCGTCGCCTGCGCGCTGGTCGACGCCGACAAGCGCGTGCTGCTGGCGCAGCGTCCCGAAGGCAAGGCGCTGGCGGGATTGTGGGAATTCCCCGGCGGCAAGATCGAGCCCGGCGAGCGGCCGGAACAGACCCTGATCCGCGAGCTGCACGAGGAGATCGGCATCACCGTGAGCGAGCCGTGCCTCGCCCCGCTGACCTTTGCCAGCCATGCCTACGAGACCTTCCATCTCTTGATGCCGCTCTACATCTGCCGCCGCTGGGAGGGCCTGGCGGTGGCGCGCGAGGGCCAGAACCTCGCCTGGGTCCGTGCCAACAAGCTGCGCGACTATCCGATGCCGCCGGCGGACATCCCGCTGCTGCCGCATCTGGTGGATTTGCTGCTGTGACCGTCACCTCTCCCGCTTGCGGGGGAGGCGCCTTGCCAAAATATCGAAAACAACCCCATGCAAAGTAGCCCGGCGTTCAGCACGGCGACTTGACACGTCGGGCAACTCACCGGCACAATTCCATTATTCCGAAATCGTGCAAGCAGCCGTCGCCCGCCTTGCGAGAGAGGTTGGATCGCTGTGATCTCGCTGGCGCACGATGAGCGGGGCCGATCGTAAGGGACGCACGATGGACGGGCTCCCTCCCCCCTTGCGGGGGAGGGCTGGGGAGAGGGGTGCCACACGGCGCGCTCTCTCAGCGCGCATCTCGACGACGGGCGCAGAATTGCGAAAGCGATGATCACACTGGTATCTCGCCCGGGGCTACCCCTCTCCCCAACCCTCTCCCGACGCAAGTCGGGCCTGCCCGACTTGCGCAAATTTACGATGCGCAACCGGGGTTTACCCCGGTTGCGTGGGAGAGGGGGCCTGAGCAGCGTGCTCACCTCACGCTTCAGCGCTTCACCTGCTTCACCGCCGCCTCCAGGCTCGCTTTGGCCGAACCCGGCCTGAGCGGCTTCGGCTGGCTTTCATGCGGCGCCCAGCCGGACAGCCAGACGATGTCGAAGGTGGCGCGGATGCGGCCGTCGGGATCGGCGAAGCGCTCGCCGTAGATCTGCGCCATCCGCAGCATGGTGGCGCGGCGGGTCGGGGTGTGGCGGCGCTCCCGCAGCACATTGGTCGCGCCCATGCGCCTGAGGTCGGCCATCAGCGCGAAGGCGCTGGCATAGCGCACCACGACGCGGTCGACGTCGGTGACCGGCAGCGCGAAGCCCGCCCGCTGCAACAACGCGCCGATGTCGCGCAGATCGGCGAACGGCGCGACGCGCGGCGACACCCCGCCCTCGCACTCGGCCTCCGCGGCAGCAAAACTCTGCCGCAGCTCGGTCAGCGTATCGCCGCCGAGCATCGCAGCAAGCAACAGCCCGTCCGGCTTCAGCGCCCGGCGGATCTGCGCCAGCACGCCCGGCAGATCGTTGACGAACTGGAAGGCGAGCGCCGAGACCGCGAGATCGAGCGTCTCCGGCGGCAGGCCGAGCGCTTCCGCCTCAGCGAATCCGATCGCACCGACTGATGCCACACGCCCGTGCAGGACCTCCGCAAGCCCGTCACCCGGCGTCCAGACGTCGGCTGCTGAAGAAAAGCTGCGCGACACCGCCTGCAAGCGGTCCGCCATATCCTCCGTGGCGCGCTCGAGCAGGAACGTCGCCGCTCCCGCGGCCTGCGCACGCGCCAGCCGCGCGCCGAGCAAGGCGCGGTCGAACAGGATCGGGGCCGTGGCCGGGGGGGTTGCCATGCCCGCTGGTTACGCCGGACCGCCGCCGCAGGCAATGCGCCTTGAGCCTGCATTGCTCAAACGCTAGCCTTGCCCGATGGACGCCGAGGCATCACCGACACGCTCGATGACCGGTCACTTGCGGCGCGCGCTTGGCGCGGTCGGCGGCGCGTGGCTGCGCACCGCGCGGCTGGCGCTCGACATCGCGCTGCCGACGCTGTGCGTGTCCTGCCGCGAGCCGGTTCATGGCGAGGGCGTCTGCGCGGATTGCTGGGCCAAATTGTCGTTCATCGCGCCGCCGTTCTGCCCGCGGCTCGGCATTCCCTTTGTCTACGATCCAGGTCCCGAACTGCTGTCGATGGAGGCGATCGCTAACCCACCGGCCTATCAACGCGCCCGCGCCGCGGTGCGCTATGACGACGTCGCACGCACACTGGTGCACGCATTAAAATTCCAGGATCGCACCGATCTGGCACCGACAATGGGCCGCTGGATGGCGCGGGCGGGGAAGGAATTGCTCGACGGCGCCGACATGCTGGTTCCGGTTCCTCTGCACTGGCGGCGCGGCCGGAGCCGGCGCTACAACCAGTCCGGCGCGCTCGCCAAGGTGATCGCGCGCCAGAGCGGCGTCAAAATGGTATCGGAGGCGCTGCGGCGTGTCCGCGCCACCGAGCAGCAGATCGGACTGTCGCGCAAGGATCGCGCCAGCAATGTGCAGGGCGCATTCGGGGTCGCCGATGAACGCAAGGCTGACATCCAGGGCCGCCGGGTGATCCTGGTCGACGACGTCCTGACCTCGGGTGCGACAGTGGATGCCTGCGCCCGAGCGCTATTACGGGCGAAGGCGGCGCAGGTCGACGTGCTGGTGTTTGCCCGGGTTGTCGAGCAGCACCGCGCTCCCATATAATCCGGGTATTCTGGTTCAACCGAGCACACCATGACCGCTGCCATTGAAATCTACACCCGCCCGGGCTGCGGTTATTGCACCGCGGCCAAATCGCTTCTGACGCGCAAGAACGCGGCGTTCACCGAATTGAGCGTCGCCAGCAACCCGGCCTATCGCGACGAAATGTACAATCGCGCCGGCGCCGGGACGACCTTCCCGCAGATCTTCATCGGCAAGACCCATGTCGGCGGCTGCGACGAGCTCTACGCGCTCGACCGCGAGGGCAAGCTCGACGGCCTGCTCAGCAACGGAGGCGGCGCCTGATGAGCACGGACAACATTTTCACCGCCGCCATGGTGCAGATGCGCACCGGGCTGCTGCCGGAGCCGAGCCTCGAGCAGGGCACGCGGCTGATCCGCGAAGCGGCGGCGCAGGGCGCCAAGTACGTGCTGACCCCCGAGGTCAGCAACATGATGCAGCTGAACCGCAAGGCGCTGTTCGAGCACTTAGCAAGCGAAGAGGACGACAAGTCGCTCAAGGCGTATCGCGCGCTGGCCGCCGAGCTGAAGATCCATCTGCATATCGGCTCGCTGGCGCTGCGCTACTCGCCGGAGAAGGCGGTCAACCGTTCGTTCCTGATCGGGCCCGAGGGCAATGTGCTCGCGAGCTACGACAAGATCCATATGTTCGACATCGATCTGCCGGGCGGCGAGAGCTATCGCGAATCGGCCAATTACCAGCCCGGCGAGACCGCCGTGATCTCCGACCTGCCCTGGGGCCGGATCGGGCTGACGATCTGCTACGACGTGCGCTTCCCGGCGCTTTATCGCGCGCTCGCCGAAGCCGGCGCATCCTTCCTCACGGTGCCATCCGCCTTCACCCGCAAGACCGGTGAAGCGCATTGGCACACGCTGCTGCGCGCCCGCGCCATCGAGACCGGCTGCTTCGTGTTCGCAGCCGCCCAGGCCGGCCTGCATGAGAACAAGCGCGAGACCTTCGGCCATTCGCTGATCATCGACCCCTGGGGCGAGATCCTCGCCGAGGGCAGCGTCGAGCCGGGCGTGTTCCTGGCCGAGATCGATCCCGCCAAGGTCGAGACCGCGCGCAAGACGATTCCCTCGCTGCAACATGGCAGGCGCTTCGGCATTGCCGACCCCAAGGCCGGCCCGGAGCATCTGCACCTCGTCCGGGGTTCGGCATGATCCGCTACACGCTGCGCTGCGAGCGCGGCCATCAGTTCGAGAGCTGGTTCCAGAGCTCCTCGGCCTATGAATCGCAGGAGCGGCGTCACCTGATCAATTGCCCGGCCTGCGGCTCGACCGAGATCGAGCGCGCCATCATGGCGCCCCAGGTCGTCAGCAAGAAGGGTCGCGAACCGGCCCGGCCGGCGCCGGCCGCTCCCGTCGAGGCACCGGCCAGTGAATCGACGTCGCTGATGATGGCGCACGAGCGCGAGCTGCGCAGCAAGCTGAAGGAACTGCGCGACCATATCGTGAAGAACGCCGACAATGTCGGCGAGCGTTTCCCCAACGAAGCGCGCAAGATGCATTATGGCGACATCGAGCACCGGCCGATCTACGGCGAGGCCTCGCCCGAAGAGGCGCGCGCGCTGATCGACGAGGGCGTCGAGGTCTCGCCGCTGCCGACGCTGCCGGAAGACCGGAATTGACCCCCTTTCGTCATTCCCCGGTGCGCAATTGCGCACCTGAGGGCGCGCCTTTTGGCGCGAGCCCGGAATCCATTTCAACGCGGATTATGCGGCCCAATGGATTCCGGGCTCGCGCTTCGCGCGCCCCGGAATGACGGAAGAGAGTGACATGCCCCCCGAAACCTTCTCCTCCTGGCAGGTCTGGGCGTTCCTTTCCGCCGTATTCGCCGCACTGACCGCGATCTTCGCCAAGGTCGGCGTCGAGGGCATCAACTCCGATCTCGCGACCCTGATCCGCACCGTGGTCGTGCTGATCACGCTGTCGGCGATCCTGTTCGCCACTGGGCAATTCAGCCAATCCGGACCGATCTCGACCAAAAGCTGGCTGTTCCTGCTGCTGTCCGGGCTCGGCACCGGCGCGTCGTGGATCTGTTATTTCCGCGCGCTCAAGCTCGGGCCGGCCACACTCGTCGCGCCGATCGACAAGCTCAGCGTCGTGCTGGTGGCGCTGTTCGGCGCTACCTTCCTCGGCGAACGTCCCTCGGCCTATGGCTGGATCGGGATCGCGCTGATCTCGGCCGGCGCAGTGCTGATTGCCGTCAAAGGTTGATAGCGCTTTCGAGTCTACGCGGCGATCAATAGCGCGACGCCGATCACGATCAGGACGATGCCGAGCACTTCACGCAGCGAGAACGGCTGCTTGAGCGAGAAATACGCCACTCCCTGCGCAAACAGCACCTCGATCAGCGCCAGCGTCCGCACATTGGCGGCGGCGGTGAGCGCGAACGCCAGGAACCAGAATTGCGAGGAGAGCGCGCCCATGAAGCCCGCGAACATCGAGGGCCGCCACAGGCCGAGGATTTTCCGCAGCACGTCGGGCGCGCGCAGCAACAGATACACCGACAGGATCAGCGTCTGCACGAACAGGCTCCACATCAGCGTGTAGGAGGCCGCCGTGACGAACGAGACGCCGGGCACCGCGATGATCGCGCCGCGAAAGCTCACCGCCGAGATCGCGAACACGGCGGCGGCGCCGAGGCCGAGCACGGTCGGGCGCAGATCGGCAAAGCGCCGCGAGCCGCCCGGCCGCAATGCGGTGACGACGACGCCGATGGTCGCGATCACGATCGCGACCACCTTTGATGTCGTGAGATGATCGCCGAGGAAGATGAAGCCGAAAATCGCGGTCTGGATCGCCTCGGTCTTCATGTAGGCCGTGGTCACCACGAAGGAGCGGTCGTTCATCGCCAGCAGCATGAAGCCGGTGCCGACGATCTGGCTGAGCGCGCCGGACAACAGCCACGGCCAGAACGAGGCCGCCGGCCACGGCACGCGATCGCCGGTCAGCGGCACCGCCAGCACGAAGAACACCACCGAGAACGGCAGGCCGAACAGGAAGCGGATATTGGTCGCGCCCCAGGTCCCGAGCGGCCTGGTCAGCTGCCGCTGCATCGCATTGCGCGCCACCTGCCCGAACGCAGCGACGATCGTGAAGGGAATCCAGAGCGAGGCGATTGCGAACATGCGGGGATGAGGAGCACGTGGCGGGGCAGGAGTACACGCGCAGCGTGCCGATTGCGGCTGATGCGGTCAACCAAAACAGCGCATGACAGGGCTGCGTCTCTACTCCTCGCCCTGCTCTTGCGGGGCCGAGACGAGCGTAGCTCGCTCTCTGAGGGTTGGGGTGATGGGCTGCTTCGGCAAACTCGGCGAGCGACGCACGCGGAGAGTCCCCCTCACCCGGATTGCTTCGCAATCCGACCTCTCCCCGCAAGCGGGGCGAGGTAACAAGGACTCACACCTCTTCCGCCACCACCATGTAGTTCACGTCCATGTCGGTCGAGACGGTCCATTTGTCGGCGAGCGGGTTGTAGACCACGCCGGCCTGCTCGGTGACGGTGAGGTTGACGTCGCCGAGATAGCGCTCGAGCTCGGCGGGGGTGACGAACTTGCTCCACTCATGGGTGCCGCGCGGCAGCCAGCGCAGCACGTATTCGGCGCCGACGATCGCCAGCGCGAAGCTCTTCCAGTTGCGGTTCAAGGTCGAGACCACCATCAGCCCGCCGGGCTTGAGCATGACGGCACAGCGCTTGATGAAGGCGCCGACATCGTTGACGTGCTCGACCACCTCCATCGCCAGCACGATGTCGAAGCGCTCGCGTGCGTCCATGTCCTCCACTGTCGTGCAGCGATAGTCGATCGACAGATGGCCCTTGTCGGCGTGCAGCTTCGCGGCCGCGATGTTGGTGGCGGACGGATCGATCCCGATCACCTGGGCGCCGAGCCGGGTGAACGGCTCGCACAACAGGCCGGCGCCGCAGCCGATGTCGAGCAGGCGCAGGCCGGACAGGCAGTTCAGGCTCTTGGCGTTGCGCTCGAACTTGCGGCAGGCGGCGTCGCGGATATAGGTCAGGCGCAGCGGATTGATCTTGTGCAGCGGCGCCATCTTGCCGCGCGGATCCCACCATTCATCCGACAGCTTCGAGAACTTCGCGATCTCGGCCGGATCGACCGAGCTGGCGGAGGCATTGGCGGAGGAACTGGCGGAGGAACTGGAAAGTGTTGATTGTGTAGCCATGATTGCGCGCGCCCCTATCGCGCGGTGATCGAATTGCGAAACGACAGCGGCGAGGCGATGGTCTTGATGGTTTCGATGCCCTCGCCGACGCCGCGGATGGTGACGTCGCCATAATTGAGCAGCCGCCCCATGATGCTCTGGTTGACGTCGACGCTCTCGACCTTGTCGAGGCTCATCTCGAAGGTGCGCCGCTTGATGAAGCCGCTCTTGTGCACCACGCGGAAATTGGTGACGTCGGTTTCCGTGGTCCAGCGGTGGAACCAGGCAGCAGCAGTCCAGTACAGCGCCGCGACGGCGACCACGGCTGCGGCCGCCAGGCAGGCCAGCACGAGGCCGCTGACCGTCGTGAACCGCGACAGGATCAACAGCGCCAGCGCCGCGATCCATCCCCCGATCGCCGGCAGATAGAACATCCAATGCGCATTGGTGGAGTACAGCACCTTCTCGCCAGGCTGCAGGATTTCGTCGATATAGCGTCCCATCCAATCCGCCTTCGCGTCACCCCAGCGCCACAGCCCGCCCGCAACCGGTCGAAACACCCCCAAAGGACCACACGGGACCTCAGGGGCCCCTACCAAGCGGCTTGCCCCCGGGCGCGGCGCTATGTATACGCGCCTTTCGGTCCCCGCGCTTGCGGTTTTCGGCGTGGGTTAACCTATTTATCCTCTTAAAGGAATAGACGCGTCGTCATGGGCCGCCTCGTGATGAAATTCGGCGGTACGTCCGTCGCCAATATCGATCGTATCCGCAACGTCGCGCAGCACGTGAAGCGCGAGGTCGACGCGGGCCACGAGGTCGCCGTCGTCGTCTCCGCGATGTCGGGCAAGACCAACGAGCTGGTGGCCTGGTGCACCGAAGCCTCGCCGATGCACGACGCCCGCGAATATGACGCGGTGGTCGCTTCCGGCGAACAGGTCACCTCGGGCCTGCTCTCGATCGTCTTGCAGGGCATCGGCATCCAGGCGCGCTCCTGGCAGGGCTGGCAGATCCCGATCAAGACCTCGGACGCGCATGCTTCGGCGCGCATCGTCGATATCGACGGCACCGAGATCATCACCCGCTTCAAGGAGCGCAAGGAAGTCGCCGTGATCGCCGGCTTCCAGGGCTTCAATCCCGATACTGGCCGCATCACCACGCTCGGCCGCGGCGGTTCGGACACCTCGGCGGTGGCGATCGCGGCCGCGCTGAAAGCCGACCGCTGCGACATCTATACCGACGTCGACGGCGTCTACACCACCGATCCCCGCGTGGTGCCGAAGGCGCGCCGGCTCGACAAGATCGCGTTCGAGGACATGCTGGAGCTGGCCTCGCAGGGCGCCAAGGTGCTGCAGGTTCGCTCGGTGGAACTCGGCATGGTGCACAACATGCCGATCTTCGTGCGCTCCAGCTTCGACAAGCCAGAGGATATCGACCCGCACGCCAACCAGCCGCCGGGCACGCTGATCTGCAGCGAGGAGGAAATCATGGAAATGCACGTCGTCACCGGCATCGCCTTCTCGAAGGACGAAGCCCAGATTTCCGTGCGCCAGATCGAGGACAAGCCGGGCGTCGCCGCGGCGATCTTCGGGCCGCTCGCGGATGCCAACATCAACGTCGACATGATCGTGCAGAACGTGTCGGAGGACGGCAAGACCACCGACCTCACCTTCACCGTGCCGGCGACCGACTACAACCGCGCCAAGGACACGATCACCTCCGCCAAGGCCAAGATCGGCTACGCCAGGCTCGACACCGAGACCGACGTCGCCAAGGTCTCGGTGATCGGCAGCGGCATGCGCAGCCACGCCGGTGTCGCGGCGAAGGCGTTCAAGGCGCTGGCCGAGCGCAACATCAACATCCGCGCCATCACCACGTCCGAGATCAAGTTCTCGGTCCTGATCGACGCCGCCTACACCGAACTCGCGGTGCGCACGCTGCACACGCTGTACGGGCTGGATCAGGCGTAGGAGCTCTGGACCGGACCGAGCAGCGGGCGGGACCCCTCCGCCGTCATTCCGGGGCTCGCGAAGCGAGAGCCCGGAATCCATTGGGCCGCAGGTTGCGTGGATAGATGGATTCCGGGCTCTCGCTTCGCGAGCCCCGGAATGACGGGCGGAGAGCACGGGATACCCTCCACCTACCCCGCCCCGGAGTTAGAATTTCTCTTAGCGGGCGCAGCATAGGGCTGACGCAGACGTTATTTGCTACTGGCAGGCGTTTTGCTTGGCAAAGCGAGGCTTGATTGGCTATACGGCCAGTCAGGTGGGCTGTCGCAAACTGTGGCACAGTTTGAGCAATCCCGAATCGGCGGGAACTGGCGCAAGCGGCGACGCCGAATGACTAAAATTGTTGTTTTTGACGAGTTTTGCGCCAGCGGCCGGCCGGCCCGGTGCGCCGGCCTCGTGGGGAGGGACTGAAGCACATGCGGAGCGCGTCGGGAGGCCCCCGCATCCTGTTGAGACGGCTCCGCGAAACCATGGCGGAGCAAGTCTCCGCCCAGGAGCGCCTCGACAAGATCGTGGTGCTGATCGCGGCCAACATGGTGGCCGAGGTCTGCTCCTGCTACGTGCTGCGCGTCGACAACACACTCGAGCTCTACGCCACCGAAGGTCTGAACCGCGACGCCGTGCACCGCACCGTGCTGAGCGCGCATGAGGGCCTGGTCGGCCTCGTCGCCAGCGAGGCGACGCCGCTCAATCTGTCCGACGCGCAAAGCCATCCGGCCTTCGCCTACCGCCCGGAGACCGGCGAAGAGGCCTACCACTCGTTCCTCGGCGTGCCGATCCTGCGCGCCGGCAACACGCTCGGCGTGCTGGTGGTCCAGAACCGCGCCAAGCGCACCTATGTCGAGGAAGAGGTCGAGGCGCTGCAGACCACCGCCATGGTGCTGGCGGAGATGATCGCCTCCGGCGAGCTTGCCGCGCTGGCACAGCCCGGCGCCGAGCCCGCCGCACGGCACTCGCTGCACAAGACCGGCGCAGTGCTCTCCGACGGCATCGCGCTCGGCCACGTCGTGCTGCACGAGCCGCGCGTCGTCATCACCAATTACATCGCCGAAGACCTGCCGAAGGAGATCAAGCGGCTCGACACCGCGCTGGCCAATCTGCGCGCCGACCTCGACCGCATGCTGGAGCGCGGCGACGTCGCCGAAGGCGGTGAGCACCGCGAGGTGCTGGAAGCCTACCGCATGTTCGCCAACGACCAGGGCTGGTCGCACAAGCTGCATGAGGCGGTCGCCACCGGCTTGACCGCAGAAGCCGCCGTCGAGCGCGTGCAGTCCGACACCCGCGCGCGCATGCTGCGCTCGACCGACCCCTATCTGCGCGACCGGCTGCACGACCTCGAGGATCTCGGCCATCGCCTGATGCGTCAGCTGGTTGGCCAGGATCATGCGCCGTCGCGCGAGCAGCTGCCCGACAACGCCATCCTGATCGCCCGCGCGATGGGCCCGGCGGCGCTGCTCGACTACGACCGCAAGCGGCTGCGCGGCCTGGTGCTGGAGGAAGGCACCGCGAATTCGCACGTCTCGATCGTGGCGCGCGCGCTCGGCATTCCCGCGGTCGGTGAGGTGCCGAACGCGCCCGGCATCGCCGATCCGGGCGACGCCATCATCGTCGACGGCATCTCCGGCGAGATCTATGTCCGCCCTTCCACCGAGATCGAATCCGCCTATGCCGAACGCGTCCGGTTCCGGGCGCGGCGGCAGGCGCAGTATTCGGAGCTGCGCGACAAGGCCTGCGTGACCAAGGACGGCCAGCCGATCGAGCTTCTGATCAATGCCGGCCTGACCATCGACCTGCCGCACATCGACGACACCGGCAGCGCCGGCATCGGCCTGTTCCGCACCGAACTGCAGTTCATGGTGAGCCCGAGCCTGCCGCGTTCGAGCGACCAGCTCGCGCTGTACCGCACCGTGCTCGACGCCGCGGGCTCAAAGCCCGTCACCTTCCGCACGCTCGACATCGGCGGCGACAAGGCGCTGCCCTATATGGAGACCGTGGTCGAGGAAAATCCGGCGCTCGGCTGGCGCGCGATCCGGCTCGGCCTCGACCGCCCCGGACTGCTGCGCGGCCAGATCCGCGCGCTGCTGCGGGCCGGCGGGGGCCGCGCGCTGAAGATCATGTTCCCGATGATCTCCGACATCGCCGAGTTCGACCAGGCCAAGGCGATCGTCGAGCGCGAGCTGACCTATCTGCGCCAGCACGGCCATTCGCTGCCCGAGCGCGTCGATATCGGCACCATGGTCGAAGTCCCGGCCCTGCTCTACCAGCTCGACGAGCTCCTGAAGAAGGTCGACTTCGTCTCGGTCGGCTCCAACGACCTATTCCAGTTCCTGTTTGCGGTCGACCGCGGCAATGCCAAGGTCTCCGAACGCTTCGACATCCTGTCGGCGCCGATCCTGCGCGCGCTGCGCGACATCGTGCGCAAGGCCAAGACGGCGAAGAAGGCGGCCTCGCTGTGCGGCGAGATGGCGTCGAAGCCGATCGGCGCGCTGGCGCTGATCGCGCTCGGCTACCGTTCGCTTTCATTGTCGGCAACGGCGCACGGCCCGGTCAAGGCGATGATCCTCGACCTCGACGCCAAGAAGGCCGAGGCGATGATCAATCCGCTGCTCGACGCGCCGGTCGGCAGCGTCTCGATCCGTGCCGCGCTGACGAAGTTTGCGGAAACCGAGGGGCTGGCCTTGTAGCGACGCTGTCGTCGCCTCCGCCGCCCTTCGCGCCTTCCGCAAATTCGAGATATCGCCATGCTACCCGAAGCCAAACTCGACGTCCTGCTCGCCCATCACGCCTCGCTCGAGGCCGAGCTGCTCGGCGAGGTCAAGTCCGATCGCTATGTTGCGATCACGCGAGAGCTCGCCGAGCTCAATCCGCTGATCGATGCGGTCAAGCTCTATCGCTCCGCCCGGTCGGAGCTTGCCGACACGGAGGCGATGCTGGCCGATGCCGGGACCGACGCCGAGATGCGCAGCATGGCCGAGGCCGAGCTGGAGACGCTGCAGGCGCGCATCGGCGAGATCGAGCAGCAGATCCGCATCGCGCTGCTGCCCAAGGACGCGATGGACGACCGCAACGTGGTGCTGGAAATCCGCGCCGGCACCGGCGGCGACGAGGCCTCGCTGTTCGCCGGCGATCTGTTCCGGATGTATGAGCGCTTCGCGGCCTTGCAGGGCTGGAAGGTCGAGGTGATCTCGGCGAGCGAAGGCACCGTCGGCGGCTACAAGGAAATCATCGCCGAGGTGCAGGGCCGCGGCGCCTTCGCCAAGCTGAAATTCGAATCCGGCGTGCACCGCGTGCAGCGCGTGCCCGACACCGAGACGCAGGGCCGCATCCACACCTCGGCCGCGACGGTCGCGGTGCTGCCCGAGGTCGAGGACGTCGACGTCGACATCAAGGACACGGACTTAAGGATCGAGACCATGCGCGCCGGCGGCGCCGGCGGCCAGCACGTCAACAAGACCGAATCGGCGATCCGCATCACCCATCTGCCGACCGGCATCGTGGTGATGATGCAGGACAGCCGCTCGCAGCACAAAAACCGGGCCTCGGCGATGAACATCCTGCGCTCGCGCATCTATGATGCCGAACGCCAGCGCGTCGAAGCCGCGCGCTCCGCCGACCGCAAGGAGAAGGTCGGCTCCGGCGACCGCTCGGAGCGCATCCGCACCTATAATTTCCCGCAAGGGAGAGTCACCGACCACCGCATCAACCTGACGCTCTACAAGCTGCCGCAGGTGATCGCAGGCGAGGCGCTCGGCGAATTGATCGATGCGCTGACCACCGAGCACCAGGCCGCGCAGCTTGCGGCCCAGGGCGCGGCGGCGTGAGATTCGTAGCCCGGATGAAGCGAAGCGAAATCCGGGAATCGCACACGCGGTTGGTTCTGCCCCGGATTTCGCTTCGCTTCATCCGGGCTACGGGATGGCGGTGTCTTCCGTGAACCAGTTCACTGGCCAGACGATCGACGCGGCACGGCGTGCGCTGGCAATGCGATTCGCAGCCGCCGGCAACGAGTCGGCCGAGCTCGATGCGCGAATGCTGGTCGGAGCCGCGCTCGGCCTCGATTTGACCGGCATCATCGCGGCCGCAGCGCGGATACTGACGCCGGAGCAATCGGATCTCCTCGAAGACCTCGCACGGCGTCGCCTCGCCGGCGAACCGGTCGCGCGCATTCTCGGCATCAAGGAGTTTTGGGGATTGCCGCTGCATCTCTCCGCCGCGACGCTGGTGCCGCGGCCCGACACAGAGACCGTGGTCGAGCGTGCGCTCGAGCTGCTGCGCGCCGAGGGCGCGACCGAGCGCGCGTTGCGGATCGCCGATCTCGGCACCGGCTCCGGCGCGATCCTGCTGGCGCTGCTCTCGGAACTGCCCCACGCGCATGGCTTCGCCACCGACATCGCGCCGGAAGCGCTGCAGACGGCGAGCCGGAACGCCGCTGCGCTCGGGCTTGCGGATCGCACCACATGGATCGAATGCGACTATGGCAGCGCCCTGACCGGCAGCTTCGACCTGATCGTGTCCAATCCGCCCTACATCCCCTCGGCCGACATCGCCGGTCTCGACATCGAGGTGCGCGCGCACGACCCGCGCGCGGCGCTCGACGGCGGCCCCGACGGGCTCGACGCCTACCGCACGCTGATTTCGCAATCTGCGGATCTTTTAGCTCCGCATGGATTTCTGGTTGTGGAAATTGGGCAGGGTCAGAGCCGCGACGTTGAAGCGCTGATGACGGCTTCCGGGTTATCCCCAACGGGGTCGCCCAAGGCCGATCTCGGGGGCATTCCGAGGGCCGTTTCTGCCCGCCGGCTGCCCCGATAAAGTCCTATTGGAACGCAAAAAAACCTCTTGGATTATCCCCCGGGAACGACTACGTTCCGGGCATAACATCGGTGCTGGCCCCGTAATCCGTTACGGGTGATGACCAGGGTTCAGCAGAGCCCGCCGATCGAAAGGTTCCAGGAACGCAGGTCTCATTGAGCGCAATAGCCGAAGCTGTGCCGCTCTCGACCGCCAAGCGAACGAAAGCCTGTTATTGCGCTTGAAGACTTACGCACGAGAACTGGGCCTGTCTCAACGGGCGGAATGATTTGGCGCTGGCGCGTTTGGCCGGCGGTTGGGGAACGCGTCTTTGCTGCACGCGACTTTGCTGAACGAGATGGTCGGCGACATCGAAACCACTTCGAACGGTATTGCGATTCCGTGTGCCTAGGCGCGCGCCGAATCGGACTCTGGGAATCGAACTTCTGAGAAATCGGACTTTCTGAGAAATCGGACTGTGGACTGCAATCACTTCAGGGCTGGAATAAAAGGCGACAGATGAGAAACGGTCAGAACAACAAGCGGATGCGCAACCGGAATAACAACAACAATAATAACAACAACAATAACCGGCGCGGCCAGAATCCCCTGACACGGGTGTACGAATCGAACGGACCCGACATCAAGATCCGCGGCACGGCCTCCCACGTGGCCGAGAAATACGTCCAGCTTGCGCGCGATGCACGCTCCTCCGGCGATCCGGTGGCAGCCGAAAACTACTACCAGCACGCTGAGCACTACTACCGGATCATCGCCGCCGCGCAGGAGCAGTTCCGGCAGAATCAGCAGCAGCCGCGTCCCGACGCCGAGGTGACGCCGACCGAAGACAGCGACGACGACAGCGACGGCTATTCGAGCTTCGGCCAGGAGCCGGGCTTCGTGCCGCAGCAGCAGCAACCCTTCATGCGCGACAACGGCCAGCAGCCGTACCAGCAGCGCGAGCAACAGCAGCAGCCGCGCGAGCATCGCGAGCGTGACCAGCAGCCGCGTGAACATCGCGAACGCGAGCATCGTCCGCAGCCGCAATACCAGCCGCAGCCGCAGAACCAGCCGCAGCCCGCGATGGCCGATGCCGGCGGCGTCGACCGGCTGCCCTCGTTCATCACCGGCGGCGCGCAGCCGCAGGTCAACGGTGGCGCCTATGAAGGCAACAATGGCGGCGCAGAACGCGGCGAACGAAGCGAGCGCTTTCCGCGTCGTCGCCGCCGTCCGCATGGCCCGCGCGCCGACATGGCGGCACAGCCCGCGCCGAGCGACGACTTCACTCCGGGCAACGAGTAACACAACCATGCGGCCACCCTCCCCTGAAGGGGGAGGGTGAATAATCCGCGTCACGGCTGGGTCGTCTAATGACTCGACTTGCGCGTCGCCGTCGAGGACGGCACCAGCACCGGACGCAACGACGGGATCAGCTGCGTGCGCTCGCGGCGCGCGGGGATCGCGCGATAGACCTGCTTGCTCGCTTCCACGATATGCACGCCGGCGAACGGCATCGACAGCGCAGCACCGACGCGCTCCCACGCCATCGCCGAACGCAAGAACCAGCTGCCCTGCACCGGCGGCATGAACAGCGCCTCGCCCCATGACGACGGCGTGAACCAGGTCTGCCGCAACAGCTGGGTGATCTGCGCCCGTGAATAGGGCCGCCCATGGCCGAACGGCGTCGCATCGGTGCGGGTCCAGACACCGCGCCTGTTCGGGATGATCGCGATCAGCCGCCCCGACGGCGACAGCACCCGCCATACCTCGCGCAGCAGCCGCTCGGGATCGTCGGACATCTCCAGCGCATGAACCAGCAGCACGCGGTCGACTGCGGCATCCGGCAACGGCATCGAGAATTCATCGATCAGCGTCGCCAGCGCCGGCCGGCCGGTCGGCCATTTCAGCACGCCCTGGGCCGCCGGCATGAAGGCAATGCATCGCTCGCAAGTATCGCGAAACAGGCCGAGATAGGGCGTCGGATAGCCGAGGCCGAGCACGCGCTGGCCTTCCGCATTCGGCCACCGCGCGCGAATGCCACGGTTGATCAGCTGCCGCGCCACGATGCCGAGGCGCTGCGAATAGAAGTCGCGGAGGTCGATAACGTCCATGGTCGTTAGCCTAACATGCCCCTTGCTGCCGGGGAGCGCCGAAAATTGCGTTGCCGCCGGAGCGTTAACGCCATATTTCACACCTATATTGGGCGCGTTAAGAGCATGATCCGGGAAAGTCGGCACCGGTTTTTCGAAAAGATCATGCTCTGACCTGTCCGTCCCGTTTGTTCGTGGAGATATCATGACCGCCGAAATTCGCACCTTCAGCTGCCTCACCGACAATTTCGGGTACCTGATCCACGATCCCGCGACCGGCGCAACCGCATCGATCGACGCGCCGGAGGCCGGCCCGATCATCAAGGCGCTGGAGCGCGAAGGCTGGACGCTGACCGACATCCTGATCACCCATCACCATGGCGACCATGTCGGCGGCGTCGCCGAGCTGAAGCAGAAATACGGCTGCCGTGTCGTCGCCCCGCACGACCAGTCGGCGAAGATCGCCAATGTCGATCTGCGCGCCGCCAATGCCGACGTCATCAAGGTCGGCAGCCTGCTCGCGCGCGTGGTGGAAACACCCGGCCATACGCTCGACCACATCTCCTATGTGTTCGACGGCGAGAAGGCAGTGTTCGCCGCCGACACGCTGTTCTCGATCGGCTGCGGCCGGGTGTTCGAAGGCACCTATCCGATGATGTGGGATTCGCTGCTCAAGCTGCGCTCGCTGCCGGACGATTTCCGCCTGTATTGCGGCCATGAATACACCGCCTCCAACGTGAAGTTCGCGCTCACCATCGAGGCCGACAATCCGCATTTGCAGGCCCGCGCCGAGGAAGTGGCGAAGCTGCGCGCCGAGAACAAGCCGACGATCCCGGTACTGCTCGGCGACGAAAAGAAGGCCAACGTGTTCCTGCGCGCCGACGAACCTGTGGTCGCAGCCAAGCTGCACATGAAGGGCGCCGACCCGGCGCTGGTGTTCGGCGAGCTCCGCGAGCGCAAGAACAAGTCGTGATGGCCGAGCTTTCGGCTGCCGACATCATCGCGCGGCTTCAGCTGAAGCCGCACCCGGAAGGTGGGCACTATCGCGAGACGTTTCGCGATGAGCGCGGTGACGCCAATGGCCGCGCCCATTCGACCGCAATCTATTTCCTGCTTGCGCGCGGCGAGCGCTCGCACTGGCACCGCATCGACGCCGTCGAGATGTGGCACTATTACGCCGGCGCGCCGCTGACCCTGCGGATCGCGCAGGACGACAATTCACCGCACACGATTACGCTCGGTCCGGACGTCGCGCACGGCGAGCAACCGCAGACGATCGTGCCTGTTGGCGCCTGGCAGGCCGCGGAGAGCAGCGGCGACTGGACGCTGGTCGGCTGCACCGTCGCGCCGGGATTCGAATTCGCGAAGTTCGAGCTGGCGCCGAAGGGCTGGGAGCCCATTTCGTCCCCGTCATCCCCGCGCAAAGGCTAAGCCTTTGTCGCTGGAGGTGCGAGCGGAGCGAGCCTCGAAGGATGAATCGGCCCCGCTGGTGGCCGTCGACCCTTCGAGACGGCCGCGTTGCGGCCTCCTCAGGGTGACGGTGAAACAGTTGCTTCGTGGGATCGGTAGACTGCAAGCAAAACCCGTCCCGCGATCTACGTTCTTTTTCTCAGCACCATATCCTTGGCCGCGATCAGTCCGCCGCCGGCAATCAGGATCGCGGCGATGGCGATGTTAGCGCTGGGCTTGGCAAAGCCGGCCGCGATCAGGAACGCGGTCGAGAGCAGCGGGGTGGCATAGGACGCGGCGCCGAGCACGCGGATGTCGCCGCGCTTCATGCCGATGTCCCAGGCGAAGAACGCAGCCCCCACCGGGCCGATGCCGAGCGCCACAACAGCCAACCATTGCAGCGGTGTCGCGGGCCACACCGTGGTCTCCACCATCATGTGGACGGCTGCTGCGAGCACGGCAGTCGCAAGGCAGAAGCCTGCCACCGCATCGGTCGGCACTGCCTTGAGCCGGCGCGACATCACCGAATAGGCGGCCCAGACGAACGCAGCGACGAAAGCCGCCGCGAATCCTGGGATCTGCTCCCTTGTGAAGCTGCCGGTGTTGCCGGCGAACAGCAGCACTGTGCCGGCGAGGCCGAGCAGCGCACCGACGATGTGATGGATCGCCAGCCGCTCGCCCGGCAGCAGCGACGAGAACAGCACGATCAACAGCGGCCAGAGATAGTTGAGCAGGCCGGCCTCGGCGGGCGGCGCGTAGCGCAACGCCAGGAAATACAGCGCGTGATAGCCGAACAGGCCACCGACGCCGACGACCCAGGCGATCAGCGGCTGCTTCAACGCGCCGAACGCGGCCGGACGCAGCAGGAAGCTTGCGAACGCGACCGCAGCCCCGATCGCAAACGTCATGGCGGCGAGCTGGAACGCCGGGATCGCCCCGGTCGCGACCGTCATGACCGACAGCAGCGACCACATCAGGATGGCGGTCAGTCCGACAAGGGTGGCAGTTCGGGTCGTCATCTCTATTCAATCCGTCATGGCTTGCCGGCGTCACGGCCAGCCACGTCCTTGCTTCGCGCCCCGCGGTTGTAGCGACGAAAATGCCCGGCACAAGGCCGGGCATTGAGAGTTGATCGGGTGCGCCTGCGGCGCGACGACGCTTCTCGCGTCAGGCGTGATACTGGCCGCCGTTCACGGTCAGCGTCGAGCCGGTGATGAAGCCCGCATCGTCGGCCGCGAGGAACACCACGGCGCGCGCGATCTCCTCGGGTTCGCCGAGCCGGTTGACCGGAATCTGCGGGATCACGTTCTTCTCGAGCACGTCCTTCGGCACCGCCTGCACCATCTCGGTGTTGATATAGCCGGGGCAGATCACGTTGACGGTGATGCCGCCCTTGGCGTTCTCGAGCGCCAAGGCCTTAGTGAAGCCGATATCGCCGGCCTTCGCCGCGGAGTAGTTGACCTGGCCGAACTGGCCCTTCTGGCCGTTGATCGAGGAGATCGAGATGACGCGACCGAACTTGCGGGCGCGCATGCCCTCGATCACCTGGCGCGTCATGTTGAACAGCGAGCCGAGGTTGGTGTTGATCACGGCATTCCACTGCTCGAGCGTCATCTTGTGGAATGCGGTATCCTTAGTGATGCCGGCGTTGTTGACGAGCACGTCGACCGGCCCGAGATCGGCCTCGACCTGCTTCACGCCGGCCGCGCAGGCGTCGAACGATGAGACGTCCCACTTGTAGACCGGAATGCCGCTCTCCGCCTTGAACTTCTCCGCCGCGGCGTCATTGCCGGCATAGCTTGCCGCCACCTTGTAGCCAGCCGCTTTCAACGCCTTGCTGATCGCAGCTCCAATACCGCGCGTTCCGCCCGTCACCAATGCAACACGTGCCATGTCCGTTTCCTCCTTGGCCGTCTTTTATAACCGGATCGCTCCGGTCTGCGCACTCACTCAACGAAGCGCGATGAGATTAGGCTGAATCGTCATCGCGCTTTAGCTCCTTTTTTTGAGCATGATCTCCGCGCAAACGCGTTCCGCGTTTGTCGCGAGGGAAAACCGCTTCACACTTTTCCGAATCATGCTCTCGAAACAAAAATGCCCGGCACAAAGCCGGGCATCTTTTCTATCAGCTCGCGCTGCGGTTGACAGATGATCTTTTCATCACCTAGCCGGCCTCGCTGCCTTTTGTTCAGTCGCGTGCAACGCACATAGCGATGCCCATGCCGCCGCCGATGCACAGCGTCGCGAGGCCCTTCTTGGCATCGCGCTTCTGCATCTCGTGCAGCAGCGTCACCAGCACGCGCGCGCCCGATGCGCCGACCGGATGGCCGATCGCGATCGCGCCGCCATTGACGTTGACCTTGGCCGGATCCCAGCCGAGGTCCTTGTTGACGGCGCAGGCCTGCGCGGCGAACGCCTCGTTGGCCTCGATCAAATCGAGGTCGGCGATGTTCCAGCCGGCCTTCTTCAGCGCGGTGCGGGAGGCCGGGATCGGCCCGGTGCCCATGATCTTGGGGTCGACGCCGGCCTGGCCCCACGAGACGATGCGGGCGAGCACCTTCTTGCCCTGCTTGGCGGCTTCCTTGGCGGTCATCAGCACCACGGCGGCGGCGCCGTCATTGATGCCCGAGGCGTTGCCGGCGGTGACGGTGCCGTCCTTCTCGAAGGCAGCGCGGAGCTTGGCCATCGCGTCGATCGTGGCGCCATGGCGCGGATACTCGTCGGTGTCGACCACGATGTCGCCCTTGCGGGATTTGATCGTGACCGGGACGATCTCGTCCTTGAACTTGCCGGCCTTCTGCGCCGCCTCGGCCTTGTTCTGGGAGCCGACCGCGAACTCGTCCTGCTGCGAACGGGTGATCTGGTACTGCTTGGCGACGTTCTCGGCGGTGTTGCCCATGTGGTAGCCGTTGAAGGCGTCCCACAGCCCGTCCTTGATCATGGTGTCGACCAGCTGGAGGTCACCCATCTTGACACCGCCACGCAGGTATTGCGCGTGCGGGGCCATGCTCATGGATTCCTGACCGCCCGCGACAACGATCGACGAATCGCCGTTGAGCAGCGCCTGGTAGCCCAGCGCCACCGTGCGCAGGCCCGAACCGCAGAGCTGGTTGACGCCCCAGGCCGGGCTTTCCACCGGGATGCCGGCCGCGATCGAGGCCTGGCGGGCCGGATTCTGGCCCTGCGCGGCGGTGAGGATCTGGCCCATGATGACTTCGGAGACCTGACCGGCCTCGACGCCGGCACGCTCCAGCGCCGCCTTGATGGCGATCGCGCCGAGGTCGTGGGCCGGCGTGGTGGCGAACGCGCCGTTGAAGCTACCGACTGGGGTGCGGGCGGCGCTGACGATGACGACATCGTCTGACATGGACATCTCCTATGGGTTGTAGCTGGGTTTCTCGACGGCGGGCGGCCGGTTTGGCGGGCCTGTCTCTTGCTGACTATCCTGTAAACCTCGTTGAGACATGTCAATCGAACTGTCGCGCAAATTGCGCCGCGACGCACTCAAAATGACGCTCCTGGCACTTTCCTGAGCAATACCTTTGCTTTGGAATTAACCGCACAGCACAAAACGGTAGCCGAACGGCTTTGAAAATGCTTACCTTTGCTGCGATGCGTTGCATTTTGCCCTGCGGCGATGCCGTGGGGTTCCAGGTTCTTCGGTGTTGAAGTGAGAGCCCATGGCAAAATCTGAACAACCGACCACGATCAAGAAATACGCGAACCGGCGGCTCTATAATACCGGTACGAGCACCTATGTGACGCTCGAAGATCTCGCGGCGATGGTGAAGGAGGGCGAGGATTTTCTCGTCTATGACGCCAAGACCGGCGACGACATCACCCGCTCCGTGCTCGCGCAAATCATCTTCGAACAGGAAAACAAGGCCGGGCAGAACCTGCTGCCGACCACGTTCCTGCGGCAGCTGATCCGCTTCTATGGCGACAGCATGCAAATGGTGGTGCCGAAGTATCTCGAGCAGTCGATCGAGACGCTGACCAAGGAGCAGGAGAAGTTCCGCAAGCAGATCGCGGGCGCTTTGAGCGGGACACCGTTTGCACCGCTGGAAGAACAGGTCCGCCGCAACATGGAGCTGTTCCAGCAGACCTTCTCGATGTTCAAGCCGTTCGCGCCGCAGCGCGGCGGCTCGGAGCCCGAGAAGGTGCCGGAGCCCGCGGCCGACGATGGCAACATCGACGACCTGCGCCGCCAGATGAAGGATATGCAGGAACGCCTCGAACGCATGTCGCAGCCGACGAAGAAGGACGAGTAGTCCTTCTGCCGATCGGCTGGACCACCGGCCCAGATCGTATCGCAAAATCCTGACGACGGCCGCGCTGGCCGGCGTCAGGCGCCTTCAATGTCTGAGCATGATCTTTTCGGAAGACCGCTTCGCAGTTTTCCGGATCATGCCTTGGCTTCGGGAAGCATGCTCTTGCGGACGATCGCGTGCACGCCCCAATTGCCGTCGACCACCTGGGTGACGCCGAAATCGACCCCGAGCGAGATCAGCGCCAGAGCCTCGTCCTCGCTGAGGCGATAACACTCCATCAGGAATTTGCGCGTCGCGCGGAACGCATTGCGCAGCGCGAGATCGACCGACGAGCGCTGGTAGATTTCCGACTGCGCGTTGCGCCCGAGCTCGCGCAGATAATTGCCGTAGCTGAAGCCGTGCAGGATCCAGGCCTCCGGTGTTTCAAGCAGCGGATGCACAAGCCCCTCGACATGCGGCCTGGTGGCCTTGCCGCTCTTGTGCACGATGAAGCGGAACTGGCCGGTGAGCGATAGCTCGAGCGCAGTGCCGTTGACCTCGCCGTCGCCCTGGGCGAAATGCGGATCGCCGATCGAGAACAACGCGCCGGGCACCGCGACCGGCAGATAGAGCGTGGTGCCCTTGGTGGCGCGCCAATTGTCGACATTGCCGCCGAAATAGCCGGGCGGGATGGAATCAATGATGTCGGATTCGCGCGGCGCTACCGCCATAAAGCCGAAATGCAGCCGTGCCGGAATCCGCACGCCGGCAAGCACGCCGGGCTGCTTTGCGATGGTGGCGTGATCGACCGGCACGCCCGGATAATCGATCGTCTCGTGGCGCACGCCGAACGGATCGGTCTGCGGCGTCCAGCGATAGGAATAGACCGCGCGCGCCCATTCGGCCTGCGCATCGGTTTCGAAGATCGTGATGGTCTCGCGTTTTGCCGGCGGATCGATCAGGTCATTGTATTGATAGCCCCACCAGGCCGCGGCGTTGCTGCCGAACGACTTGCCGGCAAAGGCTGGATTGGCCGAGGGCCGCGGCCAGATATCGAGGATCTGCACCTCGAGCACATCACCCGGCTCCGCGCCGCAGACATGGATCGGGCCGGTGCAGATATGCACGCCGAAGCCTTCGCCGGCGCCGCGGCCGAAGATCGAACCATCCATCGGGCCTGCACCGCGCCGCTCGACCGACTTGCCCTCGGCGGTCCAGCGAAACACGCTCTCGGCGC
>NZ_VKHP01001283.1 GCF_010811875.1 Bradyrhizobium uaiense
GGAGGTCGCATCGCATGTCATGCGATGCGGGTGGAGGCTCTCTCCGCGATGCGACTCGTGGAGGAAGCCCCCTCCCCAGTCCTCCCCCGCAAGCGGGAGAGGTGGACCCAGTCTGCGGCCGAAGCGATGCGTTGACTTCGCCGTCGCCGTTACAGCGGCTATCCGGTGCGCGCCCGCCGTCCTTCGATCGGGTAGGCCGGATCGTTG
>NZ_VKHP01001284.1 GCF_010811875.1 Bradyrhizobium uaiense
GCGTTCGGTGTTCGACTGGCACGCGGGCACGCTTCAAACGAGACACGTCGCTTGTCCAACTGTCAGGCAGAAAGAGACGTAACGCGACCATCACTGGCACTTCGCCGCGCGCAAGCGTCAAAGACACAAGCGTTTGGCAATTTGCCGTCTTGCCGAGAGCCGACGCGTATTGAGCTGCAACACCAACCGAGCGTTCGCCCTTCTTCG
>NZ_VKHP01001285.1 GCF_010811875.1 Bradyrhizobium uaiense
GAGCGCCCGATCGCTTGATCTTCAGACCCCCTTTTTTCGCCCCGGCGGCGTGCTGATGCGCCCGGACGATGGTGGAATCCACGATCAGATATTCGAAGTCCGGATCATCGGACATCGCCTCGAAGATCCGCCACCAAACACCCTTGATGCTCCATCGGCTGAAGCGCCGGAACACGCTGTTCCAATCGCCGAAGACCTCCGGGAGAT
>NZ_VKHP01001286.1 GCF_010811875.1 Bradyrhizobium uaiense
CCCCGCGCAAAGGCTTCGCCTTTGTCGCTGGAGGAGCCGCGAAGCGGCGTCTCGAAGGGTCGACGGCCCCACACTCTCGGCAAGCGGAGATGCAACGCGCGGAAGCATCGGGGCCGTGCATCCTTCGAGGCTCGCCCAGCGGCGCAATTGCGCCGCAAGGCTCGCACCTCCAGCGACAAAGGCGGAGCCTTTGCGCGGGGGTGACGG
>NZ_VKHP01001287.1 GCF_010811875.1 Bradyrhizobium uaiense
GCTTGTTGAGCTGCTTGACCGGAGTGACCGTGCGCAAATAGGCGTAGATCGCGTCGCTGTCCTCGCGCGTCACCTTCGAGTAGGAGGCGAACGGCATCGCCGGATAGACCAGGCCGCCATCGGGGAAGCGGCCACTGTGCATCATCTGGTAGAATTGATCCGACGTCCACGTGCCGATCCCGGTCTGCGGGTCAGGCGTGATGTTCG
>NZ_VKHP01001288.1 GCF_010811875.1 Bradyrhizobium uaiense
CTCTCCGTGTCCGCACCGCCGACGGCCCTCCTCAGCGGATTTGGGATAAAGGTCAGCAGCATCTCCCGGGCGACGAAGCTGGGCTCATTGGCGAGCAACGTGCCTCAGGGGAGAAGAAATACTATCTCGCCAACCTGCCTGCGTCGACGGATCTGCGCACATTGGCCGCCACTATCAAGGCGCGATGGATCTGCGAACAGGCGCATC
>NZ_VKHP01001289.1 GCF_010811875.1 Bradyrhizobium uaiense
TCGCAGGCCAGCACGATCTTTGCCCGCAGCGTCAGCGCCGCAGGGAGCGAGCGCGACCGCGTGATGGCCGTGAGTTGCGTACGTTCGTCACTCGAAATCGTCAGCGTCGCCTTCGGCCGTCCGGTGCGCATCGGGTATCTCCTTCGATCAGGATACCCGAAACCAATGCAATAATTATGCTACGAACTTACGGGACAGAACACTAG
>NZ_VKHP01001290.1 GCF_010811875.1 Bradyrhizobium uaiense
CGGCGGCGTCAGATGTGTATAAGCGCCACCCATTACCACCGCAATTTATTGGCTTAAGGACAACTCGCCGCTTGCCCCTTTCGAGGGCCGCGGCGTATGGGTCCTGGCTTTCGCCAGGACGACATCGTTGGTCGCGGAAACGGCGGGGCTAATCCCGCCCGAACTGGTGCTTCAACTCGAGCTTGGCGCGTTCCAGCCGCGACCGC
>NZ_VKHP01001291.1 GCF_010811875.1 Bradyrhizobium uaiense
CGCTGCGCTTGCCCGGGACGACACCCTATCTATGTCACGGTCTGTTGAGCGCGTGTAAGGGGCGCACCGGCGGAAAGGTTCCCTCTCCCCTTGCGGGAGAGGGTTAGGGAGAGGGTACCGCACGACGAGTTCTCTCCGTATTGGTCACGGCACAGCGAAACTTTGCGAGGACGTTGCCCTTATCAGTCAACTCGCCTGGGGCCACC
>NZ_VKHP01001292.1 GCF_010811875.1 Bradyrhizobium uaiense
CGGCGGGATGCGATAGCGGAACGCGCCGATCATCATGAAGACGAAGTAGATCGCGCCCATGGTGAGGAAGGTTTCCCAGACGCCCACCGAGGTCGGCGTCTTGAAATCGTTCATCAGCCTGTCCGCGAGCGGCGCACCGATCATCGCGCCGCCACCAAAGCCCATGATCGCCATGCCGGTCGCCATGCCGCGGCGGTCGGGAAACC
>NZ_VKHP01000130.1 GCF_010811875.1 Bradyrhizobium uaiense
CGGCGCCGTGCGCCATCGGGTCAGAGGGGCCGGCCCCCACGCGACGGCGGGGCTCACCCCGCGCCGATGCTGCGGATGCTGCGCGATCGCCTGGCGCCGGCAACCGTCGAGCCCGCCGAGGCGCTCGGCTGGGCCGCGGATGCGATCGAGGCGCAGGCATTCGGCTTCCTTGCCGCACGCGGCATGAAGGGGCTGCCGCTGAGCTACCCCACCACGACGGGGGTGCCGATCCCGATGACCGGGGGTATCATCGCGCGACCGTGAGTTAGATGCAAATGCATCTACCTTGACAGTTCCATGCCGCTGCATTTAGTTAGATGCAGTTGCATTGAACGCGAGGTTCGTCATGGCCGCCCTGAAACTGATCAGCCACAAGCTCTGCCCCTATGTGCAACGCGCTGTCATCGCGCTGCATGAGAAGGGCGTGCCGTTCGAGCGGATCGACATCGATCTCGCCAACAAGCCGGACTGGTTCCTGAAGATCTCGCCGCTCGGCAAGGTGCCGGTGCTGGTCGTGACCGGCGACGACGGCAAGGAGGTTGCGCTGTTCGAGAGCAACGTGATCTGCGAGTACATCGAGGAGACGCAGGCCGGCGCCAAGCTGCATCCGCAGGATCCGCTCACCCGCGCCGAGCATCGCGCCTGGATGGAATTCGGTTCGGCCATTCTCGGCGATCTCTGGGGGCTGGAGACCGCCACCGATGCTGCGGCCTTCGAGAGCAAGCGGCAGGCGGTCGCCGCAAAATTCGCGCGCGTCGAGGCGGCGCTCGGCGCCGGTCCGTTCTTCGCGGGAGAGAAGTTCAGCCTGGTGGATGCGGTGTTCGCGCCGATCTTCCGCTATTTCGATTTGTTCGACCAGCTGACCGATCTCGCTGTTTTCACCCATACGCCAAAGCTGCGCGCCTGGCGCAGCGCGCTGGCCCAGCGGCCGAGCATACGCAGCGCGGTTTCGCCAGATTATCCGGCGCTGCTGCACGCATTCCTGGTCGGCCATCGCGCGCACATGCTGAAGCTTGCCGCCTGAGCCATGTCGCACTCGCTTGCCTGGATCGCGCTCGTGGTCGCCGGTCTCCTTGATGTCGGCTGGGCGATCTCGATGAAATATGCCGAAGGCTACACGCGGCTCGGCTGGACACTGGTGTCGCTGGTGCTGCTCGCCGCGTTCGTGTTCCTGCTCGGGCGCGCACTGCAGGTGCTCGGCGTCGGCGTCGCCTACACGGTATGGACCGGCATCGGCGCGGCGGGCACGCTCGCGATGGGCGTGCTGTTGTTCAACGAGGCGCTGAACCCGATGAAGGTCGCCGGGATCGCGTTCGTGCTGATCGGGATTGCGGCGCTGAAGTTCGCGCCGGAATGAATCCGTAGCCCGGATGGAGCGAAGCGCAATCCGGGGTTCTTTTCGTGGAAAAAGCAGTCCCGGATTTCGCCGAGCCCGTCATCGGGCGCGCGTTTGCGCGACCCGTTGGCTCCATCCGGGCTACCAGGTTAGCGGCACGCCTCAGCGCACGTTGGCGAGGCGCATGTCGAGATAGCCGGTCACCGTCTCCATCAGCGGCTCGAGCTTGCCGTCGAAGAAATGGTTGGCGCCGGGGATGACCTGCTGGTCGATCACGATGCCCTTCTGCGTCTTCAGCTTTTCGACCAGCGTGTTGACGTCCTTGGGCGGCACCACGGCATCCTTGTCGCCGTGCACGATCAGACCGGATGACGGGCAGGGCGCGAGGAACGAGAAGTCGTAGAGATTGGCGGGCGGCGCGATCGAGATGAATCCCTCGACCTCCGGCCGGCGCATCAGAAGCTGCATGCCGATCCATGCGCCGAACGAGAAGCCCGCAACCCAGCAGGCACGCGCCTCCGGATTGATCGCCTGCGCCCAGTCGAGCGCGCTCGCGGCGTCAGACAATTCGCCGGTGCCGTGATCGAACGAGCCCTGGCTGCGGCCGACGCCACGGAAGTTGAAGCGCAGCACCGAAAAGCCGCGATGCGCGAACGCGTAGTAGCACTGATAGACGATCTGATGGTTCATCGTGCCGTGGAACTGCGGATGCGGATGCAGGATCATCGCAATCGGCGCGTTCTTCTGCTTGGCCGGATGGTAGCGACCCTCGAGACGGCCAGCAGGGCCGGTGAAAATAACTTCAGGCATTGTGTTCCCTTGATTGACGCGTTCCCTTGATTGACGTCGATCAATCAACCGGTTGGAGCCATCTTCAGCGACGGGGCGCGAACAGGGCGGCTCATGATGAATTCGGCGCAGGCACCGCCGGGCGGCACGCTGGAGGGCCTTCTAGCATGACGCAAGGGGCAAAAATCAAGGAAATTGTGCCGCTTGGCCGACGCGAATCCGCTCTGTGACGCGTGTGCCGGCGGCGATCGCGATCGACACGCCGAATTGTACGCTGGCTACCTGAAGTTTTGGTTTTTCACATTGCTATCGCGCGCAGGGCGCCGCGATGTCTTGCCTGGCAACGCGGCGAGGCTCGCGCGAGAGCGAAAAATCTCCAGCGCGGGTCACTCTGATCTGGTCTCGATGCCCGACTGTCGTTATGTCGCAGTGGAGGCCGCAACCACGGTGATTGCGGCGGACGAGCTCCATGGCCGATCGCGTCTATCTCGACTGGAATGCCACGACACCGCTTCGCCAGGAGGCGAAGGCGGCGATGGCGGCCGCGTGGGAATTGAGCGGCAACCCGTCCTCGGTGCACAGCGAGGGACGCCGCGCGCGCCGGCTTGTCGAGGATGCCCGTGGGGTGGTGGCCAAGGCGGTCGGCGGCCGCTCGCAGGACGTCGTGTTTCTCTCCGGCGGGACCGAGGCCAATGCGCTGGCATTGACGCCGGGATTGCGCCGCGGAGCGGGCGCACCGGTGCGGCGCCTCCTGGTGTCCGCGATCGAGCACGCATCCGTGCTCGCGGGCGGGCGGTTTGCTGCTGAAGCGATTGCGGCGATCAATGTCACGCGCGCGGGTGTAATCGATCTCGATCACCTGCGCGCGCTGCTGGCGGATGGTCCGCCCGCTCTGGTCTCGGTGATGCTGGCGAACAACGAGACCGGTGCCATTCAGCCGGTGGCTGACGTCGCCGAGATCGTGCACGCGGCCGGCGGTCTGCTGCATGTCGATGCGATCCAGGCGTTCGGCAAGATCCCGTTCGATCTCGCCTCGACCCAGGCCGACCTCCTGACGCTCTCGGCGCACAAGATCGGCGGACCGAAGGGCGCAGGTGCGCTGGTGCTTGCCGAAGGCGTCGAGGGGCTGGAGGCTGCGCTGCGCGGCGGCGGGCAGGAGCTCGGGCGGCGGGCCGGCACCGAGAACGTCGCAGGGATTGCTGGCTTCGGCGCGGCCGCGAAGGCCGCGATGGTGGCGCTGAAGGCCGACGCCGCCCGTGTCAGGGGCCTGCGCGACCGGCTTGAGCACGGTTTGCGGCAGACGCCGGACGTGCTGGTGTTCTCGGACAACGTCAAGAGGTTGCCGAATACCGTTCTCTTCACCGCGCCGGGCATGAAGGCCGAAACGGCGGTGATCGGGTTCGACCTCGGGGGAATCGCCGTATCCTCCGGTTCCGCCTGCTCGTCGGGCAAGGTCCAGCCGTCCCACGTCTTAGAGGCAATGGGATACCGTTCAGAGATGTCCCAGGGAGCGGTGCGGCTCAGTCTTGGCTGGTCTACCACGGAGACAGACGTGGATTTGACCCTCAAGGCTTGGCGAAAGCTCGCCGATACCTTAGTTAAGGGGGAACGACGAAACACAGCTTGAACTGTTCTAAGCGGATTTCGTCTTCAAAGCATCGTAAGAGATTTTCTGAACTTGAGATCCACCGCGGTCCTTGAAACCGCGAGCGGAGGATTGAATGCCTGCTGTACAAGAGACGGTCGAGCGCGTCCGGCGCATCGACGTCGACCAGTATCGATATGGGTTTGAGACGCAGATCGAGTCCGACAAGGCCCCGAAGGGCCTGTCGGAAGACACCGTCCGCTTCATCTCCGCAAAGAAGAATGAGCCGGCCTGGATGCTGGAGTGGCGCCTCGAGGCGTATCGCCGCTGGCTGACCATGACCGAGCCGACCTGGGCGCGGGTCGACTATCCGAAGATCGACTATCAGGACATCTACTACTACGCGGCGCCGAAGCCGAAGAAGACGCTGTCCTCGATCGACGAGATCGATCCGGAAATCCTCAAGACCTACGAGAAGCTCGGCATTCCCCTGCGTGAGGTCGCGATCCTCGAGGGCGTCGAGCCGCCGCCCGGCGGACCGCCGTCGCCGAGCCGCAAGATCGCGGTCGATGCCGTGTTCGATTCGGTATCGGTTGCGACCACCTTCCAGAAGGAGCTGAAGGCCGCCGGCGTGATCTTCATGCCGATCTCGGAGGCGATCCGCGAGCATCCCGAGCTGGTGCAGAAATATCTCGGCACCGTGGTGCCGACCTCGGACAACTATTTCGCGACGCTGAATTCGGCGGTGTTCTCCGACGGCTCGTTCGTCTACGTGCCGCCGGGCGTGCGCTGCCCGATGGAGCTGTCGACCTATTTCCGCATCAACGAGCGCAACACCGGCCAGTTCGAGCGCACGCTGATCATCGCTGACAAGGGCTCCTACGTCTCCTATCTCGAAGGCTGCACCGCGCCCCAGCGCGACGAGAACCAGCTGCATGCCGCCGTGGTCGAGCTCGTCACGCTCGACGACGCCGAGATCAAGTATTCGACGGTGCAGAACTGGTACCCGGGCAATTCCGAGGGTAAGGGCGGCATCTACAATTTCGTCACCAAGCGTGGCGATTGCCGCGGCCGGAATTCGAAGATCTCCTGGACCCAGGTCGAGACTGGTTCGGCGATCACCTGGAAATATCCGAGCTGCATCCTGCGCGGCGACAATTCGAGCGGCGAGTTCTACTCGATCGCGATCTCGAACGGCTTCCAGCAGGTCGATAGCGGCACCAAGATGATCCACCTCGGCAAGAACACCTCGAGCCGGATCATCTCCAAGGGTATCGCCGCCGGTAAGTCGCAGAACACCTATCGCGGCCTGGTCAGCGCGCACCGGAAAGCCACCGGCGCGCGCAACTACACCGCCTGCGACTCGCTTCTGATCGGCGACAAATGCGGCGCGCACACCGTGCCTTATGTCGAGGCAAAGAATTCCTCGGCGACGTTCGAGCATGAAGCGACGACGTCGAAGATTTCCGAGGACGTGCTGTTCTACTGCATCCAGCGCGGTCTCTCGCAGGAAGAAGCCGTCGGCCTCGTCGTCAACGGCTTCGTGAAGGACGTGCTGCAGCAACTGCCGATGGAGTTCGCGGTGGAAGCGCAGAAGCTGATCTCGATCAGCCTTGAAGGTTCGGTTGGCTAATCCATCCTGCTGAGGCGCGGCCAACGCGCGCCCTGCGGGTGATGCTCAGGAAAAATCAGATGTCTCTGCTTGAAGTGAAAGATCTGCAGGTTCGTGTCGAGGAACGTGAGATCCTCCACGGGCTGTCGCTCACGGTGAATCCGGGCCAGGTGCACGCGATCATGGGGCCGAACGGCTCCGGCAAATCGACGCTCTCCCATGTCATCGCCGGCAAGCCCGGCTATGAAGTCACCGGCGGGCAGATCCTGTTCAAGGGCGAGGACCTGCTGGAGATGGCGCCCAATGAGCGCGCCGCCAAGGGCGTGTTCCTGGCGTTCCAGTATCCGGTCGAGATCCCCGGCGTGACCACCTGGAACTTCCTGCACGCGGCGCTCAACGCCCAGCGCAAGGCGCGCGGCGAGGACGAGATTTCGTCGCCGGCCTTCCTCAAGAAGGTCCGCGAGGTCGCCAAGTCGCTGAACATTCCGCAGGACATGCTGAAGCGCGGCGTCAATGTCGGCTTCTCCGGCGGCGAGAAGAAGCGCAACGAGATTCTACAGATGGCGCTGTTCGAGCCGGCCGTCTGCATCCTCGACGAAATGGATTCCGGCCTCGACATCGACGCGCTGCGGATTGCGGCCGACGGCGTCAACGCGTTGCGCTCGCCGGAGCGCGCGATGGTCGTGATCACTCACTACCAGCGGCTGCTCAACTACATCGTGCCCGATGTCGTGCACGTGATGTCGAAGGGCCGGGTGGTGAAGAGCGGCGGCAAGGAACTGGCGCTGGAGCTGGAAGAGTCCGGTTACGCGCAGTTCGAAGACGCTGCCTGATAAGAACGGGTTCTCAGATGAACGTTGTCGCAAAGACCGAGACCGGGCGCGCGCTGGGCGATGCATTCGCCGTCGTGCGCGACCGTCTTCCGGGCAAGGGCAAGATCGCCGATCAGCGCCAGCAGGCGTTCGAGGCGTATGAACGGTCAGGCCTGCCGCATCGCCGGATCGAGGACTGGAAATACACCGACCTGCGCGCGCTGATGCGCGAGGTGCTGCCGCTGGCGCCTGCGCCGGATGCCGCTGCATTGGATCGCGCCACGGCCGCGATCAAGCTGCGGGCGATCGATGGCGTGCGCCGCCTGGTGCTGGTCGACGGCGCGTTCGCGGCTGACCTGTCCGATCTGGGCAGCCTGGAGAAGGGCCTCAGCGTCCGCCCGCTGCGCGAGGTGCTCGACGCCGGCGATGCTGCTCTCTCTGCGCAGGCCTTTGCGTCCGACATCTCCAATCCGATGATCGCGCTGAACGGCGCGATGGCGACCGATGGCGTCGTCATCGATATCGCCGACGGCACGGTGCTGACCCGGCCGCTGCACATCGTCCATGTCGCATCGGGCACGGCGCCGGTCGCGACGTTCACGCGCTCGCTGCTGCGGCTCGGCCGCGATACCGGCGTGACGCTGGTCGAGAGCTATCTGGCCGCCGAGGGCGCCAAGGCCTACCAGACCCATGACGGGCTGATTGTCGCGATCGGCGATAATGCGCGGCTCGATCACGTGCGTCTGGTCGAAGACAGCGTCGATGCCTTCAACATCTCCTCGGCGACGGTGACGCTCGGCGCGCACGCCCATTTCAACACGTTCGGCCTGACCTCGGGCGGTCATGTCAGCCGCTATCAGCTGACGGTGACTTGCGCCGGCGAGGGCTCGAAGGTCGAGACCAACGGCGTCAACCTGATCAACGGCAAGCAGCACGCCGACACCACGCTGTTCATGGATCACGCGGTGCCGCATTGCGCGAGCCGCGAGATCTTCCGTGCCGTCGTCGACGACCGCGCCCATAGCGTGTTCCAGGGCCGCATCATCGTCCGTCCGGATGCGCAAAAGACCGACGCCAAGATGATGACGCGTGCGCTGCTGCTGTCCGACGACGCGGAAGCCGACAATAAGCCCGAGCTGGAAATCTTCGCCGACGACGTCACCTGCGGCCACGGTGCGACCACCGGCGCGCTCGACGAGAGCCTGCTGTTCTACATGCGCGCCCGCGGATTGCCGGAGAAGGAAGCACAGGCGCTGCTGATCCAGGCGTTTGTCGGCGAGGCGATAGAGACCATTGCCAGCGACGCGTTGCGCGAGGTCGCAATTGCCGCCGCGCAGCGCTGGCTGGAGGCGAGGGCGTGAGCATGCACAAGGCGGTCGCCAACGGTTCTTACGACGTCGCTTTGGTGCGGCAGGATTTTCCGGCGCTCGCCATGCAGGTCTATGGCAAGCCGCTGGTCTATCTCGACAACGCAGCCTCGGCGCAAAAGCCGAATGCGGTGCTCGACCGCATGACCGAAGCCTACAAGAGCGAATACGCCAACGTGCATCGCGGCCTGCATTACCTCGCCAATGCCGCGACGGAGGCCTATGAAGGCGCCCGCGGCAAGGTCGCGCAGTTCATCAATGCCCGCCGCAACGAAGAGATCGTCTTCACCCGCAACGTCACCGAGGCGATCAACCTCGTGGCGTCGTCCTGGGGCGGGGTGAACATCAAGGAGGGCGACGAGATCGTCCTCTCGATCATGGAGCACCACTCCAACATCGTGCCATGGCATTTCCTCAGGGAGCGTCATGGTGCCGTGATCAAGTGGGCGCCGGTCGACGACGAAGGCAACTTCCTGATCGAGGAGTTCGAGAAGCTCCTCACCGCCCGCACCAAGATCGTCGCGATCACCCAGATGTCGAATGCGCTCGGCACGCTGGTTCCGGTCAAGGAGGTGATCCGGCTGGCGCATGCCCGCGGCATTCCGGTGCTGGTCGACGGCGCGCAGGGTGCGGTGCATCTGCCGATCGACGTCCAGGACCTCGACTGCGACTTCTACGCCTTCACCGGCCACAAGGTGTACGGGCCGACCGGCATCGGAGCGCTCTATGCCAAGCACGAGCATCTGGTGGCGATGCGGCCGTTCAACGGCGGCGGCGAGATGATCCGTGAAGTCGCCAAGGACTGGGTCACCTATGGCGATCCGCCGCACAAATTCGAGGCCGGCACGCCGCCGATCGTCGAGGCGATCGGGCTGGGGGCTGCGATCGACTACGTCAATTCGATCGGCAAGGAACGCATCGCCGCGCACGAGCATGACCTGCTCAATTATGCGCAGGATCGCCTGCGCGAGATCAATTCGCTGCGCATGATCGGAACCGCCCGCAACAAGGGCCCGGTGATCTCCTTCGAGATGAAGGGCGCGCATCCCCACGACGTCGCGACCGTGATCGACCGCCAGGGCATTGCGGTGCGCGCCGGCACGCATTGCGTGATGCCGCTTTTAGAGCGGTTCAACGTGACGGCCACCTGCCGCGCATCCTTCGGGATGTATAATACAAGGGAAGAAGTCGACCAGCTGGCGCAGGCGCTGATCAAGGCGCGGGAATTGTTCGCATGACCGATACAGCCGAAGTCAAGACGGCCTCCATGGAAACCACCTCGGCACTGCCGACGGAGGAGACCGAGCGCATGAGCGGCGAGATCGTCGCGGCGCTGAAGACGGTGTTCGACCCGGAAATCCCGGCCGATATCTATGAGCTCGGCCTGATCTACAAGGTCGATCTCAAGGATGACCGCTCGGTCGACATCCTGATGACGCTGACCACGCCGAACTGCCCGGCTGCCGGCGAGCTGCCGCAGATGGTGGAGAACGCGGTTGCCAGCGTTCCCGGTGTCGGCGTCGTGAGCGTCAATCTGGTGTGGGATCCGGCCTGGACGCCGGACCGGATGTCGGACGAGGCGCGCCTCGTCCTCAATATGTGGTGATGCGGTAGGGGATTAGACTTAGGCTCAAGAAGACCGGCAATTGATTTGCCGCTGGGACTGACCACATGAGTGATATGACGCAAGTTCCACCGACCCCAGCCAAGCCGAAGCGGCCGCGCCCGCAGGTCATGAAGCTGACCGACGCCGCGGCGGAACGGATCACCGAGCTGACCAAGCGCGCCGACTCGGAGATCGTCGGGCTGCGCGTCGGCATCAAGAACGGCGGTTGCGCCGGACAGTCCTACACCGTCGAATACGCCCACGAGATCCGTCCGACCGACGAAGTCGTCGAGGACAAGGGCGTGAAGATCCTGGTCGATCCGAAGGCCGTGCTGTTCCTGCTCGGCACCGAGATGGACTATGTGGCCGACAGGATGCAGGCCCAGTTCGTGTTCAACAACCCGAACCAGGTCTCGGCCTGCGGTTGCGGCGAATCGGTGCAGCTCAAGCCGGCCACGGTCTAGACGATCAAGGGAACGCCGGTCTCTGCGGCGCAACCACCAATTCCATCCGGCGTCATTGCGGGGAGCGATAGCGACGGAGCAATCCACGGGTCCGCGTGTGCGGTTGGATGGATTGCTTCGCTTCGCTCGCAATGACGTGGATGGAAACGCGCTCTTTCCCTGAGCGCGCAAAGCGGGGCGATGGGCACATGGACCGCGAATTCCTCACCGACCTGTTCGCCGATTTCGGCCCGGTCACGCTGCGCCGGATGTTCTCCGGCTACGGCATCTCCGCTGACGGCACCAACTTTGCGCTCGCCTTGCGTGCCGGGCTCTACTTCCGTGCCGACGAGCAGACCATCCCGCAATTCGAGGCCGAAGGCTCCAAGCCGTTCCAGTACCAGACGAGCTCGAAGACCGTCACGGTGAACTCCTACTGGCAGCTGCCGGCGCGGCTGTTCGACGATGTCGAGGAGCTTGCGGTCTGGGCGCGCTCGGCGCTCGGTGCCGCCCAGCGCGCCGCGCTACGCAAGCGGCCGAGGAAACGGGCCGCTGCGGGAAAGTCGACGACGCCGGCGAAGAAGGCTGCTGCGAAGAAGAGCGCGGGCAAGAAGGCCGCGGCGAGGAAAGCGGCTGCGAAGCCGTCCAAGGCTCAGAAGGGACGGGTAAAGCGGAAGGGCTCACCCTGAGCAGCGCGCATTGCGCGCGTCTCAACGGACGGCAAGAGGTCACGCCACGCGGGTCTGGGTCTCGGCGCTGTATTCCGGATCGGCCTCGCAGATCACGCGGTTGCGGCCGGCGCGCTTGGCGGCATAGAGGCAGGCGTCGGCGCGTTCGATCAGGGAGTCTGTGTCGTCGTCCGGCTTCAGCATGGAGACGCCGACCGAAATCGTGACGCGGCCGAGGATCTCGCCGGTCGACTTCTTCTTCAGCTCCTTGGCCATCACGGCACGGCGGATGTGGTCGGCGACCGTCAGCGCCTGGCGCAGCGCGGTGTTGGGCAGCACGACAGCGAATTCCTCGCCGCCGTAGCGCGCGGTGATGTCCTGGCCCTTGATGGTCTGCTTCAGCGATTGCGCCACCAGCCGCAGCACCTGGTCGCCGGTGAGATGGCCGTAGGAATCGTTGAACGACTTGAAGTGATCGATGTCGAACATCAGGAGCGACAGCGGCTCGCCGCTGGCGAGCGCAGTCTGCACCGCCATGTCGATCGAGCGGTCGAAATATTTCCGGTTGCCGAGGCCGGTGAGCGGATCGGTCAGGCTCTCGGCGCGGATCGCCTCGAGGCTGTGTTGCAGGTCGCTGATTTCCGACTTCGACAGTGCGAGCCGGTTCTCCAGCGCCTGATTGGTCTCGCGCATCTCGCGCGTCGATTTGGCCAGGCTGTCGACGATGACCTTGATGTGATCGCGGGTGGTCGCCGTGGCAAGCTTGCTGGCGGCCCCGACCAGGCTTGCATCGTATGTGGCCGACACACCGAGCGCGTCGGTGATCAGCTTCATGACGGCATCGATCTCGCCGATGACGCGCGCGCCGACCTTGTCGATGCGGTCCGAGGTCTTGATGTGCGAGAGATAGGTTTCGTAGATCTGCTCGAGATCGGATTCGCTGAGCTTGCCGCTCCGCGCCAGCGTCTCGTTGATGACCTTGTTGAGCGGTGCGTTGTATCCGGTCGCGTAGACGTACCAGATTTCATAGTTGCGGGGGACTGCGGTCTGGCGAAGTGAGCGAATCTGACCAAGCGCGACTTCGGCAAACGCCAACGTACGTTCGTGTTCGTCCAGCAGCTTGACCACTGTTACGTCCTCAATGCACGCAATGCCGGTTCATGCCCGGCAGCAATGACTAAATTATTCGCGCGAGGGTACGGGACGAGAGTGAAGGCAAGGTAAACAGTGGAACTACGGGGATTTGGCCGCGACGATCGTCGCACGAGCCCGATTCCGTTGCCGATCGAGCGCAGCTTTCGGACGCCTTCGCTGGCTGGCCATTGCGATGCGGAAACTGCGTGCATTTGCTTCAAACGCGGCGGATCGGCGACGACCGTCGGTCATCGGCGACGACACCGATTTCCCGGACGACCGCCGCTGGCGCGGCGGCATCAGAGCAAGCCTTACGCGCGAGCGCGCACAGGTCGCAGCAGGAAGGCGGGCAGGTGCGAGTGATCGGCAGGCTCGTGGTCCACTTCGCGCTGCGTCCGCCGCGGCTCGGCACGCCCGATCGACGGCACGTGCGACGGGGCGGCCTGCGGTGACGTGTTGCGGCCCTGGCGCGGCTCGCGCTCCGGCTTGGCTGCACGCTCCCGGCGGGGCTCCTGGTCGTGACGGGGCTCGCGCTCGCCATGACCCGCTTCGCGTTCACCGTGACGCGGCTCGCGTTCACCGTGACGCGCTTCGCGTTCACGCCGCGGCTTGCGGCCGCCACGGGCACCGTCGCGCGAACCCTCGCGGCCACGCGAGCGGCGCGGCGCGGCGTCCTCGTCGGAGGCCTCGCTGTGAACGGTGTAGTCGCCCTCGGCGCGCGGGATCGGCTGGCCGATCAGCTTCTCGATCGCAGTCATCGACTTGCTATCGAGCGAGGTGACGATGGAGATCGCGGTCCCGGTGCGTCCGGCGCGGCCAGTACGGCCGATGCGGTGGACGTAGTCATCGGGATGGTGCGGCACGTCGAAATTGAAGACGTGGCTCACCGCGGGAATGTCGAGGCCGCGGGCGGCGACGTCGGAGGCGACCAGCAGAGGAATCTCGCCTTTGCGGAATTGATCCAGCGCGGCCGTGCGGGCGGATTGATCCATATCGCCGTGCAGTGCGCCGACACTGAAGCCGTGCTTCTGCAGCGACTTATGAAGAACTGCGACTTCACGCTTGCGATTGCAGAAGATAATCGCGTTGTTGAGATCTTTGGCATCGCGCAGCAGGCGGCGGAGGATCTCGCGCTTGTCATGGGCTTCGCGACCGGCGGGGACCTGCAATTGCGTCACGGTGACGGCGGTCGTTGCGGGCTTGGAGACTTCGATCCGGGCCGGATTGTGCAGGAAGGCCTCGGTGATGCGGCTGATCTCCGGAGGCATCGTCGCGGTGAAGAACAGGGTCTGCCGCGTGAACGGGACGAGCTTGCAGATGCGCTCGATGTCGGGAATGAAGCCCATGTCGAGCATACGGTCGGCTTCGTCGATCACCAGCAGCTCGACGCCGGTGAGCAGCAATCCGCCGCGTTCGGTGTGGTCGAGCAGGCGGCCGGGCGTTGCGATCAGGACGTCGACGCCGCGCATCAGCTTGGAGTCCTGGTCGCCGAACGAGACGCCGCCGATCAGGAGCGCCACGTTCAATTTCTGACCGGCGCCGTATTTGTCGAACTGCTCCTTCACCTGCGCGGCAAGCTCGCGGGTCGGCTCCAGGATCAGGGTGCGCGGCATGCGTGCCCGCGCGCGGCCCTTCTCGAGGAGGGTAAGCATCGGGAGCACGAAGGCAGCGGTCTTGCCGGTGCCGGTCTGGGCAATGCCGAGGACGTCGCGCCGGGCGAGGACGTGCGGGATTGCCTGTTCCTGGATGGGAGTGGGGTTGGTGTAACCGGTGGCCGCAACTGCGGCGAGGACCTTATCGGACAGGCCTAGATTGGAAAAAGACATTGAGCCTCTGGTCGAAACCGCCGTTCGGAATCGAAGGTAAAAGGCTGTCGCGTTCGGCCCCGAAACGGCTCGCTTTTTGATAAAGCTCGGGGGCTCTGACTAACGCTGACGGACGGCAAACCTGACGAATCGCGTTTCGATCCGAGGGCCGCGTTGCCCCGCAACATAGGGGCGAAACCGGTAAAGTCAATCTTGGAACCGGCCGGATAACCGAAAAAGCTTAATGTTTTCGCCAAAATAACCGTCATTTCCGTCATTTGGCGGTCAAATGAATCGCCGCTCCCGGATCCGATAACGAGGCCTCGGCGGGGGCCTGCGTCGCCTTTTCGGGGAGGCGCGTTGCCAAAATATCGAAAACGACCCCATGCAAAGTAGCCGGCGGCGGCCGGCGTTCGACCATGCTGGTTGACACGTCGGGCAACTCACAGTTATATTTCTAATATTCCGAAATCGCTACCATGCATACCGGACCGCGCCCTTGCCGGCATAGGAGCGGGTCACGTTGGAGAATTCGCCCTCGAAGCTTGCGAGCGCCGACCAGCCGTTGCTCCATTTCAGCTCGGCGGAGGCCGTGGTGAGGGCTGAGTCGGCGGCCTGGGCCGCGCCGCTCACGACGAAGCTCGCACCGGGCAGGGTCTGGAATGTCGCGGCGACGCTGCGGTCGGGGTTGAAATCATGCGCCCAGGCGGCACGGCCGCGCAGCGTCAGAATGGCGTTGGAGAGCGCGAACGATTTGTCGGCGCGCAGGCCGAGCTCGCTGCGGCTGTCGGTGACGCTCTTGGCGTTGTAGGCGAGCGCGAAGGTGTTGGCGCCGACGACGGCCTGTTCAGCGTAGCCCGGCAGCTGGAACGTCGTGAACTGGCCGGCGACATAGGGCGTGAGGCCGACGCCGCCGATCCATGGCGCGACGAAGCGGTAGCCACCTTCAGCGCGGCCCGACCACGCGTTGGCGTTGAACTCGGCGCGGAGGCGATCGACGCTCCCGACCGTCACTGTGCGGTCGGTGGTGACGTCCTGCCAGCCATAGGCCAGTGCGCCGGCGATGTAGGCTGCGCCGATGTCGTGCCGCACGAAGGCGCCGGCCTGGAACAGGTCGGAGCGGCCGCCGCCGCTGTTGGTGACGCCGAAATTGGTGCCGCCGCCGGCGAGCGCGAAGCCCACGATGGTGTTCGGGGAGAAGCGATAGTCAGCGCCGACCGCAGTGCCGAACACCTGGCTGGTGGTGTTGTTCGAGCCGAGCGCGCTGTTGCCGTCGGTCGTCTGTGAGCCGCCGTAGGCCGCCGCCCACACGCTCCAGCGCGGATCGTAGCCCTGCGCGATCGGGGCCTTGCGATAGATCGCGGCGGCGGCATCGCTGCTCGAACGCTTGGCCGCATAGGCCAGCGAATTGTCGTCGGCGTAGGACATGGTGCCGGCCGGCATCGCGCTCGCGCCGCGGCCGTCGATGAACGGATCGAGCATCGTGCCCATGAACTGGTTCATGGCGTTGAACGTGGTCTGCTGCGATCCGGCGGCGCTCTCGCCGGAGAGCTGGGTCAGGCCGTTCAGCAGGTTGTCGCCCGACAGGTTGAAGATCGCGCTGAACGCGTTGGAGAGATTGGCGCCGCCGAGCAGGCCGTTGTCGATCGCAGCCGCGACGTTTCTGTGCTTGACGCCGGCATTGGCCGGCAGGATCGGCGAGAGCAGGCCCGGATCGACCGACAGCAGCACGTCGTTACCGACATAGCTCAGCACCGGATTGCGCGCGAGGTTGTTGGCGAGCAGCAGGCTTGCCGAGCCGAACGTGCCGCTCAGCGTTCCCGTGTTGACGATCGTGTAGGTGGTCTTCTTGGTGATCCGTTCGAGCGGCTGCACAATGACGTTGCCGGCGATGTTGGCCGCGCCGGTCACGTTCACCTTGTCGCTGATCGTGTTGGTGACCTGCACCAGATAGGTCGCCGCCGCGGTCATGGTCAGGCTCGCCATCGTGATGGTGCCGGGCGAGTTGCCGGGCGACAGCGTGCCGCTGATGATGGTGTTGCCGATGGTGCCGTTGCCGCCGAGCGTGCCATTCGGGCCGACCGTGACGCTGGCGTTCGGCATCGCGCCGTTGAGGATGAATACGCTATCGACGTTGACCGCTCCGGCAAAATTCGAGTTGCCGGAAAGGCTCCAGTTCGAGCCTGCCAGGAACGCGAGACTGGCGAAGCCCGAGAATTGCGCGCCGCTGCCGAGCTTCGGCAGGTCGAAACTCGTCGCGGCCGCTCCGCCGAATTGCAGGATGCTGGTCCCGGTGCCGACGACGTTGCCGTTGAACACGGAGCCGGACTGCATTTGCAGCACGTCGTTGGTGCCGCCGAACTGCACAGCGGTGCCGCCGGTGCCGGTGATGGTGCCGTTGGCAACGAGCGTCGTGGTGCCGCCCGATGTCATGATGCCGGTGGTGCCGATGACTGATGTCCCGGTCGTGATGAAGATATTGCCCGGCGTCGAGCGCGATGCGGCGATGCCGACGCCTGAGCTCTGCACGCCGGCAAGTGCCTCGATCCTGATGTCGCCGAGACCGTTGCGCTGGGCGAAGATGCCGTAGCTTCCGGCGACCGTGCCGCTTGCGATGACATTACCCTCGGCGCGCAGCGCCAGCGTCGCGGAATTGTCCGCGGCATTGACCATGACGCCGCTGATGCCGATCGCCGCGGCGTTTGCCGAAGTTGCGCTCACGGTCCCCTTGGTGTCGAGATCGATGCCGCCGAGCCCCGCGGTCAAGGCGGGGGACCTGGTGCTGCCGCGGCTCAGCGTGATGCCGGTTGCCGCGCCGTCCGAGCTGGCGGTCACGTCGCCATTGGCACGAACGGTCATTGTGCCAGTGTTGATGTTGGTCGGGGCAAAGCTGCTGCCTGAGGCGCTGATACCGGTGGCGGTGCTGCCGGTGCCGACAGCAGTGGCCGTCACGGCGCCATCGGCCGTCAACTGCATCGTGCCCAGATTGTTTTGTGCCGCGCTGACGCCGACGACCTTCGATGCGGTGTCGCTGATCGACGTTGCCGTGACCGCGCCGTGCAGATTGAAGTCGACCGGAGCTGCGCCGTAGGCTGCCAGGGAAGCTCCGGTCACATTTGCGGCGTCACCGGACCGTGTCATGCCCGTGACCGAGATTGATCCGTTGGCGTTCAGCGTCGCCGAGCCGTCACTGGATGTGCTTCCCAGCCCGGCGTAGAGGCCGGTCGCGGCGCCGCTGGACGTATGAATGGTAGAAGTCCTGGTGTCGACGGTCCCGGAAATATCGCCATTGAAGGTCGCGGTGTTAGTGCCGCTGGCACCAGAGAATCTGACGGCCGCCAAGGTCCCGTAAAAGGTCAGGTCCGGGTCGTTTCCTTTGGTGATATTCCCGTTCACGACGAGGCTGTTGTTGGCGCCGCCGCCGCCGGACACGGAAAGCGTCCCGCCCGTGATGCCGCGCGTCTGGACCGTCGTGGTGCCGGAGCCGTAGTTCTGCAAACTGACGTTACCGGTGACATCTTGATTGAGCTTCACCGTGAACGCATTGGTGTTGGCCGAATTGCTGGCCTGGAGGTTGATACCCCCAAGGACGCTCGCATTGGTGGTGAGATCGACGGTGCCGATGCCGGCATTCTGGAGATAAATGCCGCCAATGATCGCGCCATTGGTCGTCACGGACAGATTGCGCGCAGTATTGGTGCTCTGTCCCATCCGGACGAATATCCCGCCGCCGATCTGGGTCGTGTTACCGGTGACCGCGCCTGTCGCGATCGTGACGTCGGATTGGCTGCCACTGGTCAGGACGTAGATTCCGGTCCCGTTCGGAGCGATGATCTGGCTGCCAACCGTGTTGATGTTGACGCTTCCCGCCGGTCCTGAGTTGGTGGCGCTGATGCCCGTGCCGCCCGTGATCTTGCCGGCCGTCTGCGTGATCGAGACCGGACCGCCGCTGCCATAGACATGGATCGCGTACCAGTTGGCGGTGACGTCAGCCGATCCCGTGTAGGTGATCGCGCCCTGGCCGACGCCATTGAGCACGATGCCGTCGTACATTGATCCCGTGATGCCAGCGGGGTCGTTGTGATTGAATGTGATGCCGCCGGAGGCGCTCACGACCGCGCCGCCGGAGTTGATTCCGGCGCCGGCGTTGACGTTGACAGTGACGTCGCCGTTGAAGCCCGTATTGAGGCCGCCGTCCGACGGATGGGCGGCGTCGCAGAGCACGTTGGCGGTGCCGACGCCCGTGCAGTAGACCGCGGCCTCGGCCGTGGAGCTCAGCGCGATCAACGACGCCGATCCAAGCAGCGCGCCGCGCCACATCCCCGGCCTGCCGCCGTCCGCCATGACCATGCCCCCACATGCCAATGTAACTGGTTGTTTCTGGCGCAACGGTCGTGCGCTGTCTTCTCAGTGCGCGCATACCGTCGATCGAAAGCGCGCGTGCCGCGGAAATGCAGCCAAGTGTGGCCGTAAGGCCGCAGCGGGTCGCCGTTGCGGCTAGTGCCCCTCGGCCCGGTACTCACCGGGCGTCAGGCCCTCGGATGCGCTGAAGATCCGGTAGAATGTGGCCAAGCTGCCGAACCCGCAGGAGAGGGCGACATCGGCGATCGGCCGCGGCGGCTTTTCGCAGAGCAGCCTGCGGCTCTCGCTCAAGCGTTCGGCGGTGACGGTCTGCGAGAAGCTCGCTCCCGTCACTTCGAACAGGACGTGCAGGTAGCGGACCGAGACGCCGAGCATGTCCGCGACCATGCCCGGCGACAGCGACGGCTTCGCGAGGTGGCGCGTGATCAGTCGTCGCGCGACGCTGAGCCGGCCGGCGCGCAGCGCCTGCTGGGCGCGGCGACTGCCCGGCCTGATCGCGCCGCGCTCGATCAGCGCAAGGTCGGCGACGATCTTGACCAGCGCAGGAATGCGCGCGGTATCACCGGTCTCCGTGGCTTCCTTGAAGTCGGCAAGGCAGGCTTCGAGCAGCGGTGCCCAGCCGCGATTGCTCGCCGCGGGAGAGTCGCGACCGGCAGCCTCGGTATCAGCCCGCAGCTCTGCCGCATCCGACACCCGAACGCACGCCGAGCCTATCGATAGCAATTCCGGGCTGCGATCCCCAAGCTTGCCGCGCATCGTGCTTGATCCCTCGCTCTGCGTGAGAGCGCGCGTCACCGGTAAGGAAATCGGCAGTGCCGAGTCGGGACGAAGCGCCAGCGCGGTTCTGGCGAAATCGACGGAAATTATCTTCTCAATGCGCGCAGGCTGATCATTTCGGTCGAGAGAACGCCCGATCGCGCGCCGACGGGCCGGGTCGTCCGCTTGTCCCATGTCAACCATTCGGGACGTCTCCAAAAGTCTTGCGATGCAATATCCTATATTTCACATAATCATGTAAAATATGAAATGGGTAACATGTGGCAGAAGATATCCACGGCTCGGCGACATGGTCGGCCGGGCCCTGACCGCAGCGATGGTCCGAGGGTACGTGAGGCGACGCCTGCGGCGTGGCCGGGCAGGGCGCTGATTACTTGCGCTTCGGCATCACGGCGCAGCCGTACAGCACCATCGCGCACATCTGGCGGTAGCGGGCCGAGAAGTCGTCGTGGGCGATCGGCGGCAGCGATTGGTTGACGGCACGTCCGCCGTCCGCAAGCGCCTGCGCGATCTGCGCCGGCGCGAACGCGCCGTTCAGCTTCAGCAGTTTGGCGGCCTGCAATTCGATCACCAGTCTTTCCAGGTCAGCCTGGAATGAGACGGCGGATTTGATCATCAAGTCGCGGCAGCGCTTGAAGGCCTCGGCATTGAGCTCGACGGTGTGCGGCGAATGCGTGAGGCGGCGCCGCGTCTCGCCGTATCGGACGTCGAGAATCCTCGCAAAGATGTCCAGCGCGCCGCCGCCCTTCGCCCGCACCGACCGGCCGGCCTCCAGCGCGAGCCCGACGTCGTCGACGTGGCGCCAGGAGATGACCGCCCGGAACGCCTCTTCCTTGTTGCTGAAGTAGTAGTACAGCGCGCGCTGCGTGAAGCCGCAGGCCTTGGCCAGCCCGACCATCGACAGCCCGCTATAGCCGTAGTCGAGAAAGGCCCGGTCGACCTGCAGCAGCAGGTCTGGTCCGGGCTTGATCATCTTCTTCGACATCAGGATTCCGAGGACGACGAGGGCGGCGCGTGAGGCCGGGAATCCCGATTACGGGCATCAAAGCGCTTTAGCAACCCGCAACAGCCCGGTGTGCCGGCCGGAGGCTCAAGCCGGTCGCGCCCGGTAATCGCCCGGCGTCATCGATTCGGACGCATTGAAGAGGCGGTAGAACGTCGCAAGGCTCTCGAAGCCGCAGGCATAGGCGACCTCGGCGATGGTCTGCCTGGGCTGCTCGCGGAGCAGGCGGCGGCTTTGCGCGAGCCGGAGCATGGTGACGGTCTCCGAGAAGCTGTTCCCGGTTTCCTCGAACAGAATGTGCAGGTGACGGACCGAGATGCCGAGCAGGCCGGCGATCAGGGTCGGCGTCAGCGCCGCACTCGAGAGATGCCGCCGGATCAGGCGGCGGGCCAGCGACAGATGGGCGCTGCGCAGGGCCTGCTGCGCGAGCCTGCTCTTCGGCCGCATGTGACCGCGCTCGATCAGCGCGATATGGGCAAGCGCCTGCACCATCGGAGCCGTATCCGCTGCCGCGGCGTCCTTGCCTTCGATCAGGTCGCGGAAGCAGGATTCCAGCAGCATCCGTAGCGCGGTCTCATCCTGCACCGGCTTGGGGACAAGCTCGCCGAGTTCGGCGCCCGGCGGCACGACGTTCGCCACGGGGATCTTGATGATGCGCAGCTGGAAGCCGTCGTCATGCAGCGGGACGGTGCGATAGGGCAGGTCCGAATAGCTGGTCGCGAACATGCCGTCGCGAACCGCAAACTCGTCGAGCAGCGCGCCGCCGAACCAGCCGCCGCCGCCGAGCTGCTGGTAGATGCAGAGGCTGTCGCTCGCCGCATCGGCGATATCGCCGGTGCGCCGCTCGACCCGGTAGGGCGAGGCACGCAGCTCGACCAGCCGGGCATCGCCGAGCTGGCGCAGCGTAAACTCACCGAAGAAGTCCTGGCGCCGGTCGGGCTCGAGCTCCGCGGTGACGCCGAACAGCCCCTTGGCGCGGACCTCGCGCCAATAGTCGAAGCGATCCCGGGGATCGACTTGATCGGTGGACCATGTGTGCACGGAAAAGCCCTTGGGACCTGTGGAGAGCTCGCGCCGGAGTGAAGGCCCGAATCTATCATGCCGGCCGTAAAAAGAAACTTGACCTGAGACCGACGGGGCGCCCCATGGTGGCCCGGTGGCGGCGGTCGGGACGGTGACCCGGTGTGGTCGGCCTTGAACCGGCCAAACGGCTGATCCGACTATTAGGCGGCGGTCGCATGGGCGGCACACTGCTCGTGCAGGCGAGAAACGGGATGATGAGCTGGTTTTCGAGACTTTCGGCGATCTTTTTGGCGGTTGCATTTGTCGCATCCGCTGCGCCCGCCCAGGCCGAAAAGCGCGTCGCGCTGGTGATCGGCAACAATGACTACAGGAACGTGCCCAAGCTGCAGAAGGCGGTCAACGACGCCCGCACCATGGGCGACACGCTGAAGCAGCTCGGCTTCAACGTGATGGTAGCGGAGAATTTGAACCGGCAGGCATTCTCCGAGACGCTGCTCGCTTTCGACCGCGCGGTAGAACCGGGCGATACCGCGTTCTTCTTCTATGCCGGCCACGGCTTCGAGATCGCCGGCCAGAATTTCCTGCTGCCGACCGACGTGCCGGCCGCGACCGAGGGGCAGGAGGAACTGGTGCGCGACGCCTCTGTTCTCGCCGACCGCATCATCGAGCGGTTGCAGAACAAGAGGGCGCGCACCTCGATCCTGGTGTTCGACGCCTGCCGCAACAATCCGTTCGAGCGGGCCGGTACGCGCGCCGTCGCCGGCGGCGGTGGCCTGGCGCCGATGACGCAACTGCCCGAAGGCGTGTTCTCGGTGTTCTCGGCGGGACCGCGCCAGACCGCGCTCGACCGTCTCTCGAACGACGATGCCAATCCCAATTCGGTGTTCACGCGAACCTTCGCCAGGGAGTTGCTGCAGCCCGGTGAAAACCTCGTGCAGGTCGCGCAGCGCACGCGGCGTCTGGTCAGCGAGATGGCCGAGACCGTGAAGCACAAGCAGATCCCGGTCTATTTCGACCAGATGGTCGACGACGTCTTCCTGAACGGGATCGCCAAGGAGCAGGCGAAGGCGCTGGCGCAGGCCGAAGCGGCCAAGCCGTCCGCGCCGCCGCAGCAGGTGGCCGCGCTGCCGCCGGTCTCGGTGCCGAAGCTGCCGAAGGAGGACTCCATCAACGCGCCGATCGCGAGCTTCTCGCGGCACAATGGCGGCTGGACCGTCGTGTTCTCGATCGCCGATCCGACGCTCGGCATTTCCTGGCGGATCGGCGACAGCGGCGATTTCCGCGAAACCGGCTTCATGGACACGCTCGATCCGCGCACGCGCAAGCGGATGCCTAACCCGTCGATCGAGCTGCCCGCCGACGCGCCGGCGGCCACCATCGAGATTCGCTATGTCGATACGCAGGGCGAGATGCAGGGGCCGTTCCCGATCAAGTTCGATCCCGACGCCGCGCTGATCCGCGACCAGCGCAAGATTCTCGACATGACCGCGACCAGCTGGCTGGCGTTCCGCGAGTTCAACGGGCTCTTGGTCTACTATACGCATCTGATGTCGTATCGCTGCGCGATCCGCGAGGTGCGGATCGGCATCGATAGCGCGGTGCCGGACAAGGTCCTCAAGATGCCGGCCTGCAACTCGCGCGATCCGAGCGCGATCCCGTCCGACGCGCAGCCCTATCTGAAGCTCGCACCGCAGACCAAATCGGTCTCGGTGGAGCTGACCTATCGCGACGGCAGCGTGTCGGAAATCAAGACGTTCCGGCGATAGTCTTGCAGGCGATGGCATTGCATCCTTGTCGTCCGAACCGCGTTACAGTCGGAGCCTGCGAGGCGAGACAGCGGCAAGGACGGCATCATGGATGCAGGCAATCCGGCGGGACCGAAGACGCGTCAGATGAAGGTGCGCTGCTGCGTGGTCGGTGGCGGACCGGCCGGCATGATGCTCGGTTATCTGCTCGGACGCGCCGGGGTCGATGTCGTCGTGCTGGAGAAGCATGCCGACTTCTTCCGCGATTTCCGCGGCGACACCGTGCATCCCTCGACCCTGCAGGTGATGGACGAACTCGGCCTGATCGACGCTTTCCGGAAGCTGCCGCACCAGGACATCCAGAAACTCGACGGCATGTTCGGCGGCACCTCGGTGCGGGTCGCCGACCTGAGCCGCCTCAGCGTCAAATATCCCTTCATCGCGATGATGCCGCAGTGGGACTTCCTCAATTTCCTGCGCGAGAGCGGCAAGCGTTTCACCGCGCTGAAGGTGCTGATGAGCGCGGAGGCGACCGACCTGATCCGGCGTGGCGACGCCGTTGCGGGCGTGCGCGCGAACACGCCTGACGGCCCCATCGACATCGAGGCGGATCTGACGATCGGTTGCGACGGCCGCCATTCCATCGTGCGCGAGCGTGCCGGCCTCGCGGTCGAGGAGATCGGCGCGCCGATGGATGTGTTGTGGTTTCGCGTCGGGCGGCGTCCGGACGAGACCGAGAATTTGTTCGCCCGCGTCGACAACGGCAAGATGATGGTGACGTTCGATCGCGGCGACTATTGGCAGTGCGCCTATGTGATCGCCAAGGGACAATACGAGGCGGTGAAGGCGAGGGGACTGCCGGCATTGCTCGACGATGTGCTGCGCCTCGCGCCGATCCTCAAGCCCGGCATCGGCGACGTGAGGAGCTTCGACGACGTCAAGCTGCTCACGGTCGCGATCAATCGCCTGACGCGCTGGACCCGTCCCGGCCTGCTCTGTATCGGCGATGCCGCGCACGCGATGTCGCCGATCGGCGGCGTCGGCGTCAACCTCGCAGTGCAGGACGCGGTCGCGACCGCAAACATCCTGGCGGCGAAGCTCGCACAGGGCTGCCCGTCGGAGGACGAGCTCGACGCGGTGAGGCGGCGCCGCGAATTTCCGGTGCGCCTGACCCAGCGCATGCAGGTGATCGCGCAGAACAACATCATCAGCGCCGCGTTGAAGGCAGGCGATCAGCCGATGCCGTTCGCGCTGCGGTTGATCACGGCAATGCCTTGGCTGCAGGGCCTCACGGCACGTCTTGTCGCCGTCGGGGTGCGGCCGGAGCACGTGCATTCACCGGTTGCGAGCTGATGCGCGTCGAACGCGCGCAACGGAATTTGTTAGGGATAACAGTCTCTTAAATTGGTCGTTAGAAGTTGCGCGACTGCAACAGAGAGACATGATTCGAAACCGGCGGACACGGATTCTGCGTTGCCGGCTCCCGAGATTTTCTTTTGGTAAGGGTCTCTCTGGGAAAGCTCATCCCCATCAGACAACCTGGGGGTGCCACCGTGTTTCATGCCAGATTCATTGCCGCGCTGACCGTGACCACGGCGCTTGGCGTCAGCGCTGCGTCGGCCGCCGACCTCGCGGCACGTCCGTACACCAAGGCGCCGGCCTATGTGGAAGCGATCTACAACTGGGCAGGCTTCTACGTTGGTGGCCATCTCGGTGGCGCCTGGACCAACGAGCAGTGGGTCAACAGCGCAAACACGACGGCGTTCGGCGATCTCGCTCCCGGCCAGGGCTTTCGTCAGCGCGGCTCGGGTTTCATGGGCGGTGGCCAGATCGGCTACAACTGGCAGGCCAACGATTTCGTGTTCGGCGTCGAGGGCACGATTTCCGGACTCGACAATTCCGGCCGCGTCACCAACACGGTGTTCGGCCTTAGCCGCGATGATCAGTTCAGCTGGCGCGCGAATGCGATGGCGACGATCGTCGGTCGTGCCGGCTACGCTATTCAGAACAACCTGCTTTATTTCAAGGGCGGTTATGCCGGCGTGAACAACCGTCTGTCCGTTGTCGACAACGTTCCGCCGGCAACCGGCTCCGGCAGCCAGACCCACTGGGCCAGCGGCTGGACGGTCGGTGCCGGCTGGGAATACGGCATCACCCGCAACTGGACCATCGGCGTCGAATACAACTACGCGGCCTTCGAGCGTCAGACCTATCAGCTCGCCGGCATTTCGGCGGGGACCTACACGTTCGACGCCAAGCCGCGCGACATTCAATGGGCGGTGGTGCGCATGAACTACAAGTTCGACGCGCCGGTCATCGCGCGCTACTGAGTTTACACTGAGGCGAACAGGATGCAGGAGCCCCGGCGCGTGCGCCGGGGCTCTTGTGTTTCAGGGCTCCAGAAGCTCAGGCCATGACCGAATAGCCGCCGTCGACGGGAATCGCGGTGCCGGTGACGAAGTCCGACGCCGGCGACGCCAGGAATACGGCGATGCCTGCGAAGTCGTCGATGGCACCCCAGCGTGCGGCCGGCGTGCGCGCGAGCACGCGCTCATGCAGCCCGGAAACCTGCTGGCGAGCGCCCTTGGTCAGATCGGTGTCGATCCAGCCGGGAAGGATGGCGTTGACCTGGATGTTGTCCGGAGCCCAGGCGTTGGCGCAGGCGCGGGTGTATTGGACGATGCCGCCCTTGCTCGCGGCATAGGCTGCAGCGAAGCTCGCGCCGAAGATCGACATCATCGAGCCGATATTGATGATCTTGCCGTGACCCGACGCCTTGAGCGCCGGATAGGCCGCCTTGGAGCACAGGAAGGCGCTGGTGAGGTTGGTGTCGATCACCTTGCTCCACTCGTCGAGCTCGAGCTCGTGCGGGGGCTTGCGGATGCTCATGCCGGCGTTGTTGACCAGAATGTCGATCCGGCCGAGCTCGCCGGCGACCCGCTCGACCATCGCCGCGACCGCGGCCTTATCGGTCACGTCGGTTGCCACCGCGATCGCCTTGACGCCGCGTTTGCCGAGATCCTCGACGGCGGCTTTCGATTTCGCCTCGTTGCGGCCGACCACAGCCACCGCCGCACCGGCATCCGCCAGACCGCGTGCCATGCCAAGCCCGATGCCGCCATTGCCTCCGGTGACGATCGCGACCCGGCCCGAGAGATCAAACTGTCCGTTTTTCATTGTTGTTGTCCGCTGTGGTTTGAATCTGGCCGCGAGAGTGCCCGATCGTGCCGGTGCTGACCAGATCAGGCGCAGCCGGCCGGCTCTGCGGCGGGCGGGATAGTTCCGAAGCCATCAGGGCAACAAAAAAGCCCCGGGCGATGCCGGGGCTTTTGGTCTTCTAACTCAGAAGAGATCAGTACTTCGCAACAACCGGGCCGGTCCAGTTGAAGCGGTAGACCAGCGAGGTGCTGATGGTCTGGACGAACGGCCTGAAGGTGATGTCGCGGCCGTTCGAGATGTTGGTGACGTCCGCCAGCTCCGAGATGTTCTTGCTGTCGTAGTAAGCGGCGCGATACTCGGTCTTCATGAACCAGCCCGGCGCGGTGATGCCGAAGATGTTCAGGTTGTTCTCGACGCCGCCGCCGACGAACCAGCCGCTGCGATCGAAGCCGTTGGTGTGTCCGCCGACCGGAAGAGCGGTCGCGGTGTTGAACAGCGTGGTGCCCTTCCAGTGCGAGCTGGAGTAACCGGCGTTGACGTAGGACAGGACGTTCGGAGCGACCAGATAGCCCAGGCGCGCACCGGCGGCCCAGCTGTAGTCGTTCTTGATGTTGCCGGCGATACCCAGACCCTGATCCTGGATGGTGCCCTTCAGGCTGCCGAACTGGCCGTCAGCGAACACGCCGATGACCCAGCTGTTGGCGGTCTGCCAATCGTAACCGGCGCCGACGGTGCCGTACCAGCCATCGCCGCCCTGGCGCTGGTTGAAGCCGAGGATCGGTGCGCCGGTC
>NZ_VKHP01000012.1 GCF_010811875.1 Bradyrhizobium uaiense
GTTGGTCCACGCTGCCGGAAAAATCTGCCTGGGCGTAGGCGCCGATATGCTTTCCGAGGACCGTCACCTTCTTGCCGTCGAAGACAATCTCGACGTCTGCGTAGCCTCCCGTCCGGCTGGCGCGCAGCTTGTCGGGACGGCTGAGCATTACCTGCCCCGAACTCGCAAACTGAATCTTTTGCAGATCGTTCGTGATCACTTCGATATCCGAATCGTACGCCGCCTGGATGGTCGACTGACCGCCGATATAGGCGGACATCTTTTTGAGGATGAGCGAGGCGTCATCGCCCTGTGCCTGCGCGCCAGCCGGACGGGAGGCTACGCAGACGTCGAGATTGTCTTCGACGGCAAGAAGGTGACGGTCCTCGGAAAGCATATCGGCGCCTACGCCCAGGCAGATTTTTCCGGCAGCGTGGACCAACTGATCGACAAGATGCGTTCCGAGTTCGGCGTCGAGGCGCCGGGTGCTGACTTGCTGTTGTCGCGGTCGTTCGATGACCTGATGTCGGGCGTATATGATGCCAAACATGTTGGCCGTGGTGTCATCGACGGGGTCGAGTGCGAGCATCTCGCCTTCCGCTCGCATGACACCGACTGGCAGATATGGATCGAAGCCGGGGCCAATCCCATCCCCCGCAAGTTTGTCATCACCAGCAAGTCGGTGACCGGAGCGCCTCAATACACCCTGAGGATTAAAGACTGGAAGACGAACATGCAGCAGCCGGCCGACGCCTTCGCCTTCAAGCCTGCGGCTGAAGCGAAGCAGGTGGCTTTCGGCTCTCTTGCGAACATCGACGAAGTCCCGCCAGGATCACAACAGGGAGGAAAGTAATGACATCTTCCATCACCAAGTCCCTGCAGTTCGCAGGAGTCGCGGCCGTCGTGATTGTTGGCCTGTTCGCGAGCGACAAGGCGCTGGTTGAACCCGGCTCCTTTGTCACCCAGGCCCATGCGATCATCGGCCGGCCCTTGACGCCCATGAGTTACGCCGGCGTTGCGAGACGCACGACGGCGCGAGCTATGACGGCAGGCGCCGTCGCTGCGGGGGCGGCCGCCGTGGCCGCGCCGGTTGTTGTTGCACCTGCATGCGTCCAAGCGGTCGACGCCTATGGCCGCATTTATATGCGCTGCCCCTGATCCAGGCGTCTGCGCGGTGCTGATCGCGCATTCGAGCCGACGGTTTCAGTTCGGATGCCCGTCGAGCCGACGGCGTTTCGCAATTCGATCGCCGGAGATCTCTCCACCTCTGATTCACTTACAAATGGAGTCCCAATGCGTTTGAGATTGCTGCTTTCCGCTACGCTGCTCGTTGTCGCCATGACGTCAGCCAGAGCCCAGGTGCCGCTGTCGTCTTATGTTGATGCGAATGGATTCATCGACGTCCAGACGCTGACCTGCGCGCAACTCGCAGGGACCTATCAGGAAGACGCCGATGCGCTAACGGCCTGGTACAGCGGGTGGTACAATGGCCTTGCCAAGAAGCATTTCCTCGACCTGCGTAAGGGCAAGATCGCGGAGCACGAGGTGATCGTCTACTGCAAGGCCAATCCCGAAAAGCGCATCATCGATGCCATTGCTGTGGTGTTCAAAGCCGAGCGGGAGCTGATGGGCATTCAGATGAAGTAGATCGTCCGCGAGCGGATCGGTCATCTGCGGACCCGATCCGCTCGTGCAGTTTTGCCGAAGCAGCATACTTTCCGCCTATCTTCTTCGCTTGAACTGCCGCTCTGACGGGCGGAGTATTTTAGAATTGAACGATTTCGGGGAATACACCGACGCCATTCGGGGCGCGAGGGTGACATTTCTAAAGTCCGCTCCGTCCTCGCACCGGTGGGGCGTGAAGTATCTCGCATTGCGTCGCGCGGTTCTTCAATTCGGCGCGGACGGCGGCCCGGGAATCGTCCATGGCGTCACCGACCCGAATTTTACGACCCTGATCATCCAGTCGTCCAACTTCGACGATCGCGTCCTGCTCGATGGCGCGCGGTGCCAAGCGTCGGACCTGGTCATTTTGCCTCCGGGTTGTCACTTCACCTTTGTTCGTTCCGGTCATGTCGAATGGGTAGCGTGGTCGCTGCCGCGGGAAGAGAGTATTGCAACGAAGATCCTTCCCGCGGTCACGAGCCAGGCTCCGCCGAAGACGGCCAAGCATCTCGTCCGGCTGCCAGAGCAAATCGCATCGCGACTGATCGAAGCATCGGGGCAGGCTCTGCGCTCTATCTCCGATTCTGCTCCGGCCGACCGGCCGGTGATCGCCTGGGAGACGGAGCTCGCCTTGATGGATGAACTTGCTTACGTCTGGGACAATCGCGCAAGCGAAGTCCTGCTGCCCAACAAATACACGGTCGGGTCCGAGCGTATCGTTCTGGAGGCCCTCGAGTTCGTGAGGAAAAATCCGGAAAGCATCATCCATATCAAGGATATCGTAAAAGCTACCAAGGTGGAGTACCGAACCTTGCTGCGCGCTTTCGAGCGCTATCTCGGCTTCTCGCCAAAGCACTATCTGAAGCTGCGGCAGTTAAATCTGGTTTACCATGAGATCCGTCACATGGGTTCGGCCGGCAGGCTCGTCGATATCCTGGTAGCCCACGGCGTCACCGAGTTCGGCAGGTTTGCCGGCCGCTACCGGTGGCTGTTCGGCGAGTTGCCATCCGAGGCACATCGTCGATCTAGCGCATTGAAGCCTGACAAATCGCGGTGAGTTTGGAGTGGTGTTTTGGTGCAACACCACAGTGAATTGGTCGGCTATGACAGTTTCTGCATACCCACCGAGCGAAGGTCGATGGCACATGGCTCGTGTGTTCTCCACCTTCGATGAGGTTGTCAGGTTATGAAAAAAGTTGGTTTGCTTGCCACGGCGGCGGTGATGTCCGTTGCGTTCACCGGTATTGCAAAGGCCGCGGACCTTCCGCAGCGGCCAGTCTACAAGGCGGCTCCGATCCCGGCGCCGATGATGTATAATTGGTCCGGCTTCTATCTCGGCGCGAACGCCGGGTATGGCTGGAGCAATCAGTGTGTCGATCTCACCGCCATCAATGGAATTGGCGGCGTCTTCGCCGAAGGCTGCAATAGCAAGGGTGGCGGCATCGTCGGCGGCCAGATTGGCTATCGCTGGCAGGCCGGACAATTGGTGTACGGTCTTGAAGCGCAGGGCGACTGGGCCAACATCCGCAACACGCGCATCAGTGCGCAGGATCCGGCCCTCACTTACAAGTCGACCCTCGCCGGCCTGGGTCTCTTCACGGCTCAAATTGGCTATGCAGTCAACGAGGCCTTGTTCTACGTCAAGGGCGGCGGCGCGGTTGGTAGCCAGGACTTTGCCATCCTTAACAGCGTGACCGGCACGGGCCTTGCTTTTGCGAACCGGACCCGCTGGGGTGGCGTCGTGGGTGTCGGCTTCGAGTACGGCTTCTCTCCGAATTGGACCGCCGGCATCGAGTACGACTATCTGTGGCGGGTGAACGAGAGCAACACTTTCTCGACGCCGTCATTGGCGCCCATCGCGTCGATCACCACCAACACCAAGACGGACGCGAATCTTCTCGCAGTTCGCCTCAACTACAAGTTCGGTGGTTACTAATGAAGAAAGGTGGCCGGCCGGTTCGGCCGGCCTCCATTCTTTCCCATCATGCCTCGGCCGGATTATCCCTGACTTTGGAGTTGAATCATGTTGTCGAATACGCTGCGTGCAGTTGCTTTTCTCGGTGCTCTGACGGTCGCAAACATGGCCCTAGCGCAGGATACTGCGCCCCATGCACCGCTAAAGACGATCGGGGCCAGCAAACCCCAGGTCGTTCCATCGCTGATCGTCTTCAACTCCAGGGGCGCGAACCTGCAGCCCGGCAAACTAGTTCTCACAGGCATTGCGCCAAATTCGATCATATTTGCGGATCGGCCGGTTCGCTCGGCTGGCCATGACCTGACCAGTCATATCGTTGAAGATTGGGGAGCCGGCAGCGACAATTTTGCAAAGAATCCGCCTAACGCCACGGTGTCCGTATTCCAGAAGGACGGCAACACCGTGCGCGATGTTGTTGTTACCTTGAAAAATCCCAAGCTCGAAGGCGACAACCTTACCTTCGACGTCGATGTTCTCGAAGGTGACATCAAGGGCGCCGATGGCCCTGCTTCTGTCTTCATCGACATCATCGGCCTTCCCTTTACGCCGCTTTCATTCGCGGGCGTTGCGCGACGCACGGCCTATCGGGGTGCGTATTATGCTGGAGCCGCCGCCGCGGCCGGTGCCGCAGCAGCTTACGCGTACGGCCCGTATTATCGGCCACCCGTTTGCGGGTACTATCCTTATCCTCCATGCTACTAACGGAACTGCGCGTAACTTGGCCCCGGCGTTCTTGCGCCGGGGCCGGGCCAGTTTCGGTCTGATGCCCGCGCTGGATCTATCTGACGCGCGGACTACGGGTTTGAAGGCCGAGCCCAGGCAATAGATTGAACGCCACTGCAGGCGATTGCTCCGCGGCCGGAAGCCGTGGCTTGCCGAATCTGCATAGCGGTTCGCCGCATTTTCGGTAGCTTGGCTAGCGGACGGGAAGACGCTTAGCGTGTCAGGCCCGTCCACCACGGAAAGGGAGTAACCACGCCGCCATCGATTCTGAAGGCTGGTGAGGAGACGTCGAAGTCTCCCGGCTTCAAGCGCCTCTCATAGAGATCGGATCTGGGTCCGCTAGATGCGAGGCGACAGTCGTGGATGCAAGCATTTGGCCGATGCTGCCGTGCTACCGGGCTTGTTAGTGGCCAATCCGGTACGCGCCAGCTAGAGGAATTCAATCGTGCTCATCATCCTGACGCTGTACTTGATCCTGGTGTGGCTCGTCTTCTTCAGGATCAAGTTGGTGCGATGGGGGTGGGCGTCCGGCACCGTCGCAGGACTGTTCGGCGCCTTCATTCTCGCGGCGTTCCTCGCGATGTTCAATTACCTCACCCCGTCGGGAAGCTTTGTCGTGATTTCCCGCGTCATGGAGGTCACGCCGAATGTGTCCGGCGAGGTGATCGACATTCCGGTCAAGCCTAACGAACCGGTGAAAGCCGGCGCCGTGCTGTTCCGCATCGATCCGGCGCCGTTCCAGTACAAGGTCAACCAACTTGAAGCCTCGCTCGCCCAGGCGCGCCAGCAGGTCAAGCAATTGACGGCCAGTTACGAGCAGGCGACTGCAAATGTCGACGGGCTGACCAAGCAACTTGCCTTTCACGCCCAGCGGCTTTCCGATTACCGCAAGCTCACCAGCGAGCAGGCGCAGACCGAGTTTCGTCTGCAAGACGTCCAGGTGCAATACGACACGGTCGAATTCCAGCTACAGGCGGCCAAGGCCGCGCAACTGAGTGCGCAATTGGCGATGGAGTCGGAGATCGGCGGGGTCAACACGACCGTCGCGCAGATCCAGGCCCAGCTTGACCAGGCCAAATGGGAGCTCGAGCAAACGACGATCCGTGCTGTCGGCGACGGCGTCGTTACGATCATGGCCCTGGCCGCTGGAGACCGCGCGATGCCGGCGCGATCGGTGATGTCGTTCGTCGTCACGGACGATATCCTAATCGCAGGCATGTTCGCCCCCAACGGATTCAAGACCATCAAGCCCGGCGCGCGCGTCAAGCTGGTTTTCGACGACGACCCCGGCCGCATCCATGAAGCGACGGTCGCGGCCATTCCGCAAGGCGTAGGCCAGGGCCAGATCGCGGTCTCGGGTTCGCTGGCGCGCGTCGGCTCGATCGGCGGCGCCAAGGTCTATCCGGCCGCCATTTCCATACCGAAAACCATCGACCGCAGTCAGCTCAGGCTCGGCATGCCCGGCACCGCCACCGTGTTCGCGGACAACGCCGGCGTCATCGGCTTGCTCATGTCGATCCTGGTATGGATCGGTTCGTACACGGCATATCTATAGACGCCTTCCGTTTCACTCCCGGCTCGAATCGGTGGTCCACTCAGGCATCCCGGAGGAGAAAATGAGTCTTCGATCTGCATGCGCCGCTGCCACCATCGTCTCGGTCGTTCTTCTCACCGAGGTATATTCGGGCGCCCGCGTCTACGCTCAGCAATCGACGGGCCAATTGCTGATATCATCGGGTTTCAATCCCATCGCCGCCACCGCGCCGGAGATGCTGAAACGACTGATGTCGTTTCCGCCCAATCAATTCCAGCTACGGCAAAAGGGCGGGCGGCCCTACTATGTCTACGCCGATCCCACCGGATGCACCTGTGCGTATGTCGGCAGCGTGGCCGCGATGAACAAATATCGCGCCAGCTTTGGCGCATTGCCGGCAGATGCGCTTTCAGCAGGTGGCTTTACGGATCCCGAGCAGAACCTGATCAACAGCATGGACAACGACGAGGCCTCGGCCGAGTTCAATAACGATGTGTTTGGTCCGGACTTTTAAGCCGCTCGGATGAATCAATGGATACTTTCAATTGTAGTCACCGCGCTATGCTGTCACTTCGTTGGACACGAGCTTCCGAGCACAAAACCAACTCTAACCGTTCCGGGCGAACAGGAGGAACTGGGACCGGGCGGCAAATGACCGTCGTTGTGGCGTCGTCGAGCCTTGCGATTATCCAATTGGCGCATGCACAGGTCGATCGGAGTGGTTACGCCAGTCCCGACCAGCGCATCGTCGAGGCGATCGCAGTAGCATGCCTGGCACACGGGATAGGTTGAATGTTCTGCCGTCATCCGTTCCCGGCCGTTCGGGAAATGATAGTCGAACATAGAAAGGCATTCGACGGGAGCCGGTCTCAAACGCTTAACGGAAAATTCCGACTTGCCGTATCGGCGCCGACCAGCGCCGTGGCGTCCACTCGACGACGAGCCGAGATGCCAAATGACGAGTCCGTGGCTGTCCTCTCTCGCAGGTGCGATGGTTCGTTCGCAACTCCGTCGGTGCGCAATGCAAACATGTGCAGCAGTCCCGTTTCTCGCAGGCACCAGCGATGCAGGAGATCATTGCCAGATAGAGGGCTCTTGTTCTTGATTATCGACCGACTCAGCCAATTAGTCGTTCTCGTGTTTTTGCGAGGGGTCGAGGGCAAGCAAATCAGCCCCCTTGGTGCCGTGCTTTTCGAAGTCCGCAAGAATGCCCGCATCGGAAAGATCAAGCTTTTTTGAATGCTTCCAGTCGTGTCGAGTGGTCTCGACCAGTCGTTTGACAACATGATGGGCATCAGTTTCGACGGCAAGCTCACGCCTATCGTCGAAGCTGCCCGGTGTGAGGTTGATCGACCCGACGATCGCCCGCTCCTCATCGGCGAGCAGCATCTTGCCATGCAACTTCAGGTGCTTCAGCGTGTGGATCTTAGCTCCCACGTCATGCATGATCCGAAGGCCACCGATTCCTTCGACGAGTTTGTTCTTCTTCAATTTATGCGACGGGCGTGCCATGATGTGAACTCGGACACCACGCTCAATGGCGCGGACCAGGCGTTCGATGATCACCGTATCTTGATAGCGCTCGTTCTGGATCCAGAGCGTCTCCTTGGCGGAATCGATGAAGCGCGCAATACGTTCGCGCCCGTTGTTCGGGCACCAGATCAGCCCCGATCTCGCACTGGGATCGAACTTCTGGTGCATCCAATCGGCGTCGAAGCACCTCACCATCTCCGAAACCTCGATCTTCTTGGTCGTGACAACCGCGTAATCCCGTGTTTCGGTCAGGTCGCGTGTTTCCCAATTCAAAGATTCGATGAAGCCAAGCTCGTCGTCGACCACCATTGATTTCTGGTGAGTAACGGCAAAATCAGGACTGCTGTATCGAACCTCGACACCGCCGGCAGTCAACTGCTCGCGCGCGATTTCGTTCTCGCTATTGCCGTCGCGGCGGGCCGGATTGAGCATGACACGAACGTTAAGGCCACGCTGCCTGGCCGCGATCACCGCTTTCAGCAGCGTCGGGTCGGTGAACAGGAACATGCGGATGTTGAGCGAGCGCTTGGCCGCATTGATCGGATCGAGAATCGAGTTGACGGTATCGTCGGGAAGCACGATGAGGCTGTGCGACATGTTCATGAATCTCCGGGCCGAAACGCTGCAATCACGAGACGGCTTTCGCAGAAGCCTGGTTCGAAGTGTCGTATTGAATGCGATGAAGTTCGGCGTACACCCCGCCCAGGGCGAGCAACGCGTCGTTCGAGCCCTGTTCAACCACAACGCCATCCTTCAGCACGACGATCTTGTCGGCGTTGGCAATCGTGCTGAGGCGATGGGCTATCATGACGACCGTGCGCCCCTTCATCAGCCGACGCAATGCGTCGATGACGAGGTGTTCCGATTCTGTGTCGAGCGCGGCGGTGGGCTCATCGAGAATCATGATCGGGCTGTTGCGCACAACGGCGCGGGCGATGCCTATACGTTGCCGCTGGCCGCCCGACAATGTGTCGCCCCGCTCGCCGACCATCGAATCGTAGCCATGCGGCATGGCGCTGATGAAATCGTGAGCGTTGGCGACTTTTGCCGCGGCGATGATCTGTTCCTCGGTGGCACCTGGGCAACCGTAGGCGATGTTCTCGCGGATCGTTCCGCGAAACAGCACTGTTTCCTGAAGCACGAATCCGACCTGCGAGCGCAGGGTCGCGAGCCTATATGAAGAAACGTCCAGGCCATCAATCAGCACCCGCCCGCTGCTCGCCTCGTAGAACCGTGGCAGCAGACTAAGTACAGTTGATTTGCCAGAGCCGGTGGGTCCGACAAGGCCTACGACCTGACCGGGCTCTATCTCGAAGCTCACTTCTCGTAGTATCGGGACGTCGTCATATCCGAAGGCCACCTTATCGAAGCTGATGGCCCCCTTGACCCGTCCAGGATCGACGCCGTCCACAGGGTCGTTGATGACATCGTCGGCCGACAAAATCGTTTGAATGCGCTCCAGCGCAACGGTCGTCTGTGCGATCGTGCTGGTCATGCTCGCCAGATCTTTTACGGGTTTGAAGAATTTGGCCAAGTACGCGAGGTAAACCGTCAATGCTCCGGCTGTCAGGGCACCCGCAACGATCAGCGACGTCCCCCTCCAAAGGACAATGCCGGTGCAGATCGCAACAACAATGTTCACCGTCGGTGACATCAAGGATTTGATCTTGCGCGCCTTCAGCGCCGCTTCCACCGTGGCGTGGCTTGCGGATTCCAGGTGCGCTATCTCAAGGTCCTGCCGGCCAAATGCCTTTACTGCACGAACCGATCCGATTCCTTGCTGCACAACTGCAACAATCTCGCTCTGCCGGGCGCGCACGGTTCGCGTCACCTCTTTCACAGCCTTCTTGAAGTGAAACAGAAACACCAGCAGAAAGGGCACGAGCGCGACAGCGATCAGCGTGAAGTCCCAGTCCAGGTAGAACATCAATCCCAGCATAAACAGGATGGTGATGAGATCGACGAGGATATCGAGTGTCGCGGACGATGCGAAATCCTGGATGGTCGAGACGTCGCTGGTGATGGTAGACATCAGGGTCCCGGTCTTGGCATTGTCATAGTAGCGCAGCGATAGCCGATGCAGATGCGTGTAGATCTGTACGCGTAAATCGTTGGCAACCCATTGGCCGACACTGGTGGTGTAGTAGTTGTCGATATAAGCCGCGACTGCGCCGACGACGGCGATCAGCAGGGTTGCGATGCCAGCAAACAGCGCAACGCCTGCGGTGTGTTGTCCGAACCCATAATCGTGCGCCCAAGCCAGCCAGTCCGGCATTCGGTGCCGTCCCAGCGCGTCATCGAGGACCAGCTTTAGCGGCCAGGGGGCCGCCAGGCTCATCGCAATCTCAATCAGCATGGCGGCGAAAACGATGAGTAGCCAGCCTCGATACGGCCTGAGCAACCCCAGAACCATCGAAGTGAGCCCTTTTCCTTCGTGCGGCTTTTTGAGCGCCACGGTGGCGCTCGAAACGACGGCGGCAATCGTCTTCAACAACATGTCGGCCACGACCTCCAGCGTCGTGCGATCATGTGCGTAACGAACCTGCGCCGCTATGCAAAAACAGACAAACCAGGGCATCAGCAAAAGCTTCTGCTGCGACTGGGACATCACCAGCCGCGCTTAGCTGCGCGCTAATGGCGGTAGCGTCGATTATATTGAAAGTTCAATGGTATATGAGTTCGCTGTTTTGTTCTGAATGGCGCGCCCGACACGATTCTAACGTGTGACATTTGCCTTCGGAGGGCAAACATCACCGGCCCTGCTGTCCACCGCCGACGGGAATTGAAATATCGGGCCAACACTTGGAGCCACAATGGACTCTATGAAAGGGTTGAAGGCGAAGCGCCCGTTTTGGCCACAGCCCTAAGAAGGTAAAAAAATACTCTATCTTTCAACAGGAGTTGACCGGCACTCTCTCCGCCGGAGTTCGCTGCCCGTGGGCATGAGCGCCGGACAGCGCCAGCGCGTGAACATCGCGCGCGCGCTGGTGCTCGAGCCGCGCCTGGTGATCCTCGATGAGACACTTTCGGCGGTCGACCCCGTGGAGCAGTCGCGTCTGCTGGCCCTTTTCGAGCAATTGCAGGTCAAGCACGGACTGACATATCTCTACATCTCGCACGATCTCGCCATGGTCCGGCGCGTGTGCACGCGCATCGCCGTCATGTATCTCGGCAAGATGGTCGAGGTCGCCGATACCAGCGGAACGTTCTACGATCCCGCGCATCCCTATACCCGGGCGCTGTTGTCCGCTGTGCCGACGCTGGACGCCAATCCGTACAAGCCGGAGGAGTGCCTGCTTGACGGGGAGCCGCCGAGCCCGATCGACATTCCGCCGGGTTGCAGTTTCGCGTCGCGGTGCCCGCACGCATTTGCGCGCTGCCGGATCGAGACGCCTCTGCTGCGCGAGCACAAACCTGGAAGGCTCGCTGCCTGTCACCTGCTTGATCAAGAAGAAACGACCGTGGCGGCGTAGTTTCAGCATTCCATCCGCTGTCAGCATCAATCCGTTGAATGATCGGAGAGACCATGAGCCGTTTAGAGGGGAAAGTAGCCATCATCACCGGTGCTGGTGCGGGGATCGGCCGCGCCAGCATGGAGCGCTTTGCAGAGGAAGGCGCGCTTGTCGTGGGCATAGGCAGAACCTATGAAAAACTCGAACAGACCAAAGCGCAGCTCCAGGACAAGGGGCTGAAATGTCATATCGTTGGCGGGGACGTTTCAACCTGGGAAGGTGCCAGTGAGGCGTTCGACGCCGCGTTCAAGGTGCATGGACGCGTTGACGTGTTGCTCAACAGCGCAGGCGTTGGCTACAGCTGGGCGAAAGTCAGCGCAGGCTCGATGGCCAACGTGGTTGATACGCCCGTGGACAAATGGCGCGAAGTCATGGCCATCAACTTGGACTCGATATTTTATATGTGCAAGCTGGCAATTCCAAAAATGCTGGCCACCGGTGGCGGATCGATTATCAACATCTCCAGCATTCTGGCCGTCAAGGGGCTGGCAGACGGCCACACCTATTGCGCCACCAAAGCTGGTGTCGAAAACCTGACGCGCTCACTCTGCATGGCTTGGGCCGCACAAGGCATTCGCGCCAATTGCGTTGCTCCTGGTTGGACCGCGACTGACATGATCCAGGACGTGATGCACATGTTCGACGATCCTCAGGTCGCCAAATCCCTTTCTCCGATGCTGCGCCCCGGAACGGCGTTGGAGATTGCAAACGGATGCCTGTACCTGGCGTCCGATGAAGCGTCGTATTGCAACGGCTCGGTTTTGACCATTGATGGCGGCAACACCGCCGGCTAGGCGCATCGCGCACGACTTCGATCAGGCGTCACGACGAAATCCGTTCGGCTTTCAAAGTGGTCGAACGGTGACTAGGCGACAGCGAGCATCGATCGTGGGTGCTGCCGTTGCCGCTCCTCCCTAGACTTGGCCGCGGCGCACGCTCGCGGCCACAGCCCCGCCGTCTCACGGCGGCGGGGCTGCATTTACGGAGCCGCGTTGCGAGGATTTTTACGCCTGTCGCTGAGCCCGTCTGAGAAAGGTGGATGCCGTGGGTTATGCTGAGACGTTCTTGGATCGCTTTGCACACTTCTCGCGTATTGGATCTACTGGTGACGGTGGCGTAGACCGTGTCGAAGGAAGCCAAGCGAATGGAGAGGCGCGTCGGCAGCTTGTTCGATGGATGAAAGAGTTGGGGTTTAACGTATCTGTCGATGAAATCGGCAATATCTTTGGACTACTTAACTTGGCTGGAGAGAGCGCCCCACTTGTATTGACCGGCTCGCACATTGATAGCCAGCCGCGTGGTGGATGCTTCGACGGCGCATACGGCGTGATTGCAGGCTTGGACGCTGCAGCCGCCGTTCGCGACCGGCTAGCCAAACAATCCAAGGCAAGCTCAGCCAATCTGGGCGTCGTCGCCTGGATGGGTGAAGAAGGCGCTCGTTTTCGACCACTTATGGGATCGAGAGTCTACACCGGCGCCAGGACGCTTCAATCTGCGCTCGACGGCAAGGACATGCAGGGGATCAGTGCGCGCGAGGCGCTAGCTGGTATTGGCTTTCTTGGGACGGACACCGCCCCCAAGCTGCCGGTGGCATATGTCGAACTGCACGTTGAATGCGGCTCGCAGCTCGAAGTTCGCAAAAAGTCACTTGGTGTCTTTACCCGGTGGTGGGGCGCCCACAAGGTTGACCTTACGTTCGAAGGCAAGACGGCCCACACCGGCCCCACGCCAATGCGGGCGCGTCAAGACGCGCTCTACGCGGCGGCGCAGGTGATCGTTGCGATGCGCGCGCTTGGTGACAGTGCGGAGATCGGAAGTCTGCACACGTCAGTCGCCAAACTCGAAGTGGTCCCAAATTCACCCAATGTCGTTCCGTGCGGCGCAACCGCCTGTGTCGAGCTTCGGTCGTTGGATCCGGAGGTCATCAAACGATCTTATGATCATCTGCTCGCGTGCGCGTCGTTCGCGGCGACGACGGCCCGAGTCAAGTACGCAATTGCGCGAGATGATTTGCGAGAACCGGGAAAATTCCATGAAGGACTGAGTCAATTGGCTTTCGAGGTTGCGAAATGCAACGGAGAAGAGGCCGTGGCAGTTGACACGTTGGGAGGCCACGACGCGATCATGATGACCGCCGTTTGTCCAACCGTCATGCTGACGGTGCCGAGCCGGGCGGGCCTATGCCACCATCCCGATGAATGGACGTCGCAGGAAGACCTCGAGAGGGGATGACTTGGCTTTCGGCGGTGCTTGAGCAAATGATTACGGCAGAGTTGCCACGGTGACTTGGCGGTGATCCGTCGTGTAGGTGGCGATCCGCTCCGGATCGCCGACCACGCCCGCCTGGCCGATGAGATCGCGAAACGCTTGGATTTGTACAGAGTTGGACATGTCGCCGCTCCCGATTGCCGTCGGGCGATCTTCGCGCATTCGCGCGGCAGCGCTTGCCGTTCGACCGCAATTTCGAAAAAGGCTCTGCCGAATTCTCGCGATGTTCGGCAGTTCCGACTTCCCGGGCGTTGTATTGATCGAGGTGGAGTTGCTTCGGCGCCCGAGGAGATCATCGATGACCCATTCAACGATCTATCAAGGCCCTGTGTTCGATATCTCGAACAGGAATGCCGCGCTATCGATCGGTGTGCAGCGTGTTCGCGACGCCAAGGGAACCAGGGGCTTGTTTCCCTAGAGCGTCGCCCACTTGTCGACGCCGACGGCAGATTGTGCTGCGCCGGGGACGAATTCCGATCCGTTCTGCGTCTAGACCAACGAGTTTCTGGCCGGTCTGGATGCCTGCAGCAGTGACCGTCCGCTCGGTCGTCGTGTCCTGCCAGCCATAAGCAATCGCACCAGTGAGATAGGCTTGGCCGATATTTGAACGCGAACCAGACGACGTCCAGTTTCTTCGTCGCATGGTTCGGTTCTGGCACGTATTTGGCAAAGCTGTTGAAGGGCACCAAACACCGGTTTTTCCGGCTTTAACCAGCTGCACCAATGACGTATCGCGCATGTTGGTCACCGGCGGTCCGCCTGTCCGCGGCGGTGGCGGCGGCACGCCCCAGCGCATCAACTCCATCTCGCGCATATGACCAGCGTTGCGAACCACGGGAGCAGGTTAATCAGGGAAGACGCCTGGCATAGGGGTGTGATTGCCAACGTACCGGTTGACCACCCCAAATAAGTTGAGGATCGCCGCCTAGTTGGTCGTGATGCTGTCGAGATCACACATCACTCAAGCATGAAGCTTTCCGGCGTTGTCGTCGAGTGGCTGGTCGGCTGTACGGCTTTCGGCCGTCGCCTCGACAACATGCCGCCGCGCTGCGCGATCTTTTGATCGAGCGAAATGTTCGCAACACTCGAAATATCTCCGCCGTGTCGCGAGTGAGTTGCTTCTTCGTCAAACGTGAATCCCCACAATGCCGAACTCTGGCATGGACCGGTGAATCGAAACGGACAGTCCGAGGGGCGGTCCTTTTCGGCCGGCTGCAATGGGCGAGGTGCGACGCCGCTCGTTTGCATTTGGGTCAATTTCGGAGGACGCGAAGGCGTTTTCGTCCGCAACGTGACATTTCCTCTCTAAATATTTCTCATCAATTAGGGTTAATTGCTCTGAATTAAGGCGGGCCGGCGGCGGGGAGTTTGTGTGCAAATACAACCGCTTACCTCAGACTTCACAGGCTCGGCTTCATATTAGCCTTAACTTTCCGTGACTTATTGCATCCGAACATGATTACTGGAATCTTAACCCGCGCAGGAAGCCGCCTCGTCAGAAGGGCGGTTGGGCAGATTTAGGAATGCGTAGCGTCAGGCGCGCACGGCAGTCGTGCGCGGGGAGCAATGTACATGTTTTGGTTGTATGGTGGCGTAGGACTACCAGAGCGATTTGGGACTCGGTTACGACTTTCTCCTACTCTTTTCACAATCCAGACCTCGATCGGAGCAGTGCCATTTGGCGCAGGCCCGGCCAAAATGTTGGTTCTGGATCGCTTCGCACATCATCATTGAGGACTGCGGCGAGCGCGCTGACTAGTCCGATCTCATCCACACCAGACGTTCTTTCCCCTCAACTTCATCACAACGCCGGATCCCCACGCGACGCGTGAGTTTGCGATTTGGCACGATCTTCTTTGATTTCATTTTTGGAGTACCACGATGACAACGGCTTTCAGCGCGACCACAACCCTGAGTTTCAACGGCACCCAGTGGATCGCCACCGACAACGGGATCGATACCGTTCTCACGGCCGACCAGGTTACGATAGGGACGCAAACCTACCTCCTCGTCGACCAGCACAATGCAGGCGGCTACCAAAGCATCCAGTCGGCAGTCGACAACGCGTCGGCCGGCGAGACGGTGGTCATTTCCGCCGGTGTCTATGGCGAGAACGTCCATATTTCCGCCGGCCACAGCAACATCACGGTCGAAAACCTTGCTGGCAACCAAGTCACCGTTAATAGCCAGGGCGGCTATCAGGGCGCGATTACAGTCGATCAGGGTGCGAGTGCTACGATTACCGGCGACACGCCGACCAACTTCGTGCTGAACGCGGCTCCCGGCTCGCAGACATTCGGCCTCTATTTGGTCGGCAACAACGATACGACGGACATCACCAACCTCACCATCACCGCAAATGGCGGAAATGCGGTTGTGACGGGTGGCAGCGAGCACAACGTCACCTTCCAGGGGAACATCTTCGGGGGCACAGCCACCCAGCTCGTCTATGTCAACGGCGCCGAAAGCCTCGGCCCGGCAGCCCAGGGAAGCAACGTCGACTTCATCAACAACATCTTCCAGGGCACCTCTGGGCTCGCGCTCGGCCTGGAATCCACGAACGCCAACATTACCGGCAACACGTTCGCTGGATCCGGTGGCACTGCTGTCGGCCTCGCCGAGGACTATGTGGTGGTCTCGGGCAACCATTTCACCGGCAGCTATGCGCAGTATGTCGGCCTTCCTGACAACACCTACAGTTCCAGCGCGATCGCCAGCGGCAACACCTTCTCCAATGGCGGGGTGACGATCCAGGGCAAGCCGGGCGTCTATGGCAGCATTCAGGCGGCGATCGACGCGGCATCCACCGGCGACACCATCATCGTGAGTGCAGGCACTTACAATGAGAACCTCAACATCAACAAGGGCGTCATCATCGAGGGCGCCAATCACGGCGCCGACGGCGCCGCTGTTCGCGGTGCGGAAACTATTATTACCGGCCAGTCGACGATCAACACCACCCAACAGGTGACAATCGACGGCATCGAGTTCCTCGACAACAAGCCGATCACCTCGCTCGCCGGCAGCAGCGCCAGCGATCACTTTGTTTCGCTGACAGTGCTGCAGCAGAATTCCACCGGCGGTCATGTGATCGAGAATTCGATCTTCATGCGCGACCCGAGCTCGATCACGGATTCCCACTACGGCGCGACCACATTCGAGGGCAGCGCCAATCAGCCGACCCACCGCGGCATCGAGATTTCCAGCGTGGGCGCGGGGCAGGCGATCACGATCCAGAACAACCTGATCACCGGCGCCAACTCCTACACCTATGCCGGCGATGATTATCGTTCGGGCATCTATTCCAACGGTGGGGCCGGCAACACCAATATCTCGCACAATACGTTCACCAACGTGCGCTCGGCGATCAATGCCGACAATTTCTCTTCGAATGTGAAGATCGATGGCAATACCTTCGATCATGCCGGGTCGGGCGTGGCGGTCGGCGTCGGCTCCGACGTCACCAATGTCACCAGCATCACCAACAACAGCTTCGGCTACGTCGACAACGAGTTCAACTTCAAGAACCTGACGACGCCGGTCAGCTTCGATGCCGGCGCCACCAACAACCATCTGTCGGCGGCCGCCGCGGCCGACCCGACCCAGGCGCTCTACATCGAGGGCAGCTCGACGGGTGGTGATCACATCACCGGAACCTCGGGGGCCGACATACTGGTCGGCCACGGCACCGGCGACATCCTCTCCGGCGCGGGCGGCAACGACACCATCATCGGCGGCGCCAATTCGGCCGTGGCCTTGAACGGCTTGCCCGCCCAGTATGATTTCTCGCACCTGACCTTCGACAGCAACGGCCTTGCGTCAGGCCAGATCACCGGTCCGAGCGGCACGGACACCCTGACGGGCGTGGCGGCCCTCAAGTTCGGCACCCACTATTACGTGCTGCCGGGGATGTCGATCCAAGCCGCTGTCAACGATGCGGTTAACGGCGATACCATCGATATTGCCCAGGGCACCTACACGGAGCAGGTTCTGGTCAACGGCAAGAATCTGACCATCGAAGGCATCGGCGCAGTGACGGTGAAGGCGTCGGCGAACCTGCACGCCAGCTTCAACGACGGCAGCACCGACAAGTACGCCGTCATCGGCGTCGAGGGGCACTCCAACGTCACGATCAACAACCTGCACGTCGACGGGCAGGGTCAGGGCGGACAAGCGGTCGCGGGCGCTGATTTCAACGGCATCGCCTATCTGAATTCATCGGGGCATGTCCAGAACAGCACCATCACCGGTGTCCGCGACGGCGGCCCTAGCGGTGTGCTCGATGGCATTCAGCACGGCAATGCGCTCGCCGCCTTTGTGACCGACGGCACCAGCCAGAACCTGGAAGTCGATCACAACAACATCTCCGACTTCCAGAAGAACGGCATCAAGCTGTCCGGTGACGGTCTGACGGTGAATGTCCACGACAACACGGTGACGGGCGCAGGCCCGAGCACATCGATCGCCCAGAACGGCATCGAAATCATTTCCGGCGCCGGCGGCTCGGTGACCCACAACAGCGTCTCTGAGATCGGCTACACGCCGGACACCGTCCAGGGCTCCGGCATCCTCGTGTACAACGGGGCACCTGGCGTGCATGTCGACTACAACACCGTGACGGGCGTCGGCGGTCATGGCGACGCCGGCATTGCCTTTGTCAACAGCGACGCGCCCGAAGCCAGCAACAATACGCTGAGCAACCTGGAACAGGCTCTGGATCAGGAAGGCACGTTCACCACCGCGCTCAATCAGCACGGCAACACCTTTGTCAACGACACCACCAATCTCGCATTCTCGGCCGACCAGGCCACAGGTTCGTTCATCATCTCCGGCACTTCCGGCAACGACGTCATCACCGGCAACAGCTCGGTTGCCGACGTCGTGGCCTATACCGGTACGCTGACGGCGGCTGACTTCTCCTACGACAATGCCACCAATACCTGGACGGTAGCGGCGGGCGCGGGAGGCACCGACAAGCTTTCGGGGATCGAGAAGGGGACTGACGGCAGCGGCCACACCTATCTGCTGGTCGATCCGCACGGCTCGTACACGACCATCCAGGCGGCGATCAACGCCGCCAATCCCGGCGACATCATCCTGGTCGGCGACGGCACCTACAACGAGAGCATCAACGTCAACAAGCCGAACCTGACCATCGAAGCGGTCGGCAGCCATGCCGTCATCCAGGGCACCTTCAATTCCGACAACGGTGTGACCGGCTCGCTCGCCACCTGGCTGCAGACGGCGGCCGGCTATCACGGCACGGCTACCTCGACCGACGGCATCACCATCTCCGCCAACGGCTCGTCGATTTCGGGTCTGAACGTCGCGGGCTTCATCCACGGCGTCAATTTCAACGGTTCGAATGTCGCTGGCACGACGCTGAACGGGCTGAACATCAGCGATACCGTCATTGGGATCGAGAAGACCGCGGCCAACGGCATATCCAACTTGACCATCACCGGGGGCTCGATCAGCGACGGCTACAACGGCATCAGCTTCGACAAGGACTACTCGTCGCCGGCAACGTCGGGGCAGGGCAATGCCACCGGCGTGCTGATCAGCGGCACCGACTTCAGCCATCTCGACAACAAGGGTATCTATGTCGAGACCCTGTCGAACGGCCATATCACCGGCGTGACCATGAACGACGTCGGCCAGTATGGGGCCGTCCCGTCGTGGGGCGGCAATGGCAGCGGCGGCAACGGCATCGACCTCAACCTCAAGAACGGCAGCTACAGCAATCTCGAAATCGACCATTTCACGCTGACCAATACCGGCACCTCCAACCAGAGCGCCGGACCCGGCGTCGACGGCAACAAGAACGGCGGCGCGATCGTCGTCGAGGCACGCGACGCGGGCTCCTATACCGGCGCTCCGGCGACCATCACCGGCACTGTCAGCATTCATGACGGCTCGATCAACGGTACCTCGACGGGAATCCAGATCGGTGAGCCGGGCCAGGCCAATACGCACGGCCCCAATGTCGACATCAGCAATGTCACCATCACGGGCGCGCAGCATTCGATCGACCATGGCGATATCGCCAACGTGGCGTCGACGTCGACCACGATCATCACACTCAGCGCCAGCGGCCAGACGCTGTCAGTGAGCCCGACCACCACGGGGCAGATCGTGGTGGTTCCGGGCGGCGGCACCGAGGCGCTGCATGCCTCGAACTTCTCGCTCAACACCACGACCGGTGTCTGGACGCTCACGACGACCACCGAAGGCACCGACCATTTGAGCGGTGTCGAGCGGATCGCCGACGGTTCGGGCCATTACATCCTGCTGGTCGGCGGCGGCGGCTATGCCCACATCCAGGACGCGATCAACGCTGCTTCCGACGGCGATACCATCGTCGTGGGCGCAGGCACCTACACCGAGGATCTCAACATCAACAAGGGCGTCGCCATCGCAGGCGCCAATCATGGCCTCGCCGGCAATAGCCATAGCGGCGCCGAGACCATCATCGCGGGTCAGTCGACGATCGGTACGACGTCGCAGGTAACGCTTGATGGCCTCGAGTTCCTCGACAGCAAGCCGCTATCCTCGCTCGACATCAACGATCACTTCGTCTCGCTGACGGTGCTTCAGCAGGCCTCCACGAGCACAGGCCACGTGATCGAGAACTCGATCTTCGTGCGTGATCCCAGCTCGATCTCGGCCTCCGGATTCGACCCGAACACGTTCGAAGGCAGCGCGCATCAGCCGACCCATCGCGGCATCGAGATTTCCAATGTCGGCGCGGGCCAGGCGATCACGATCGAAAACAACCTGATCACCGGCAACAATCCCTATTCCTATGCCGGTGACGACTATCGCTCGGGCATCTATTCCAACGGCGGCGCCGGCCAGACCAACATCCTGAACAACACCTTCACCAACGTGCGTTCGGGGATCAATGCCGACGGCTTCTCGTCGAACGTGAAGATCGGCGGCAACTCGTTCGACCATTCGGGGACGGGCGTGTCGGTCGGTGTCGGCTCCGACGTCAGCCATGTCACCAGCATCACCAACAACATGTTCGGGGTCGGCGTCGACAACGAATTCAACTTCAAGAATGTGACGACGCCCGTCACCTTTGATGTCGGCGGTACCGGCAACCATCTGTCGACGGCCGCGGCCACCGCGGGCCAGGGCTTCTATATCGAGGGCAGCGCCGCAGGCGGCGATCACATCATCGGAACCACCGGTTCCGATATCATCGTCGGCCATGGCGGCGACATCGTCACCTACACCGAGATCTTCAACGCCTCGAACTTTTCGCTGAACACCACCACCGGCGTATGGACGCTCACGACGCCCCACGAAGGCACCGATCAGTTGACCGGTATCGCGCAGGTTGTCGACGGTTCGGGCCACCACATCCTGCTGGTCGGCGGCGGCGGTTATGCTACCATTCAGGCGGCGATTGATGCCGCGTCTAACGGTGACATCATCATCGTGGGTGCGGGCACCTACAATGAGAACCTCAACATCGACAAGGGCGTCACGATCGCGGGCGCCAACCATGGTGTTGCCGGCAGCGGCCATAGCGGGGCCGAAACCATCATCACGGGACAGTCGACGATCAACACCACTTTGCAGGTGACGCTCGACGGCCTCGAGTTCCTTGACAACCAGCCGTTGACCTCGCTCAGCAGCGGCGATCAGTTCGTTTCGCTGACGGTGTTGCAGCAGGCGTCGTCGGCGACGGGCCACGTGATCGAGAACTCGATCTTCGTGCGCGATCCCAGCACGTTGCCCGCCGGGTTCAACCCGAACACTTTCGAGGGCAGCGCCAATCAGCCGACCCATCGCGGCATCGAGATCGCCAACGTAGGCACGGGTCAGGCGATCACGATCGCGAACAACCTGATCACCGGCAACAATCCGTATTCCTACGCCGGCGACGATTACCGTTCGGGCATCTATTCCAACGGCGGTACCGGCAACACGTTCATCGCGGGCAATACTTTCAGCAACGTGCGTTCGGCGATCAATGCCGACAACTTCTCTGCGACGGTGCAGATCACCGGCAACGCGTTCGACCATGCCGGGTCGGGCGTGTCGGTCGGCGTCGGCTCGGACGTCAGCAATGTCACCAGCATCACCTACAATACGTTCGGAATCGGCGTCGACAACGAGTTCAACTTCAAGAACCTGCTGACGCCGGTCACCTTTGACGCCAACGCCACCCACAACGTGCTCTCGAACGGCGCGGCCGCCAACCCCGGACAGGGCTTCTACATTGAGGGCAGCGCGAACGGCGGCGATCACATCACCGGATCGGCGAACAACGATATTCTCATTGGCCACGGCTCGAACGATGTGCTGGTGGGCGGTGCGGGTAACGACATCATCTATGGCTCGCCAGGAGGTGGCGACGACGTTACCGGCGGTGCCGGCAACGATACGATCTATCTCGGCCCGAATGACACGGTCGAGTACAGCGGCAAGCGCTCCGACTACGTCATCGTCCAGGCTCCGAACGGCGTTGTCTATGTCTCCGATGGTCGCCCCGGCGCGCCCGACGGCTTCGATACCCTGAACATTCCGAACAATGCGACGCCGAGCTTCCACTTTTCGGACGGCACTTTCACGCTCGCGGGCGTGCTCGATCAGGGGCCGACGGCGGTGGCTGACACGTACAGCACGCCGGAGGGGGTCGCCGTAGGAGCGGGCGACAATGTCCTTGCCAATGATGCGGATGCCAATCATCCGCAGAACACCCTCCATGTGACCGCCGTTAATGGCAACACGAACAATGTCGGTCAGGCGGTTGCCGGCGTCTATGGAACGTTGACGCTCAACGCCGACGGCACCTTCAGCTACCTCGCAAACAATGCAGCGGCGCAGGCGCTGGGAGTGGGCAATCACGCGACCGATGCGTTCAGCTATACGGTGACCGACGCCTACGGCAAGACGTCCACCACCAGCGTCATCTTCAACGTCAACGGCGTCAATCAGCCGCCGGTCGCGGTGGATGACAACGCGTTTGTGGAGGTGAACACCGACACCACCTTCCTGCCCAATCCGGTCGTGCGCAACGTCCTGCACAACGACAGTGACATCGACGGCGATCTTATTACGGTCGGGAGTGTGAACGGATCGGCCGGCAATGTCGGGCAGGACGTGGTCGGCCTGTACGGTACGCTGCACTTGAACGCCGACGGTAGCTACAGCTACACGCTAAACAATGGCCTAGCAGCTGTGCAGGCGCTCTCGCAGGGTGAAACGGCGACCGATACATTCACCTATACCGATATCGACAGCCACGGCGCCACCAGCAATCCGGCCCATCTCGTCGTCACCGTCATCGGTGTCAACGAGGCGCCGGTGGCGGTGAATGACGCAGCGACGATCAACGCCGGCGCAAGCGCGGTCACCGGCAACGTGCTGGCGAACGACACCGACGTCAACGCTCACGATACCCACACGGTTGCGACCATCAATGGGGCCGCGGTCAACTCGACGACTGGAAACGATGTCGTCGGAACCTACGGTACGTTGCATATCAATGCCGACGGCACTTACTCCTACGCGTTGAACAACAACCTCGTGGCGATCCAGGCGCTGGCGGCAGGGCAGACGCTGACCGATACCTTCAGCTACACCAATGTCGACAACCACGGCGCCGGCAGCAACGCGGCGAACCTCGTCGTCACCATCGACGGCGTCAACCACAGCCCCAACGCACCGGTCATTTCCAGCTTCGGCAATGACACCGGCATCAAGGGCGACAACATCACCGCGGCGAAGTCGCTGCAGTTCACCGGAACGGCTGACCCGAATTCCAAGGTGATGCTGTTTGACAATTCGACTCAGATCGGCACCATCGTTGCAGACGGATCGGGTCACTGGGCGTTCACGACGGCAATCCTTGCGAACGGCTTCCACAGCTTCACGGCCGCGTCCGTCGACTTGCAGGGCCATACCAGTGCGTCGTCGGCGGTCATGACGATCCAGATCGATCCGAATGCACCGGATATCGCCCCGACGGTCACGGCGGACAGCTTCACAATCATCCAGGACCAGACGATTGCGATTGCTGCAAAGATCCACGCGACCGACGCGGATTCCGACCCGATCGTGAGCTACCAGCTATGGGAGGGCCAGTCGTCGACCGGCGCGCCCACGGGCTACTTCACCATCGACGGTATTCGCCAGGCGGCGGGTGTCGCGATCGACGTGACAGACCTGTCGCACGTGTCATTCACGGGCGGTTCAACCAGCGACACTCTGTGGGTCCGGGCTTCCGACGGACAGACCTATGGCCAGTGGGTCCAGTTCCACGCTAACTCGTCGGCGCATGCCAACGCACCGGCGGGAGAGGTTGCGCCGCAGGTGACGGTCGCGAACCAGACGGCGACGACGCGAGGACAGGTCTTCCAGGTGTCAGATCTTGTTACCGGCGTCAGCGGTACCAATCCGGTTGTCCGCTATCGCTTCTGGGACGATCATAATGCGCTGGGGACGGCCGACGACAATCCGGCGACCGACAACAGCGGATATTTCACTCTCAATGGCGTTCGCGAAGCGGAAGGCGTTGCGATCGAGGTAAATGTCAGTGACGTCGCAAACCTGCAATTCCACTCGACAACCGGAACCGACATCCTTTGGGCGCAGGCCTATGACGGTTTCAAGTGGGGGACCTGGAAGGAGTTCACGGTCACCGGTGTCCCGGACGCAGCTCCGGTGGTCACCGCAACCAGCGTCCTGAGCGCTGCGAAGAATTCGCAGATCGCCGCAAGCGCGCTGTTCACCGGCACCGACGCCGATGGAAACAATACGATTGCCAAGTACCAGCTCTGGGATGGGACGACGTCGGCGACCAACGGCTATTTCGTCGTCAACGGCGTCGACCAGGCCGGGAATCTGACCTTCACGATCAATGCGTCGGACGTGGCTCACACTTACTTCCAGACCGGCAACGTCTCGTCGGACGATCTGTGGGTTCGCGCTTTTGACGGCCTGCAGTGGGGTGCCTGGACCGAGTTCCACGTCAACAGCGTCAATCACGCTCCGGTCGTATCGCTGTCCAGCACCACCGTTCCGATTTCGGCACAGACCACGTCGGTCTCGGCGGCGGCGTTGTTCAACCTGCCAACGTCGGTGACGGACGCCGATGGCGACGCCATCACGCAGTATCAGTTCTGGGAAAACAAGCCCGCCGCTGGTACATCGGCTGACGGCAGCGGCTATTTCAGCGTCAACGGTGTCAGGCAGGATGCCGGTGCTGCGATCACGGTTGCGGCAAACCACCTCTCTGACATCTCGTTCTTCAAGGGCACCGCGAATGCCAACGATGTCGTTTGGGTCCGTGCGTCCGACGGTACCGACTGGAGCGACTGGAAGCAGATCACGGTGAACGAGTCGACGAACAACAACAGCGTCGGCAACCAAGCGCCGATCGTGACCGCGACAGACACCCATGTGGCGAGTCACAACGTGTCGACTGCCGCGAACCTGCTGTTCCAGGCACGCGATCCGGACGGTGACCAGATCACACGCTATCAGCTCTGGGACGACAGTTCGAACTCCGCGGGCCAAACAGGCGTCAACGATGTGAGCGGCCATTTCGACTTCCATGGCCAGATACTGCCCAAGGGACAGGCGCTCGACGTGACCGCCTCCGACCTGTCCTCCGTGTCGTATGTAAGCGGCTCGGGGTCGGATCTGCTGTGGGCGCGCGCGTTTGACGGCCAGACCTGGGGCAAATGGACGAGCTTCCATGTCGTTGCACCGGTCGATCATGCGCCCGACGTCACGCTCAACAGTCAGGGGACCACGGGCGTGGGGATCAACCAGTCGGTCGCGGCCAGTGCGGCGTTCACTGCCACCGATCCCGACCACGGCGACCAGATCGTCAAGTACCAGTTCTGGGCTTCGACGACCCAGGCGAACCAGGCCCACTTCTCGATCGACGGGGCGCCGCAGGCGGCGAACGCCGCCATCGACGTGGCCGCGGCCGATCTCAGCCATGTCAGCATCGTCGGTGCGGCGCAGGCCGAAACCGACCTGATGTGGGTTCGTGCCTTCGACGGCACGATGTGGAGTACGTGGCAGCAGTTCCATGTGAACTCGCACGTGAACTCGAACACCTAACCATCTGCCCCGATCAAGCGCCCCGTCTGCCACCAGGCAGGCGGGGTTCTCTTTCGTAATGACACCTTCACCATGATATCGGCGCATCACGTTGCGGCGCCATGAACTCTCGCAGCTCGTTCAGGATGGCGATCCGTGCCGCGCCCGGCTTGCGAACGCTGCGTCAGCCTCAAAATCTCCAACGAGCCTAACAATGCCTGAATGCGAATATTCGCCTTGTTAGTTTTTCGTTGAGGATGTTGTTTGCCGGGCGCCCGTTGGCGAGCGCTCGTGTTGCGTGCCGCGCGGCTATCGTGGGATCGCGTTGGTATCCGGATTACTAACGGCTATGTGTCGCTGCGCGCTGCAGCAGTAACCAGGCGCTTCCATCGTACGAATAGCGCCGTTGTCTGACGAATTTGTCTTCGCTGCATTCAAGGGCCGTTCGCACAAACAAGATTCAATTGTCCGCACACGGTAACCAACCGGCAACACTGACAAGTCGTAAAAAGTTTCGCGCAAACACCGATTGTTTATCGTAGTTCCGCGCTCAGATTCCGTTACCCATTCGCGCTGCGATCTCGTTAATCCGGTCCGCCTAACGTCTCCGCATAACAAGAACGAAAAGTTCTTATCGGGGACGTCAAATGGCTGCCGTAACGACCGTCACCTGGACGGGGAACCAGGATATCGATGGGCTCTTGATCGGCTATCGCTGGGCCGATCCGTCGTTGACCTATAGCTTTCCATCGGATGGTTCGTTCTATGGCTCGCAATATGCCACGACGAACACCGAGAACACGACCGGCTTCGCGCAGCTCAACGCCGCGCAGCAGGCGGCCACAATCAGCGTGCTCGCCCAGTATCAGGCCGTCTGCAATCTGACATTCACGCAGATCAACGAGACGGCGACGCAGCACGCGACCTTGCGTGAAGCTCAATCCGGTTTGTCGCGCACCGCTGACACCTTCAGCCCTAATCCGGGATACGCCGATGCGGAGAGCGGGGACTCCTGGTACAGCAGCTATCGCACCTGGTATCTCAACCCGGTCAAGGGTAGCTACGCCTACCATACCTTCCTGCACGAGATTGGTATCGGGCTCGGCTTACGGGACGATTCGACCGGAACCAATCTGACTTACGCGCACGACTCGATGGCGTATTCGGTCGAGTCCTACAATTCCTACACCGGCTCGTTCTCGGGCGGCGCCGCGACCGGCTACGTCAACGACGCCTGGAGCTTCGCTCAGACGCCGATGGTGCTGGACATCGCCGCCATGCAGCAGATGTATGGTGCGCGCTACAACAGCACGCCCACCAACACTGTCTATTCCTGGAGCCCGACCACAGGCGAGGAGTTCATCAACGGTGTCGGCCAGGGTACGCCCGGCGGCAACAAGATTTTCATGACTGTCTGGGACGGCGGTGGCAACAGCACCTACGATTTCTCGAATTACACGACGGATATGACGATCGATCTGCGTCCCGGCGCGTGGTCTACGGTCTCGGCCGCCCAGCTTGCCGATCTCGGCGCACAGCTGTCGCCCGGCTCGAATCTGGCGCCCGGAAACATCGCCAACGCGCTGCTCTTTAACAACGATCCGAGGTCGCTGATCAAGAATGCTATCGGCGGATCCGGCAACGATACCATCATCGGCAACCAGGCCGACAATTATCTCAAGGGCGGGTCCGGTCACAACGTATTCGTGGGCGGGGGCGGCAACGATACCATCGATGGCAGTGCGAGCACTGACAACACGTCTGTCTACACCGGCAACAGCACCGATTATTCGTTTACGCGCGGCGCGAACGGAACACTGATCGTGAGCGATTTGCGTGCCGGCTCGCCCGACGGCACTGAAACGCTGATCTCGATCCAGCACCTTCAGTTCAACAACGGCACGTTCACGCCGAGCCAACTCGGCATCGCCGCGCCGGTCGCTGCTGCGGTCAGCGTGAATGTTCCGCATGGCCATTCCGTCGCCGCGGCTTCGCTGTTCACTTCGTCAGTTTCTTATGTGCAGCAGTACCAGTTTTGGGACACGGCAGCGGCGGACCATGGCGGTGCGTTCGTGCTCTCGGGCGTGACCCAGCCGAACAATGCGGCCTTCTCGGTCTTGCCCAGCGATCTCGCCAATCTGAACTATCAATCAGGTACTTCGCCGGATACGCTTTGGGTCCGGCTCTTTGACGGCGTACAGTGGGGCACCTGGACGCAGCTTTCGGTGACGCCGACCGATCAGGCGCCGATCGTCGCGGCCTCTGACGTCACGGCCACCAAGGGCCAGGCGTTTGCCGCGTCCTCGCTGTTCACTGCGAGGGACCCTGACGCCAATGACACCGTGGTCGGCTATCAATTGTGGGATGGGACGGCTGAGCCCTCGAGCGGTGCGTTTGTGATCAACGGCGTTCGTCAGGATGCCCGCACCGTGATCGATATTTCGGCAGCGCAGCTGTCGAGCACCTCCTTCCAGAGCGGGTCGGGTACGGATCAGATTCAGGTCCGCGCCTTTGACGGCATGACATGGAGCGACTGGCAGAAGTTCAACGTCATCGCGCCGATCGACCATGCTCCTGTCGTGACTGCGCCGAGCATCGGTGTGGCGATGAACTACACGCTGGCGGCTACTCAGCTGTTTACGACCAGCGACGTCGATGGCGACGCCCAGACCAAGTATGAATTCTGGGATTCGACGCCGTCGACGGGTAGCGGCTACTTCACCGTCAACGGTGTCGTGCAGGCGGCTAACCAGGCGATCGATGTCGCAGCGTCCTCCATCAACCAGGTCTCATTCGTGTCTGGTTCGGCTCCCGGCAGCGACCTGTTGTGGGTGCGCAGTTTCGACGGCGTGCTCTGGAGCGATTGGAAAAGCTTCACCGTTACAGCGCCTGTGACCCTGGTTCCTCAGGTGGTTGCCGCCAGCACCACGATCGCCAAGGGCGGCACGATCTCGGCATCGGATCTGTTCAGCGCTTCCGTTCCTTATTCCTACCAACAGGTCACGGCGTATCAGGTATGGGACGATACCGTCGCAGGGGGGCATTTCGTGGTCAACGGTGTCGCCCAGACATCCGGCCACGCCATCGATGTGTCGCTGGCGGATTTGAGCCACGCCTATTTTCAGGCCAACGGCGCGAGTACCGATCAGCTCTGGGTCCGCGCCGCCACTGGAAATACCTGGAGCAGCTGGACCCCGTTTACGGTCAGTGCGCCCGATCGTGCGCCGGTGGCCACCGCCGCGAACATCGTCGCCACCAAGGGGCAGGTCTTCCAGGCGACCGAACTGTTTCACGCGACCGATGCCGATGTCGGTGATACCATCGTCCAGTATCAGTTCTGGGATTCGACGACGGCCGCCGATAGCGGCCGCTTCACCGTCAACGGCGTCGTGCAGGGTGCCAATCAGGCGATCAGCGTCGATGCCTCCGATCTCGCAAATACGCAATTCCATACCGACTCCGGCACGGACCATCTCTGGGTTCGGGCCTATGATGGCCAACTCTGGGGCGACTGGATCAGTTTCAACGTCATCGCGCCGATCAATCATGCACCTGTCGCGGTGGCGGAGGACCAGGTGATCGCCAAGGGGGCGACGGTTGCCGCGAGCTCGTTGTTCAGCGTCTCCGATCAGGACGGCGACGCCATCGCCCATTACCAGTTCTGGGATTCTTCCGCGGGCGCGGGAAGCGGTCACTTCTCGGTCAGCGGCGTTGCGCAGGCCGCCAACACCTCGATCGATGTCGCCGGCTCTGATCTCTCTCTCGTGACCTATACCGCCGGCGGCATCCACAATGTCGATGATCTCTGGGTCCGAGCATTTGATGGCCTGGCCTGGGGCTCATGGCAGGAATTCCATGTGAGCGCGCCCAATCACGCGCCGGTGGCGAGCGTGGCGGACATCACAGCGACCAAGGGGCAGGTGTTCGCGGCTTCGGACATGTTCACAGCAACGGACCCTGACGCCGGCGATACCATTTCCCAGTACCAGTTCTGGGATTCGACGGTCGATCCGAACAGTGGACACTTCGTCGTCAATGGCGTGCAGCAGGGGGTTAACCAAGCCATTACCGTCGACGCCTCGCAGCTTGCGGGCACCAGCTTCCAGACCGGTTCGGGGGCGAACCTGCTGTGGGTGCGCGCATTCGATGGTCAGGATTGGGGCACTTGGAAAAGCTTCACAGTCACCGCGCCGGTCGATCACGCGCCGACCGTGACTGCCAGTGACGTGGCTCTTTCTGCCGGCCAGACAGTCCAGGCGGGCTCCCTGTTTTCGACCTCCGATGTCGATCCCGGCGATACGCCGGTGAGTTATCAGTTTTGGGAAGGCGCGGGCGGAGCGAATTCGGGCCATTTTACAATCGACGGCATCAACCAGCCAGCGAACACCGCCATCACGGTGCTCGCAAACGACCTGGATCACGCGAGCTTCGTGGCTGGGGTCAATACGATCGACCAGCTCTGGGTGCGGGCGTCGGACGGCGTGCTCTGGAGCGACTGGGTCCAATTCAACGCCACGTCGGCGGCTCATGCCTGAGGGGATTTCAGGTCCAGAACCTCCGAACCGGTCGACATCAGTGTCGGCGGGAGATCGCAGGGAGCAGGAGGGTGAGCTACCGGTTGAATATTTTACCAATAGCTAATCTTGGGCGTGTATAATCCGACCGGTAAACTCCCCCGTGGGCGGCGCCGGATTTGGCCGCGGTCCTCCTGCCTGCCGCTACTTGCTTCATCATTCGGCCCGTACTTAAGACATTGTGGTTGCGACCTTGAGCGCACTTCTCCCCGACAAAAATCCGCCTGCCGTGTCCGGTTCAAACGAGCTGAGGCTCGCTCTCGCCTCCTGCCGCCAGGCGTTCATCATGCTGGCGATTGCGAGCGCAATGATCAACGTGCTCTATCTCACGGGCTCGTTCTACATGCTCGAAGTGTATGACCGCGTCATCCCGAGCCGCAGCTTTCCGACCCTGGTAGGGCTATCGATCCTGGCGATTGCGCTCTACGGCTTTCAGGCTGTGCTCGATCTTCTGCGCTCGCGAATGCTGGTGCGGGTCGGCCGGTCGCTTGGCCAGGAGCTTTCCGCCAGGGTCTATCACACGATCTCGCGGCTAGCATTGACGACGCGCAGCTCGGGCGACGGCCTGCAGCCGATGCGGGATCTGGACCAGATTCGCAGTTTTCTTTCCGGCCCCGGCCCGGTGGCATTCCTCGACCTGCCGTGGCTCCCGTTCTATATCGGCATTTGCTTCATTTTTCATTTCTGGCTTGGGGTCGCTTCGCTCGTCGGCGTGATCGGGTTGATTGTGCTTACGATGCTGACCGATAAGTTCACCAAGGAGCCGTCGCGGGCGGCGACCGGTCATTCGATCAAACGCAATTCGCTGGCGGAGGCTTCGCGCCGGAATTCCGAAGTCCTGCATGCGATGGGCATGACGGCGCGAATGGCCGCTCTGTGGGACGAATCCAATATCAAATATCTGGAGGCGCAGCAGCGTGTAAGCGATATCGCCGGTGGTTTCGGCGCGATCTCGAAGGTTACACGCATGGTCATCCAGTCGGGGATGCTTGGCGTCGGCGCGTTTCTGGTGATTCATCAGGAAGCGACTGGAGGTGTCATCATCGCAGGTTCGATCATTGGCGGACGGGCGCTTGCGCCGATCGATTCTGTCATCGCCAATTGGAAGAATTTCGTTGCCTCACGCCAGGCTTGGCAGCGCCTGACGAACCTGCTGGGCCTGCTTCCGACCCTGAGAAAGGAATTGGCGCTGAGCGCGCCGGTCAAATCCTTCGAAAGCGAAATGGTGTGCGTCAATCCGCCAGGCGACAGGCGGACTGTGGTTCAGGATGTGAACTTTCGTCTCGAAGCGGGCTCAGCGTTGGGCATTGTAGGACCAAGTGGTGGCGGCAAGTCCTGTCTTGCCCGCGCGCTGGTCGGCGTCTGGACTCCGGTTCGCGGCACGGTTCGCATCGATGGGGCAACGCTCGACCAGTGGTCGCCGGAGCAGCTCGGAAGGCATATCGGCTATCTTCCGCAGGATGTTGAGCTGCTTGCCGGCACGGTGGCGCAGAACATCTGCCGCTTCGATCCCGACATGGATTCCGAAAAGGTGCTGGCCGCCGCCAAGCTCGCCAGTGTCCATGAACTGGTTCTCAAACTACCAAACGGCTACGAGACCGACATCGGCGAAAACGGAAGTGCGCTTTCGGCGGGACAACGACAACGCATTGCGCTGGCACGTGCGCTCTACGACGATCCGTTCCTCGTTGTGCTCGACGAACCGAACTCGAATCTCGATCTGGAGGGCGAGGAAGCACTCACCCGCGCCATATTCTCAGTCAGGGCACGGCACGGAATTGCAATCATCATTGCGCACCGGCCGAGTGCCTTGGCGGGTGTCGACCAGGTCATGGTAATCGCTCAGGGGCGTTGCCAGGCAATCGGACCGAAGGAAGAGGTGCTTGCAAAAATGATGCGCCGTCCCACCGCTGCTGCACCGGCAGCTGCCCCCGGTGCGCTCAGGGTTGTGAACGAGGCGCCAGGGGCCGCGCAGTGATGAGCACAGTCACGCCTGACATGCGGCGGTCGCTGAGAAACCACAGCTACGTGATCGCCACCGCGGCCGCAATCCTGGTTTTCGGGCTCGGCGGCTGGGCCGCCACGACCGAGTTTTCCGGGGCAGTGATCGCCCAAGGCCAGCTCGTCGTCGATTCCAACGTCAAGAAGGTGCAGCACCCGACCGGTGGCGTAGTCGGCGAGCTTCGCGTCCGGGACGGCACCGCGGTCGAGGCCGGGGATGTGCTCGTGCGTCTGGACGACACCCAGACCAGGGCCAATCTGGCGATCATCACCAAGGCGCTTGACGACCTCGCAGCGCGCCAGGCGCGAGAGGAAGCGGAGCGTGACGGCAAGCCGACGATATCGTTTCCCAACGAGTTGCTGAACCGGCAGAGCCAGGTGGACGTCGCCAAGGCGATCGACGGCGAGAGAACCCAATTCGAGGTTCGTCGGCAAACCCGCGATGGGCAGCGTTCGCAACTGAGGGAACGCGTTGCGCAGGCGCGCGAGGAGATCAGCGGATACGAGGCCCAGATCGTCTCCAAGGTGAAGCAGGTCGAGTGGATCACCAAGGAACTTGAGGGTGTCAACACCCTTTGGCAGCAGAATCTCGTACCCTATAGCAGAGTTACGACGCTGGAGCGGGAAAAGGAGCGCCTCGAGGGCGAGCGCGGCCAGCTTGTTGCCTCGATTGCCCAATCGAAAGGAAAGATCGCCGAGACCGAGCTACAGATATTGCAAATCGACCAGGACATGCGCACCGAAGTGGGCAAGGATCTGGCTGATATTCGCAGCAAGGTCGCGGAGCTGGTCGAAAAGCGTATTTCGGCCGAAGATCAGCTTAGGCGCGTCGATATTCGTGCACCTCAATCCGGCTTCGTGCATCAATTGTTGGTACACACCGTTGGCGGTGTCATTTCGCCGGGCGAGCAGATCATGCTGATCGTGCCCAGTCTCGATCTGTTGACGGTTGAGGCCAAGATTCAGCCGCAGGATATCGACCAGGTTCACCTTGGCCAGGTTGCGCACCTGCGTTTCACGTCCTTCAATCAGCGCACGACACCGGAGCTCAATGGTGTCGTCAAGGAAATTTCGGCGGATGTGAGCGAGGATCAAAAGACCGGAACACGCTACTTTACGATGCGGATAGGTATCCCGCCGGAAGAAATCGCCCGCCTGGGCGACCATAAGCTGGTGCCTGGAATGCCGGTCGAAGCCTTTATGCAGACCTCGCCGCGGACCGTCATGTCGTTTCTAACGAAGCCGCTCAGCGATCAAATTCATCACGCTTTCCGTGAAAAATAACAATCGTTCTGCGGCTGCTGATCTACCTTGTTGCCGGCCAGCGACTTTGATCGGCTCATGATTTGATCGTTGCGACGGAGCTCGGCGAGGAACGGCTGGCGGTCAGTGCGGGTCCGCCCGGCCTGCCGCCTCGCGAGGCATTCGGTCGCCGGCAGGCGGGAACGTTAGCGGCCCCTCCTGGTGCGCTTGTTCTGCGGCAGCCCGCTTGTTTCTGGTTCGCGAGGTTGCCTGCTGGTGCTGGAGCTTGCCGAGGACAGGTGGCTGGTGTACCAGCGCGCCATCGACATCTTCACCGAAAGCACATGCTGTCTCATCTGCTGCTCGGCTTCGCGCGGCTCCCTGCAGATGATCGCCTCGTAGATGCGCTGATGTGCCGCGTGACGCTCGCGCATGTCCGCCAGTTCGAAGGCGACAATGTTGTGCGCAGAGGTCTGCGGTACCCGCTGGCAAATTCGCAAGACGTCCTTCACAAGATCAGATTTGGCAGCTTCCTGAATGGCTCCGTGAAATGCCTCGTTGGCTTCCGCGTAGAGACGTCGGCGCTCGCCATCGGCCGCATCTGATGCGAGCGATCTTTCGCCTTCGGCGAGTGATGCCTCCAACTGCAAACGCAGCGCATCCGTGATGCCTCGCTCCGCAGCGAAGCGCGCGGCAAGTCCCTCGGCGAGCGCGCGCATTTCGTATGCGTCAATGATCGTGCCGAGTGAGAGCGCCGGCACGGTGAAGCCCCGGTTCGGCGTGTGATGTAGCAGCCCCTCTCCAGCCAGGGTCTGCAGCGCGGCCCGAAGCGGCGTTCTCGAGACGGATAGTGATCGCGCAAGGTGCACCTCGTTGAGACGCGTACCTGGCGCAAACCCGCCATCGAGCACCGATTGCCGCAACCGCTCGGCCAAAAGGCGCGACTGGGTCGAGGCCATGCCTGGCTGGTCGGAAACGGCGTTCATCGCGGTCCTCAAGTGTGTACAGGCGTCCACTTACAGAACCTTGCTGGCCTTCATCCAGCAGCAAGAATTCCACTGTGCCACCCATCGGGTGCAGACCTGTCTTCCTTCGGTAATGTATACACTTATTACTTGACAATGAGTAAGTGTATTCACTTTAATGAAGCCAGACAATAGCTGCGCTATACGCCGAGGAGGTCTCATGCTTGCACCATGCCCTGAACCGACGACCCTGCCTGTCGCCGGAGCTGCGACGTGCTTCGGCGTCCGCCGCGTCTACTGCGTGGGACGCAACTATGTTGAACACATCCGGGAGATGAAGGAGGGTGACGAACGTGACCCGCCGTTCTTCTTTCAGAAGCCCAGCGACTCCATCCTGAGGGAGGGCAGCGAGGTCCCTTATCCGCCATCGACCGATGATTTCCAGCATGAGATCGAACTGGTTGTCGCGATTGGCCGCGGCGGTTCCAACATTTCCGCTGATCAATCTCTCGAACACGTTTTCGGTTACGCGATCGGGATCGACATGACGCGCCGTGACCGGCAACGAGAGGCGCGTGAACGCGGATTGCCGTGGGAGATCGGCAAATCATTCGACCGATCGGCTCCTTGTGGTCCGATTCATCCCGCGGAGAAGGTTGGCCACATCGGCTCGGGCGCAATTTCATTGTCGGTCAATGGAGCCGTGCGCCAGCGCGGCGATCTTGGTCAGATGATCTGGAATGTTGCCGAGATCGTCGCCAACCTGTCGCAGCAATACACCCTGGTGCCCGGCGATCTCATTTTCACCGGCACACCCGCTGGCGTCGGGCCGGTCGTTCCTGGCGATTGCATGACCGGCGTCATTGCGGGGCTCGGCGAGATCTCTTTCAAGATCGGTGAAAGGAGCGTGTGATGGTGATGCTGCCGACCGATCGATTGACTTATTCGGCGATTGCCGATCGTCCGTCGCTAAAGCTCCCCGGAGACGCTCGTCTGGCGGTCTGGGTTATTGTGAACGTCGAGGAATGGGATGCGCGCGAGACCATGCCGCGTACGGTTCTGACCCCGCCAGCCGGTGGATCGCCGAGCCCCGACATCCCCAACTGGGCGTGGCATGAATACGGCAATCGTGTCGGGTTCTGGCGCATGCTCGAGGTCTTCGACGCCCTGAAGATCAAGGCCGTTCTCGCCATCAACGGATCGGCAATCAGTGCTTATGAACCGATCGCGCGCGCGGCACACGCGCGAAACTGGGAGTTCATCGGCCATGGATTCACGCAAAAGAACATGCAGAAGGTCGCAAATGAGCGTGAAGACATCGCCCGGACGGCAACGGCCATCAAGGACTTCACAGGGCGAAAACCGCGCGGTTGGCTTGGTCCTGGTCTGACCGAGACGTGGGAAACACCAGATCTCCTGGGCGAAGAGGGATACGACTACGTCTGCGATTGGGTGCTCGACGATCAACCGGTCACGTTGAAGACGAGAAGCGGGCCGATCGTCAACATTCCCTACACCCAGGAATGCAACGACGTCGCGATGATGCTGATCCAGCATCACAAGGCGTCGGAATATCGCGACCGGGCGATCGACCAGTTCGAGCAACTTTACGCGGACGCGCATGACTCCGCGCGTGTGATGGCGCTGGTCGTTCACCCCTACATCATGGGTGCGCCACACCGCTTGCGCTATTTCCGCGAAGCTCTGGAGCATATTGCCGCCAAACAGGGAGTTCTGTTCTGGACCGGTGAGCAGATTTTCGACTGGTACCGCCAGACCGCGGGGGCTTGAACCGTGTGCGGCTCGTCCCTCGGGCCGCACGGATCGCAACGAACAATAATTCCGGGAGGCACTCAATGGCGACTGAAACCTCAGTCTCGGCAGACGTCAACGCGCGGCCGTCGCAAAGCCGCGCCATGCTTTGGATGTTCGGGGTCCTGCTCGCATCCTATGTGGTCAATGCGATGGACCGGCAGATATTTCCATTACTGGCGGCCGACGTTCGCAAGGAGTACGGCTTCTCGCTTGCCGACACCGGACTCCTGTCCACGATCTTTACCCTCGGCATGGCACTCGCCGGATGGCCGACGGGCTATCTGCTTGCGCGCTTTACCCGAAAGACAGTGTTGCAGATCGGAATAGCTATCTTCTCCGCCGGAACACTCATGACGGCCTTCGCGACCGGGATGGCCGACATGCTGCTCTACCGGGCCGCGACCGGAATCGGCGAGGCGATGCAACTAACGGCTCTGATTGCGATCGCGACCACTTCATTTGTCGGCGCCCGCGCGGTCGCGGTAGGTGCGGTCAACGCCTCTTTCGGTGTCGGTGCGATCCTGGGGCCGATGGCGGCAAATTTCGCGCTTGCGGCCTACGGCAATTGGCGCGGACCCATCATCCTGTTCGGCGCCATTGGCTTTGTCGTCATGGTGGTCATTGCGCTCATCGTTCGTCCGGCTCTGACCGAAGTGCAGGGCCGGACCGATGGCATGCAGCTCGTCGGAGGCGCTACCACGCTGTTGAACCGCAACACGATAATCCTGACGATTCTCAGCGTGATAGGCGGACTCATCATCTACGGCTATCTTGGCATGTATCCGGTGTTTCTGCGCGAGCAGCTGCATTTTGCGCCGGCCGAAACCGGACAGGTCATGAGTATCTACGGTGCTGGTGTGCTGTGCTCGCTGATTGGCGGATGGGTTGGCGACCGGTTTTCGCCGCGAACCGTACTCAGTGGCGCGTTTCTCGGGGCGACGGTGCTCGGCTATCTCTTGTTCTCGGGTGCGCAAGGATTTGTGCTTCAGGCTGTGCTCTCGTTCGCTTGGGGCTTGGTCGTGAGCGGCACGATCTACGTCAATCTCGCGGGATACCATGTCAAGGCGGTGGCGCCGCCGCTTGCAGGCCGCGCCTCCGGTACATTCGTCACCAGTCTTTATGGGGCGGCAGCGATTGCTGGGTACCTGATCGGGTTTCTCGCGAATCGTGCCGGCTGGAGCGTCGCCGGCCTCATTCAGATAACCCTGATGTCCGGTCTCGGGGCCGTGCTGTCGCTCGCGCTCCGGCCGGAGTTGATGTCCACCCGTCGTGCCGCCTAAAGCGCGATGAGATCAGGTTGAATCGTCGTCGCGCTTTAGCTCTTTGTTTGAGCATGATCTTTCCGGAAAACCGCTTCGCACTTTTCCGGATCATGCTTTAGCAGCTCGAAGCGTCCCGACCACGAAGCTCGATCATGTTGAATAGGACACGATCCCTCCGGGGGATGGTGACTTCGCCGCATCATCTGGCAAGCGAAGCCGGGATTCGTATTCTCCGTCAGGGAGGCAATGCGGAAATAGCGATGTCGCTGCGACCTATTTGGCCTAGCCCAGCTCACTAGCTGCCTTGCATCGCCGCGTACCGCTCAAATGTCGGTCGCAAGCCACTCCCAGACCATCATCACTGAAGAACCTTCGGCAGCACGACGACGACATCAATTTCCCGGCGGAGGATTTGCGACGCAACGAATGCGACATGCAGGGCGAAATTGTCCTCGATCTCAGCCGCGGTCGACTCGTCTTTTGCGTAGACATACAGAAGCGGTCCGTCGACCTCAGCAAAGCGGATGCCCGCGAACACGCGGTCAAACGTTCCCGCGCCCACGATGAGCGCCATTCTAGCCTGTATTGCGTAGCCTTGGATTTCGGTCAGGTCCATTTTGCACCGCAGGGATAATGAGCTGTTGGTGCAATAGATGTTTACACCTTCCGCCGCGGACAAGGGGCAGGTTCAGGCGCAAGCCGGAAGGCCATGCTCCGGACAGGGAAGCGCCGATCTGCTTTGCATTACCAATGGAAGGACTCCCGGCTTATAAGACGGCCAGGTCACCGGTTGAGTCGGCTAGCTTTGACCGTCTCATGGCTGAACAGGGCGCGCAAAGTGAAGGACCCAGAGGCCGTCGCCGCAATCATGTCGGCCCTTCGAGAGGCGCATGGGGACAACGTTGCTCGGGCCTTCCTCGCTGACGGAGTGAGCCTGGCTGCGCTTGTCGACGCCGTGTTTTCTCTTCCGATCAAGAACAGCGTGGCGGTCAGGGCGATTGCTCGAGCGTTCGAATCCGGAGATTTCGTTATCTCTCCCGACATCGGGCCGCTTTGGCATGTCAAATATGTGTGCAGCCACCCGGGCTCGATGACCGTCGTAGATCTGGTCGTGCTGACGCCAGAGAGAACATTCACCAGCACCGAAATCTCGATGCGGCTGCGCGGGTGATCGCGCTCTATTGCAATTCCTGAAAATAGCCGGTGCTATCGACGAGGATGGACCTGACCTTTCCATCCTTTGTTGCCTTGAAGGCCTTGATCTTTCCGGACGGCACCTCCCGGACTTGCGAAAAGCCGGCGGCCTCTAGCTTTGCCTTGATCTCTTCCAAGGTAAGGGCAGAGGCGGTCTGGAGTGCGCCGAGCGGCGCCAGTAGACAAAGAGCGAGACAGAGCTTTTGCGGGTTCATGTCCACAGCTAGGTTACGGGTTTCCTTTCGTCCCGGTCGTGTTGGCCAGATTGTTGCCGAATGCCCAGCACAAAAAGAGCGAGCGTGGAGGTCGCCCTGCGAGGCCGTCGGCGCTCGGAGTGCTTGCTCGCACGCTGGCGTTGGGGGACCCATAGATGATCCTCAGACTCTTATGGAGAATCGGTCGAACGCAGTGAGCGTCTGAAGCCGTATCTCGGTGTCCCCTTGGTAGATCGTCCTCTGCAGGTACTCGATTTCGGTTGCCTGATTGGGTTCATCGACGTCGATATACCACGACCGCGGCCGGCCATCGGCGCCGTCGCTCCAACGATAGCCGCGCCGCTTGAGCTCGTCCTTGAGCTCGAAGGGTGACTGCTCGGCCCAGATCCTGATTGTCTTGCGGCGGGCTCGCTCCAGCAGGACAGAAAGCACGGTCCGATCGAGCCGGGGCAGGGTGATCGCGAGGATCTCAAGCAGTGCCAGGCAATCGTCGACTGCCCTATGCGCCTCATGAAACAGCCCGGCCTTCATCAGAAGATAGGACAGCCGCGAGCCCTCGAAGCCAAGGTTGCGCCATTCAACCTCGCTGAGCCGCGACGAAAAAATTTCTCCACCTCGCCGATCCCACAAACCGCGCCAGCCACTGTAGCACCATGGTCTCCTGGATTGTCTCACTCCTGAACTCGCCGATCGGCTCGACCTGAGAAAATGTCGCAAGGAACCGATGATATGTTGTGCCTTTGATGCCCCCTGTTCGGTGACGCCCATCGCCACAGACCGTTAGCCATCATCGTCGGCACGCTGAATACGGTCCCGCGAGATGGCGGGCGAGCCCAGTAGCCCCCCCTGAATCCAGGCTACTCCCGCCAGCCGCGCGATACGAAGATCTTCGGGCGTCTCACACCCCAGCGCGATGACCGCCTTGCTGAGACGCGCAGCCACGCTGACCACCTCCGACAAGTGCGACCGCCCTTCCCGATCAAGTCGGGCGGCATGCAAGATTCTCGCATCGAGTTTGATGAAGTCCGGGCCGGCGGACACCAGGGTGTAGCGATCCTCCGATCGTGCCCCGACATCGTCGACGGCGATACGACAGCCAAGGGCTTGCAGCGTACGAATGAAGCCCTGTGTCTCATCATGGTCGGGTAGAGGCGTGGTTACCGTCACCTCAAGTATCAAGCGTCTGGCAACATGGGGATGCCGCGCCGCCTTCGCGATAATCGGCAGCCACTGCGCATCCAGGACCGCACTGCGCGCGGAAATATTGCACCCCAGACAAATCTGGGGCTCCTTCAGTAACTCGTCGATCGCTCGGCTGACCACCCAGTGGTGGACGCCTCGGATCAACTCTGTTCTCTCCAGGATGGAAATGGCAGCACCCATAGCCTTGCTGGCAGGCTCCGATCCTGCGATGTGCAAGAGGCATTCCCAGTACAAGATCTCATCCGGCCGATTGCTGCTGCACACCGGCTGGTAGGCGAAGCACAGCCGTCCTTCCTCCAGCGCTGAGATGCAGGCGGCGCCTGGCTTGCCGACCTCAGCAAGATCGTCGAGATGCAACGCGATCAAATCGGAAAAGATGCGCGGTTGCTGTTGAGACTTGAAGCGTCGGACTGGGGTCCCCCGATCGATTGAGCGCTCGGCTTCGATTGCCCACTCTTCGGCATCGCGTCGTCGGATGAATGTATTCGCGACGTACTGGCGTTTCCTCCTGACCTGGACGCGCCAGCTTCCTGACTCCAGCTTCGTATAGGTCGGCATTTGCGTGTGCAACCCGATTTCGTGTGCGCTAAGTGTGCACCGCGAGATCAAATGCGGTACAAGCGTGTGCAATTCTGGCTAGTTTGGAGTGCACACAGAGCGCACACGTTCCCGATCTAGTCCATTGAAAGAATAGGGTAACTTATTGGAATATCAAGATTATCGCTTTTCCGTGGCGCCGATGATGGACTGGACCGATCGGCATTGCCGCGTCTTCCATCGTCTGATGTCGCGGCGGGCGCGGCTTTATACGGAGATGCTGACGACCGGCGCCGTGATCCACGGTGATCGGGCGCGGCTGCTCGGCTTCGATGCCAGCGAGCATCCGGTGGCGCTGCAGCTTGGTGGTTCCGATCCGGGTGACCTCGCGACTGCTGCGCAGATCGGCGAGCAGTTCGGTTACGACGAGATCAATCTCAATGTCGGCTGTCCGTCCGATCGGGTGAAGGATGGCCGCTTCGGTGCCTGCCTGATGGCGGAGCCGGCGCTGGTCGCCGAAGGCGTTGCGGCGATGAAGCGCGCGGTGCGGATTCCCGTCACGGTGAAATGCCGGATCGGCATCGACGACCAGGATCCGGAGGTCGCGCTCGATACGCTGGCCCGCGGTGTGATTGCCGCCGGCGCGGATGCGCTCGTCGTGCACGCGCGCAAGGCCTGGCTCAACGGATTGTCGCCGAAGGAGAACCGCGACATCCCGCCGCTCGCCTATGATCGCGTCTACCGCCTGAAGGCGGCGCTGCCGGACGTCCCCATCATCATCAACGGCGGCATCACGAGCGTCGCCGAGGCGAAGCAGCATCTGGCGCATGTCGATGGCGTGATGCTGGGGCGGGCGGCCTATCAGGAGCCGTGGCGGCTGCTGTCGGTTGATTCCGAGCTGTTCGGCGAGACGTCGCCGCATGCCACGATGAAGGACGTGTTCACGGCGATGCTGCCCTATATCGAGCGGCAACTGGCTGAAGGCACGCGGCTGCATTCGATCACGCGTCACTTCGTCGGCGCCTTCCATGGTGTCCCCGGCGCGCGTGCGTTCCGCAGGCACCTCGCGGAGAACGGCGTTCGGCCGGGCGCTGGGATCGAGGTGCTGCGCGATGCGATCGCACGCGTTGACGATCGCGCGCTTGTGACGGGGCACATTACTGCTTGCGCTGACGCCGCATGACGTCTTGCGCGATCTTCAGGAAGTTGAAGAGATGCGGCATCCGGTTGTCGCGCCGATAGTTCAGCGACAGCGCAGTGCCCGGGTTATGTCCCTCATAGGCGCGATAGGCGACGCCGGGGCGTTCCGCCTGCGAGACTGATTTCGGCACCAGCGCGATGCCGACGCCAACCGACACCAGGCTGATTGCGGTCTGATAGTCCTGGGCCAGCACCTGCGATTTCGGAATGAAGCCCTCTTCGAGGCAGATGTTGAGAATATGATCGGCGAAGCTCGGGCGCGGCTTGCGCGGGTAGAGCACGAATGTCTCGGCCTTCAGCGCCGCCAGCCGCGTGACCTGGCGTTCAAGCAGGGGCGAGGTATCAGACAGCGCGAGGATCAACGGCTCCTGCAGCAGCGGCTCCGACTTCAACTCCTCGTCCTCGAGCGAGGGCCGGGCGACGGCGATATCGATCTCGCGCTGGATCACCGCGCGCTTCTGCTCGGCGTTGTTCATCGCCGACAGCGCGAGCTCGACGTCGGGATAGGCCGAACGAAACGCCTTGATGACGTTGGGCAGCACGCCATAGGTCGCCGATCCGACGAAGGCGACGCGCAAGTGGCCCGAAAAACCCTCTCCGATCCGCTTGATCTCGCGATGCGTGCGGTCGAGCCGCTCCAGCACGTCGCGCGCACGCTCCAGCAGAACACTGCCGGCCTGGGTCAGCCGGATCTGGCTTCGACTCCGGTCGATCAGCATGACGCCGAGATCGCTCTCCAGCTGTGCGATCTGCCGGCTGAGCGGCGGCTGTGCGATCGCGAGCCGCGATGCAGCGCGGCCGAAATGCAATTCCTCGGCGACGGCGACGAAATAGACCAGTCGCCTGAGATCCATGACATCGTCGCGATCGTTCACGGTCAGCCGGACGTGTGTTCGCACACTTCCGGAGAAGCTGCGGGAAAGGCCTGCCGGGTTCGATACCGCGTCGTCATCAGCGTGCGATCAGGATGGTTCCAGTGCAAAGACTGGGCGTGGGTCCCAGGATTGTCAATTGTCCGCGGGAATGACGCCATCCGTCTAATCCTTCCGGGCGAAGGCGCGGATCTTGTCCTCGTCGACCTCGACGCCGAGGCCGGGGCCATCGGGGACGCAGATCTCGAACGCGTCGAATCTGATCGGGTTGACGACCAGATCCTCGACGAGAATTCGCGGACCGAAATGCTCGGTGCCCCATTCGAGCCTGGGCAGGGTGGCGAATGCGGCAAGATGCGCGGCGGCGCCGATGCTGCTTTCCAGCAGGCAGCCGCCATAGAGCTCGAGCCCATGGGCGCCCGCGACTGCCGCGGCGCGCTTCATCTCGAACAGGCCGCCGCTCTTGACGAGCTTCAGCGAGTAGACGCTGCCGCAACCCATCGTGGCGACGCGGGCGATCTCCTCCTTGGTGAAGGCGGCTTCGTCGACCAGCAACGGGATGGAGGTGCGGGCCGCGACACGCGCCATGGCTTCCAGCTGCAGCGCCGAAACCGGTTGTTCGACCAGCGCGACATCCAGCTCCTCCAGCGCGGGCATGAAGCGGATGCATTCGGCCTCGGTCCAGCCCTGGTTGACATCGACGATCAGGCGGACCTCGTCGCCGAGACCGGCGCGCAGCGTCTGCAACCGCTTCAAATCCGCTTGCGGGCGGTTGAAGCCGAACTTGATCTTGAACTGGCGGTGCTCGCGGCGCCGCAGCTTCTCCCTGGCTTCCTCCAGCTCCTGGCCGCTGTCGCCCGAGGCCAGCGCCCAGATCACCTCCATGCGCTCGCGAACCGCACCGCCGAGCAGCGCGCTGGCGGCAAGGCCGAGCGTCTTGCCGGCGGCGTCGAGCAGGGCGGATTCGATCGCGCCCTTGGCGGCGAAGTTACGGGTGGCGGCCTTGCTCATGCGCAGCGCATTGGCTTCGAAGGCGAGGGCAGGCTGCCCGAGCAGCGCCGGCGCCAGATAATTCGTGACGGCAGCCTTGATCGATTCCACGCTCTCCTCGGCCCAGCGCGGTCCGCCCAGTGTCGAGGCTTCGCCGATACCCGTGACGCCATTGTCGAGCAGGACGCGCACCAGCACGTAGCCCTGATGCGTGACTTCCGTGTTCGAAAGCTTGTGTCGCCGGCGGGTCGGCGCTTCCACGATGGTGGCGCGGATGCTGCGGATCGCAGTGTCCTTAGCGGGCGGCTGCACTTGCTCCACAGGTACGGCGATGTCGATCACGGCACGGCTCATAAGTCCTCACAGGTCAGATCAAGTTGAGCCCGCCGGGCTTTCGAGGTCCGGCAGGCTTGGTACGTGTTACTCGGCCGCGACGAGCCGCTCGACGGCCGCCTTCTTGAGCTTGAAGTCGAAGTCGAGCACGAGATCGGTGTCGGCCCCGGCGGGTGCCTTCGCGAACTTGCCGATCAGGCTCTGCTTCACCGCGAATACCGAGTCGTTGTCGAGATACTTGGTCTCGGAATCGTAGATCTGCGAGATCAGCGATTGATAGCCGTCCTTGGACAGCATGAAGTGGATGTGGCCCGGACGCCAGGGATGGTGACCCATATACTTCAGGAGTTCGCCGCCGGCGCCGTCATAGGGGATCGGGTAGGGCTCGGGGCGGAGCGCCACGAAGGCGTATTCGCCGTTGGCGTCGGTCGTGAAGCGTCCGCGCAGATTATAGGCCGGCTGCTCGGGGTCTTGCAGATCGTAGAGCCCGTTCGGCGCGTCTTCCCAGACGTCGATGGTGACACCCTCGATCGGCCGCCCCGCGGTGTCGCTGATGCGCCCCGAGACCTTGACGGTCTGCGCGTTGTCGAACGTCTTCTTGATGATGGAGGCGCCCTTCGGCAGCACCGGCGGGTTTTCCCGGTAGAACGGCCCGAGCACGGTGGACTCGCTCTCGCCGTCGGTGACGCGGTGGTCGAGCATGTCGACCAGCACCTCGACGCCGAGAATATCGGCGATCAGGATGAACTCGTTGCGCTTCTCGTCCGAGATGTCGCCGGCGCGGCGCAGGAATTCGCACGCAGCGAACCACTCGGCGAAGGTCAGGTCGACCTCCTTGCAGAAGTCGTGCATGTGGCGGATCAGGCTCGTCATGATCTGACGGTTGCGATCCGGAATATCCTTCGCGAGCGCGGCGATGACGTGGTCGGTGATGGTGTCCTTGGTGACGTTCAGCATGGTCGTTTCCTCCTTTTCTTGCAGTTTCCTCAAACTTGCATCCCCGTTTTCGGGAATATCGGTTGGTGGTCTCACCAAACAAATTCGTAAGCAGCATTCTCCAGCGTCGCGGGCGCGGGGTGCGGGTCGGCAAGGCTGCCGAAGCGGCCGCGGAAGAACAGCAGCGGCTTCTTGCCGGGCTCCAGCGCCATCTCGCGGACATGGCCGATGAAGATGGTGTGGTCTCCGGCGACGATCTCGTCGGCGAGGTCGGTCACGAAATACGCCGCCGCATCGGCGATCACGGGCAGCTCGTTGCGGCGTTCGAACACGTCGCGGAGGTCGAGCCTGGGCTTGCCGGCGAAATGCCAGGCGAGATCCTCCATGCCCTCGGCGAGGACGCTGACCGCAAAGCGGCCGGTGTTCTGGATGTTGCAAAGCAACTTCGCGCTTTTCGCGATCGAGATCGCGACCAGCGGTGGATCGAGCGAGACCGACATGAAGGCATTGGCCGTCATGCCGTGATCGCGCCCCTCGCAATGCGTCGTGATGATGGTGACGCCGGTGCCGAACTGGCCGCAGGCATTGCGCAGCTCGCGTGGATCGATGGCGGTCATTGGCTGGCGACCTCGAGGTGGACCAGGCTCGGTCGATTGGCCGATGGTGCGGTCACGATGTCCCGCCAGTTTTCCAGCGCCGACGCGGCGGCGGCAAGGCCGGACCGTCGCAGCGCGCGGATCCGGCTGCTGGAGACGATCTCGCCGTTGCCGCAGCGCACCGGCGGCAGGATGCGCGTGTTGAAATGTTGCCGCAGCAGCAGCGCGGTGCCCCCTTTGCAGGACCCGAAGCGGAAGTCCTCGCCGACGATCACTTCACGCGGGTGCAGGCGCTGCAGTTCTGCAAGGAAGTCGGCCGCGGTGCGGCGGAGATAGATCTGGTTGAAGTCGGCGACGACGACATGATTGGGCGCGAATGTTGCGATGCGCTCGAGCTTTTCTCGGAGCGGGATCAATGCCTCGGCCTGGCCGAAATACACCTTTGGCGGCGGATCGAAAGTGTAGACCACAGCAGGAACGCCGCGGCGTTGCGCTGCCGCAATGGTCTGCCGGAGCAGTTCCTGATGGCCGCGGTGGACGCCGTCAAATGCGCCGATCGTGACGACGCAGGCATCGAGGGCCAATTCGCCATCGCGATGGAAAGCGACAGCGGTGCCGTCAAAACCTTTGCCCAAACCTTTGACCATGGCTCGCTCCGGTTTTCGCTCCCTATGCCGTGCTGTGCATTGCTGCATCAGCCGCGGTGTTGCATCGGCTGGACGATCGCTGCCGTCCGGTCCGTGCGAGCTGAGTCATAGCCCGAGCCGCGACGGACTGCGCGGTATGGTGTGATACCTTTCGCCCGCTCCGGGTGAGCGCGTAGCTTTTCCTCCGATGTCACGCCGACCAAGAGCGTGACGGGATGGTCCGGGCCGGTGCGGCAATGCCCCGCCGGTCCGACGACACAAGCGGAGGAGAAACCCATGACTACAGCAGCTGCCCTGCGGGCCGATGTGCCTGCGTCAACCACCAGCGTCTACACCGGCGCGGAATTCCTGGACAGCATCCAGGACGGCCGGGAAATCTACATCTATGGCGAGCGCGTCAAGAACGTCACCCAGCATCCCGCCTTCCGCAATTCGGCGCGCATGGTGGCGCGCTGGTATGATCGCTTCCACGAGAAGAAGGATCAGATCGGCGTTCTGACCGACACCGGCTCGGGGCAGCTGACCCATCCCTTCTTCCTCGGCTCGAAAACGGCCGATGATCTGATCAAGAGCCGCGATGCGATCGCCGAACTGCAGAAGGTCGCGTATGGCTGGATGGGCCGCTCGCCGGACTACAAGGCGGCCTTCCTCGGCACGCTCGGTGCGAATTCGGGCTTCTATGGCGAATACGCCGGCAACGCAAAGAAGTGGTATTCGCGAACCCAGGAACGGATCGACTTCTGGAATCACGCCATCGTCAACCCGCCGATCGATCGCGATCGCGCGATCGAGGAGGTGCGCGACGTCTTCATGCATGTCGAGAAGGAGACCGATGCCGGCCTGATCGTCTCGGGCGCGAAGGTGGTCGCGACCGGTTCGGCGCTGACGCACTACAATTTCATCGCCCACTACGGCATCCCGATCAAGGACAAGTCGTTTGCGCTGATCTTCACGGCGCCGATGGATGCCAAGGGCATCAAGCTGATTGCCCGCTCGTCCTACGAATTCACCGCGGCCGCGACCGGTTCGCCGTTCGATTATCCGCTGTCGAGCCGCTTCGATGAGAACGACTCGATCCTCGTTTTCGACAAGGTGCTGGTGCCCTGGGAGAACGTCTTCATCTATGGCGACGTCGACAAGATCAACCAGTTCTTCCCGGCGTCCGGCTTCATCCCGCGTTTCACGCTGCACGGCGTGACGCGCCTTGCCGTCAAGCTCGACTTCATCGCCGGCCTGTTCTCGATGGCCGTCGAGGCGACCGGCTCGAAGGATTTCCGCGGCGTGCAGACCGCGGTGGGCGAAGTGATTGCCTGGCGCAATCTGTTCCACGGCATTGCCGATGCGATGGTGAAATCGCCGATCGACTGGCAGGGGACCGATGGCTACAATCTTCCCAATCTGAACTACGGGCTGGCCTATCGTGTGTTCGCGCCGATGGCGTATCCGCGAATCAAGGAACTGATCGAGCGCCACGTCGCGAGCGGCCTGATCTATCTGCCGTCGAGCTCGGCCGATCTGGAGAGCGAGGCGATCCGGCCCTATCTCGACCGCTTCGTGCGCGGCTCCAACGGCTATGCCGCGATCGACCGGATCAAGCTGCTCAAGCTGCTCTGGGACGCGGTCGGCTCCGAGTTCGGCGGCCGGCACGAACTCTACGAACGCAACTATGCGGGCAATTACGAGAACCTGCGTGTCGAGACCCTGATGGCCGCGAGCGCCACCGGCGACCTCGGCGCGATGCAGGATTTCGTGCGCAATTGCATGAGCGACTACGACGTCTCGGGCTGGACGGCAAAGGACCTCGTCAACCCCGACGACATCAACCTTGTCAGCCGCGGCCTGGTGCAAGGCTGAGGACAAGGCTGACGATAGGGCTGACGATCTGGTAGACAGATCGATGGAGCCGCCGCGATCCGCGGCGGCTCCACGCCGTCTCCACGGTGCCGCATCATTGCTTGCAGAAAGAGTTCATCATCATGCTGTTCCACGTCGAAATGGATGTGCGGATTCCGCACGACATCCCGGCCGAAAAGATCGATGCGCTGAAGCAGGCCGAGCGGGTCCGCGCCATGGAGCTGCAGCGCACGGGCGCCTGGCGCCATCTGTGGCGGGTGGCCGGCCGCTACGCCAATGTCAGCATCTTCGACGTATCGGGCGCGCAGGAGTTGCACGACATCCTGTCCAGCCTGCCGCTGTTTCCGTTCATGGAGATCCAGGTCACGCCGCTGTGCCGGCATCCATCGTCGATCCACGACGACGACAGGTAAACCTAGTCGACGACCGTGCGCGGGCGCCGGTGGCGGCTCGAGGTGCTGATGCTACCGGTGACGTCGGGGTATCCCGTCAGGCTCAGCGTGTCGGAGCGCACGCCCCAGCTTTCGAGCCGGTCGAGGAAGCTCATGCCGAGCAGGTTGGTCTTCATCTGCCCGCGCTGCACCACCAGGGCCGGCACGGATTTCTCGACCAGCTTGCCGACCGCGAGCCTGTCGAGGGTCAGGCGCGCCGCCTTGGTGTGACCGCCGGCGGTCTCCAGGTCGACATTGTATTCGAGCATTTCGGTCGGCAACCCGATCGCCTTGGCGGTCTCCCAGGTCAACACGACCGAGGTCGCGCCGGTATCGATCACCATCGGCGCGCTGACGCCGTTGATCTTGGCGCGGAACGCGAACTCGCCGCCCTGGCTGCGTGCGATCTGCACCGCGGGGGCCGAGCTGGAAGGGGAGGTTGAGGCGACGATGGTGCGGCCGAAGATCTGGGTCAGGTTCTGCCTGGCGCGCGCGATCTGATCGGGATCGCCATAGGCGACGACGGCGCCGGCGGTTGCCATCAGCAGCAGGATGACGAGGAGGATGCGGGTCATGGAGCACCTCCGGTCGTGGTGCCGGTCATGCGCGCTTCGGACGCGGCTCGATGCGCTCGAGCCCGGCCTCGGCCATGCGCGCCGGCAGCGTCGACATGACGGACAGCCGCTCCGTGGTGTCCATCTTGTGCCAGCGCGCGATCTCGGGAAGCGTGCGACCACAGCCGAAGCAGAGCTTCGTCCTGGGGTCGATCATGCAGACTGCGATACACGGCGTTTCTGAGCTCATTGTTCAACTGTTGAACCGTTTCAGCCGCCGGTGCAAGCCGGCTGACGCGGGATGCCGCATCACGCCTCGGGTTCTTGTCGCGAGCATGGTCCTGGCGCGAACGCCTTGCGTTTGTTTGCAGCGATAACCGCGTCACGATCTTCCGCGACATGCTCTACAATCCGGTGCCGGCACTCATGATCGACTTGCGGCGCACGCGTTTGCGGTCGCCGCTCATCGCGGGCTCGACCGGCTCCGGCTGCATCGGCGGCGATTCTTCCGCCATCGGCGCCAGCGCGCTCATCACCCGTTCCGGCGGCAAGGTCACGATCACCTCGGTGCCGATACGCAATTTCGACTTCAGCGTGAAGGTGCCGCCATGCATGTCGATCAGGCTTTTCGCGATCGGCAGGCCAAGGCCCGCGCCCTGTTCCGCCGACTTGATCGAGTTGGAGCCCTGGCCGAACGAGGCCAGCACGACCGGGATTTCGTCCTCGGCGATGCCGCTGCCGGTGTCCTTGACGCTCAGATACTGCCCGCCCGACGCAGTCCAGCCGACCTTCAGCCAGATCTCGCCGCCCTGCGGGGTGAACTTGATCGAGTTGGAGAGCAAATTGAGCACGACCTGGCGGATGGCGCGCTCGTCGCCCCAGATCCGCGGCATGCCGTGCTCGAACACCTCGTGGATGGTGATGCCGCGGCTGGAGGCGCGCAGCTTCAGCAAATGATGGCAGTCGGCGACGACATGCACCAATGCCACCGCTTCCTCATTCAGCTCGTAGCGGCCGGCCTCGATGCGCGACAGATCGAGGATCTCGTTGATGAGATTGAGCAGGTGCACGCCGGAATTATGGATGTCGGCGGAATATTCCTTGTACACCGGCACGGCATGCGCGCCGAAAATCTCGCTCTTCATCACCTCGGAGAAGCCGAGGATGGCGTTGAGCGGCGTGCGCAGCTCGTGGCTCATCTGGGCCAGGAAGCGCGATTTGGCGACGTTGGCGGATTCGGCGCGGTGCCGGGCTTCGTCGGAGATCGCCTTGGCCTGTTCCAGTTCGCCGATCAGCGCATCCTTTTCGGCACGGGCCTCCAGCGTCGCCAGCGTGGTCGAATGCAGGCGGTGCGCCAGCAGCGCGAAATAGCCTTCGGCGGCAAGCGCGAGCAGCGCCAGCACGTAATTGTCGAACGCGCCGTTGAGCACGAGGTCGAGCGCGATCCCCACCGTCACCGGAACGGTCGCCGCGAGTGCTGCGATCGGCAGGCTCGCTGCCAGCATGCTGGAGACTGCGATCACCAGCATCATCAGGAACATCATCAGCGTGTTGGAAGCGAGATCGCGCCCGGCGGGGTGGATCAGGATCGCGGTCCAGCACAGGCCGTAGAGCAGGTCGAGCAGCACGAAGCGCGTCCGCCATTTGCGGGTCACCGCGACCGAGGTGGGCTCGGCGAGGAAGCGGGCGCAGCTGCGGATGATGGCGACATGGACGCAGAGAATGCCGAGCGTCCAGGCGCCGGCCACGATCGGCTTCATCCAGAGGCCGAACAGCACGCCGGTTGCCACCACCAGCAGCATCACGACGTAGGACGCAGATATCCGGGTCTGGGCGTATTGGCGGAGCAGTTCGGCATCGAATGCCGGGCGGGTTCCACTGGTTGACGTTAACCGATCCCGCGCCTCACGTACCCGCTGCGCAGCAACGCGCCGGCTGTTCACCGGCGCCGCCACCTGAGGTCCTGCCGGAAGCGCTACAACTTCAGGCTTTTCTGCGGGATTACTCATCAACAACACAAATCCTGCCCGCGAACCGCGCGGGCTTTTTGCATTGTCTATCTGTGACGCTAAATCATTAAGCGATGACTTAAAGAGCTAAGGAAACTCGTTAACCAGAGGTTAAATTAACTTTTGCAGGGGCGGTGCGCCGCTGCGCAAATGGCGCGCAATTGCAAGCGCCGCAGCGCTTGCGAACATCGGGGGATGCCGCCGCAGGGCAGGTGATCCGCCGTAATCCCGGTCATCTCGAAAGAGACGACTGGCGCGGATCGGGGCGAGCGTCGATTGGCGTTCGGCTGGGCAGCGACCAGCAAGGACACCTCGCAGCTGTGCTCAGCTCCCAGAGGGGGCCCTCCCTGGCCGCGCGTCAGGCCTCCAGCGGGACAGGCGAAGGGATACTGTGGCGGGCGCGAGCTGTCCCTAGAGGAGCGGGATTTCTTAATCAACCGAGAGTTTTCGCCTTGCCGCCGCACATCTTCCCGAACATCCGGCATTGGCAGGAGCGAGCCGGACGGATAGGCTTGGTCTTATTTTAGCGAAACACTTTCAGTTCGTCTCACGGGAGGAGTGCGGTGAGGCTGATTTGTATCTCCGTCGGACTCTTGATTGGATTTGGTTGTTCCTCTATTTCCGCTGCCGCGAAGCCGGTCGTTGAACTTCTAGCAGCCTGCGATCAAGTTGCGGCTCATCCATTTGATAGCACGCGACCAGCGGGAGTCGCTGGCGTCAGTTCTGAAAAGATCGTCGCACAGGTCGCAATCGATGCATGCGAGCGCGCAGCGAAGGTGGCCCCAAACGAGCCCAGGATTGCCCTCCAGCTTGGTCGGGCATATCAGGCCGCAAAGAACGTTGATGCGGCCCGGCGGCAATACGCCAAGGCGTTCGAGGGTGGCAACGTTCAAGGTGCGGCCAACCTGGCGTCGCTTTATCTGATTGGCGAGGGCGGCATCCCGAAGGATGACGCCGAAGCGCTCCGCCTCTCGAAATTCGCTGCAGATCACGGGAATGCGCAAGGTCAAAACGACCTTGGAGTTCTTTATCTAGGGGGACGCGGCGGGCTGCCCCAAAATGATAGTGAAGCCGCCCGTCTTTTTAGGCTTTCCGCAGATCAGGGCTTCGCGTCAGCGCAATATAATCTCGGCAGATTATATCAAACGGGACGTGGCGGCTTAGCCAAAGATGAGTACGCGGCCGCCCGTCTATACAGAACGGCAGCAGAGCGTGGTAACGCTTTCGCGCAAGTCTATCTCGGGATCTTTTATCTCGAGGGACGCGGCGGAGTCACCAAAGATGAACGCGAAGCGGGCCGACTGTACAAATTATCGGCCGACCAAGGTAATGCTCTCGGAGAGGCTTATCTTGGGCTTGCCTACGCGCGAGGTCACGCAGGGGTATCGAAAGACGAGCGCGAAGCCGTACGACTTTTTAAGCTTTCGGCTGACCAAGGTAACGCCGTTGGCCAGGTGAACCTCGGATTTGCCTATGAGCGTGGAGCGGGCGGGCTGGCAAGAGACGATCGTGAAGCTGTGCGTCTCTACAAACTGTCAGCTGAACAAGGCAACGATCAGGCGCAAACTAACTTGGGCGCGGCGTATTTGCGCGGCTCCGGTGGGTTAACTAGGGACGAGACCGAAGCAGTACGGCTTTATAAGCTCGCAGCAGAACACAGGAATGCGCAGGCGCAGGCGAATCTAGGACTTGCCTATTTGGGTGGAGTCGGAGGACTGCCGAAAGATGTTGTCGAGGCTGTACGGTTCTTCAAAATGGCTGCAGAGGGTGGCAACGCTCAAGGTCAGGCAAATCTAGGAGCTGCATACGAGCGCGGCGATGGCGGGTTAGTAAAAGATGAGCGCGAAGCCGCCCGCCTGTACAGGCTAGCCGCAGATCACGGAAATCGTTTTGCCCAGGCGGCATTGGCCCGTCTCGGCGTCCTTCGGCCCGCGGCACCTCAGATAGTGACCGAACTATCCGCGGGCGACGCGCGCGTGAGGATGGTTTCAGGCAATGGGACCTTTTACGTGCCCGCTCTCATAAACGATACCCTGAAGTTAAACTTCGTTGTTGACAGTGGAGCCTCTGACGTTTCGATCCCAGCCAATGTTGCTCAAACATTGATGAGGACCGGCACGATCAACGAAAGCGACTTTACTGGATCGGCGAACCATCGCCTTGCTGATGGTTCGATTGTCTCATCGAGGACATTTATCATCAGATCTTTGAAGGTTGGAGATCGAACGGTGACCAATGTTCACGCAAGCATCGCACGCGCCAATGCCCCTTTGCTGCTTGGACAGTCCTTTTTGAATAGGTTCAGGTCTTGGTCGCAGGACAACGTAAACCACGAACTTGTCCTTCAATAAAGTCTCACACTCAAGGATGATCTCATCGGCACGTACTACCACTATTGCGAGTTGCCGCCGGCCGTACTCGACGCGTTCCTTGCCGCACCTTCGATGGGGCAATTCTACATCAGAAAATCAAGGGGACCGGTGCGGATGGCCCGTATGACGGACGCATAGGGTGCCAGCGTCAGCGAACGGTGCCGGGACCAAATCTAGCGAGCGCGCCGCCGTAGACGCCGCCAAAGCAAAAGCGATCTATGCACGGGCAGCGGCGGCAATCAAAGCAGCTTGTGATGCTGTCTCGACATCGTTCTCGAAGGCGCCATCCGCGATCAAGGAGCGCGTGGCGTGCACCTCATACGCAAGATTCATCGCCAGCACCGCGTGTCGGAAGAGCCCCCGCGATTACGGTGACGGTGCTGGACTGCACCCCTGAAGTGAGACACGATAATTACAGTGACAGGCATTTCGAGGATGACCTGTGGCAGGACGAGGAAAGAAACGTCAATTTCCGACAGCTTACAAAATTAAAGCGATCGAACGGGGCGAAGGTGTGCTCCCCGTGGCTCGCGAACTTGGAATCTCCCGCAAGAGTCTCCATGACTGGGTCAAGGCCTGGAAGACCGAAGGGCCAGATGGATTGAACCGGAAGCCCGGGCCACTAAACCGCCAGCCAGAAGTTACAATTTCGGAATAATGGAAGTGTGCCCCTGATTTGCCCGACATGTCAAGTTGCCATGTCGAATGCCGGCGGCCCGCCAGCTCCTTTGCATGGGGTTGTTTTCGATATTTTGGCAGCGCGCACCTTCAAGGGGGAATTCGCCTTCGCGAGACGACGCCGCATGGCAGGTGACCCGCTCGCGCGGGTCACCCAGGCCAATGCGAGGAGTTAGCGCTGCAACCTCGCCAACAGGCTCGACGTATCCCAGCGCTTGCCGCCCATCTTCTCGACCTCGGCATAGAACTGGTCGACCAACGCGGTTGCCGGAAGTGTCGCACCGTTGCGGCGGGCTTCCGCCAGCGCGATCGATAGGTCCTTGCGCATCCACTCGACCGCGAAGCCGAAATCGTACTTGCCTTCGTTCATGGTCTTGTAGCGGTTCTCCATCTGCCAGGACTGCGCTGCGCCCTTGGAGATGGTCTCGATCACGGCAGCGACGTCAAGGCCGCTCTTCTTGGCGAAGTGGATGCCCTCAGAGAGGCCCTGCACCAGGCCTGCGATGCAGATCTGGTTGACCATTTTTGTCAGTTGGCCCGCGCCTGCCGGTCCGAGCAATTTGCACATCCGCGCATAAGAGCCGGTGATAACAGGCTCGGCGCCCGCGTAGGCGTCTTCGCTGCCGCCGCACATGACCGTCAGCACGCCGTTCTCGGCGCCGGCCTGGCCGCCCGACACCGGCGCATCGACGAACTTGAAGCCGGCCTTGGTGGCGGCGGCATCGAGCTCGCGGGCGACCTCGGCGGAGGCGGTGGTGTGATCGACGAAGGTCGCGCCCTTCTTCATGCCGGCGAACGCGCCATCGGGGCCGATCGTGACCGCGCGCAGGTCGTTGTCATTGCCGACGCAGCACATCACGAAGTCCTGGCCTTCGGCGGCGGCCTTCGGTGTCGGCGCAGTCTTGCCGCCGAACTTGTCGGCCCATTCGTTCGACTTCGCTGCGGTCCGGTTGTACACGGTGACCTCATGGCCGCCCTTTTTCACGAGGTGTCCCGCCATCGGGAAACCCATTACGCCGAGACCGAGAAAAGCGACTTTAGCCATGTCTGATACCTTGTGATTTGCCGTGGTGATCGCCCCTTAGGACCGCCGGAAAACGTCGCGGCGGGCAGGGCATTCCGTCCATGGAAGGAGCCGCACCATACCCCCTGCGCAGCGGAGGGCAACGGCTTCGTTGGATGGCAGACCCTGGTTTTGTGCTAGGATCGGGCGACCAAAGAAGCTCACAAAAAAGGGAGTGTATCGCATGGGCATGAGCGTCGGTGTGCTCGATCATTTCAATATCCGGACCCGGAATCTCTCCGCCACGGTGCGGTTCTACGAGGACATTCTGGGCCTGGAAAAGGGCGCGCGGCCGAACTTCGCGTTCCCCGGTGCGTGGATGTACAGCGAGGGCAAGGCTGTCGTGCATCTGGTCGATATTTCGGCGACCGACGAGGCACAAAAGCCGGACTCCGGCGTCGTCCATCACGTCGCCTTTGCCAGTCACGGCTTTGACGGGATGCGGAAGCGGCTTCAGTCCAAGGGCATGGAATTCGACTCGCGCCAGGTTCCCGGCGGCGATCTCTGGCAGATCTTCGTGAACGACCCCAACGGGGTCATGATCGAGCTGAACTACGAGGCCGCCAAGGAAGGGGCCTCGGCCGCGCCGGCCGAGCGGCGGGACGACGTCGGAGCGAGGTAGCCTTTTGCGCTGCAACGCTCTATGGGTGCACTCTTGAATTTTCCAGGAGATGCGCGGTGAGCGTGACGCAGCAACAGGTTCTCGATTGCCTTGCCAAGGTGATGTCGCCGCGCGGCGTCCCCTTGACCAACGCCAATGTGCTGTCGGCGATCACGGTCACCGACGGCAAGGTGTTCTTCTCGATCAACGTCGATGCGGCGGAGGCCCGCGCGTGGGAAAGCGCGCGTGCGCAGGCTGAGAACGCCGTGCGCGCCATTCCCGGCGTCAGCGTCGCGATGATCGCGCTGACCGCGGAGCGCAAGGCCGGTGCTGCGGCACCAGCGCCGCGGCCGGCCGGCGGCGTCCAGCCCGCATCCGCACACCGTCACCCGCACCCGCCCGGTGCGCAATCGCCGATGGCCCGTCAGGCCGAGATCCCCGGCATCTCCGCCGTCATCGCGGTTGCCTCCGGCAAGGGCGGGGTCGGCAAGTCGACCACGGCGCTCAACCTCGCGCTCGGCTTGCGCGACCTCGGCCTGCGCGTCGGGCTGCTCGACGCCGACATCTATGGCCCGTCGGTGCCGCGGCTGACCGGCATCCGCGAGAAGCCGCAGCTCAACGACGACAAGAAGATGATCCCGCTGCAACGCTTCGGCCTGGCGATCATGTCGATCGGCTTCCTGGTCGAGGAGGACACCGCGATGATCTGGCGCGGGCCGATGGTGATGTCCGCGATCACCCAGATGCTGCGCGACGTCGCCTGGGGCACGCTCGACGTGCTCGTCGTCGACATGCCGCCCGGCACCGGCGACGCCCAGCTCACGCTAGCGCAAAACGTCCCGCTCAAGGGGGCCGTCATCGTCTCGACCCCGCAGGATCTCTCGCTGATCGACGCGCGGCGGGGACTGGCGATGTTCAAGAAGGTCAACGTGCCGGTGCTCGGCATCGTCGAGAACATGAGCTATTTTCAGTGCCCGCATTGCGGTACCCGCTCGGACATCTTCGGCCATGGCGGCGCCCGCCACGAGGCCGAGAAGCTCGGGGTGCCGTTCCTCGGCGAAGTCCCCCTACACATCGCCATCCGCACCGCCTCCGATTCCGGCAACCCGGTGGTCGAGAGCGAACCGGACGGCCCGCACGCGGCGATTTACCGCGCGATCGGCGGCAAGGTCCGGGAGCAGCTGCAAGGCGTCATCGCCTCGGCCTGAGCCTGCCCGGTTGTCCGGGCGGGCCGATGGGTCATGAAGGGCCAGGATGCTCGGGTCCTTCTTCACAGGCCTGTCGCCTTTGGACGATTGCTGAATCGGCTCCGGCCTGTATGTTTGTGTGGCACCGGCCGAATCGTACCATCCTTCCACCAGTCGAAGGCGGCCACGGGGGAAGCCGAAACTGCGCAGGGGCCGTGGGGCGGCCATCGACATGGCAGCATCACGCGAAGCAAACAAGACACGCCGCAAACATCTGACGCGGGAGAAGCGCGAAGAGGCCTCGCGGGCGGCGTTCAACGTTGCCAAGAAATCCGACTCGATCGGCGAGGCCGCGGAGGCGATCTCGAAGACGTATGGCGTCAGCAAGACGACCGCACAAAGCTGGATCCGGCGCGGGCGACATCTGGCCGATAAAGCCAAAAAATCGCGGGAGACGACGCGGCGCTGATTGTCCCGAGAGCGCGGTGGTTGAGCGTGAACGGGACGGCTCTCGCGCGCGGCGATTTACCGCGCGGTCGGCGGCAGGGTCCGCCAGCGGCCGCGAGGTGTCCTGAGCCCTTATTTTTCGGCCAATTTCCCGCGTCATCAGACTTTCGTTTAATTGGTGCGGTCATGCCATTGTCGCGTTTCCGTGAAGGCTCCTTCCGTGTTAAAGGGCCGACCAGAGCGCCTCGGCAGGCCATTAATGCGTCGTGCCGGAGAACTGCTTGCGGTCACTGGGAAACGCCCCTCAAGGAGAAGCCTTACGATGAAGCGTCGTGATTTTTTGAAAGTTTCTGCGGCCGGTGCTGCCGCGACGGCGGTTGCCGCGCCGGCGATCGCGCAGTCCTCGCCTGAAATCAAGTGGCGCCTGACCTCGAGCTTCCCGAAGTCGCTGGACACCATCTATGGCGGCGCCGACCAGGTGGCGAAGTACGTCGCCGAAATGACCGACAACAAGTTCCAGATCCAGGTGTTCGCGGCGGGCGAGATCGTCCCCGGCCTGCAGGCGCTGGACGCGACCTCCAACGGCACCGTCGAGATGTGCCACACCGTGTCCTACTACTATGTCGGCAAGGACCCGACCTTCTCGATCTACGCGTCGGTGCCGTTCGGCCTCAACGCCCGCATGCAGAACTCGTGGTGGTACCAGGGCGGTGGCCAGGAGCTCGGCAACGAGTTCTTCAAGAAGTTCGGCGTGATCGGTTTCCCGACCGGCAACACCGGCACGCAGATGGGCGGCTGGTTCCGCAAGGAGATCAAGACGGTCGCCGATCTCTCCGGCCTCAAATTCCGCATCGGCGGCATTGCCGGCCAGGTGCTGCAGAAGGTCGGCGTGGTGCCGCAGCAGCTCGCCGGCGGCGACATCTATCCGGCGCTCGAAAAGGGCACCATCGACGCCGCCGAGTGGGTCGGTCCGTATGACGACGAAAAGCTCGGCTTCCAGAAGGTCGCCAAGTACTACTACTACCCGGGCTTCTGGGAAGGCGGTCCGACCGTGCACTCCTTCATCAACCTGGAGAAGTGGAACGCGCTGCCGAAGAACTACCAGGCGATCCTGACCAACGCGACCGCCAACGCCAACAGCTGGATGGCTGCACGCTACGACATGCAGAACCCGTCGGCGCTCAAGCGGCTGGTTGCCGGCGGCACGCAGCTGCGTCCGTTCACCAACGAAGTGCTCGAGGCCTGCCTCAAGGCGACCAACGAGCTGTGGGGTGAAATCTCGGCCAAGAATGCCGACTTCAAGAAGTCGATCGAAGCCATGCAGGCGTACCGCTCCGACCAGTATCTGTGGTGGCAGGTCGCCGAATACACCTTCGACAGCTTCATGATCCGCTCGCGCACCCGCGGCTGATCGAACCGGACCAGCGTTCGCGTCAAGAGAACGCATCCAGATAAGAACCACGAGCTTCGATCCAAGGATCGAGGCCCAAGAGCTTCGACTTAAGTAGCCCGGCCTTCGCAAGGAGGCCGGGCTTTTTGCGTCTGGCGTTCGGGGAGGGGATGTTCCATGCTTGCGCCCAAGCCTCGGCATGAAGGCAGCCCGCGATCGGACTTCGATCGTGACGGCAAAGAAGAGCGAGCGCGACACCGCGAAAGCCGGTCGACGCTTCGGCGACACAACCAGACAAGGGTAGGATTCAACAATGAAGCGAAGAGATTTCATCAAGGTCACGGGCCTGGGTGTTGCGGGAGCGGCCACGATTGCGGCGCCCGCGATCGCGCAATCGATGCCCGAGCTCAAATGGCGCATGACGACAAGCTGGCCTAAGTCGCTCGACACGCTGCATGGCGGTGCCGAGCTGATGGCCAAGGCGGTGGGTGAAGCCACCGACAACAAATTCCAGATCCAGACCTTTGCCGCCGGCGAGATCGTGCCGGGCCTGCAGGTGCTCGACGCCGTGCAAAGCGCAACCGTCGAGATGGGGCACACCGCCTCATATTATTATTTCGGCAAGGACCCGACCTTCACCTTCGGTTCGTCGGTGCCGTTCGGCCCGAACTCGCGGCTCAATCAGGCGTGGTACATGCTGGGCGGCGGCAGGGAGCTGCTCAACGAGTTCTACAAAAGCTACAACGTCACCTCGCTGCTTGCCGGCAATACCGGCTGCCAGATGGGCGGCTGGTTCCGCAAGGAGATCAACAGCGTCGACGATCTCAAGGGCCTGAAATTCCGCATCGGCGGCTTCGCCGGGCGCGTGATGCAGAAGCTCGGTTGCGTCCCGCAGCAGCTCGCGGGCGGCGACATCTATCCGGCGCTGGAGAAGGGCACGATCGACGGTGCCGAGTGGGTTGGTCCCTATGACGATGAGAAGCTCGGCTTCCAGAAGGTCGCGCCGCACTATTACTTCCCGGGCTGGTGGGAAGGCGGTCCGATGCTGCTCGCGATCGTCAATCTCGACAAGTGGAACGCACTGCCGAAATACTATCAGCACGTGCTGGAGCAGGCCGGCCATCTCGCCAACAACTGGATGATGGCGCGCTACGATCAGGCCAACCCGATCGCGCTGAAGAAGCTGCTCGCCGCCGGCACCAAGCTGCATCCGTTCCCCGCGCCGGTGATGGAAGCCTCCTTCAAGGCCGCCAAGGAGCTGCACAGCGAGGTCTCGGCGACCAATGCCAACTTCAAGAAGGTCTATGAGTCGCTGACGTCGTTCTCCAAAAACGGCTATCAATGGTTTCAGGTCGCCGAGGTCGGCTACGACAATTTCATGGCGCGTCACTCGCAAGCGTGACATTACTCATCTTCCGCGCGAGCAAAAACCCCGGAGCTTGCTCCGGGGTTTCTTGTTAGGCCTGGCGCGGGCCAGGCAAATGATCACACCGTGTCAGGCCTGCCCGGCACGACCAGATCGGTCAAAATGGAAACGGGTGCGAGCGCACCGGAAGGCGGCTTTCGAAGCTCAATCCGGTGGTCGGTCCGGTGCGGTAATGGCCGTTATAGTGCCCGCCACCCGGGCAGTAATTCGGATCCTGACGTTCTAGCTCGTCGATCTTCCGACGATAAATTCGTTGCTGATAGCGCGTTGGCCAGCAATTGCAGTCCTGGTCGCACGCGAGGCGAACCCGATCGACGTGTGCGGGATGCGGCAACGACAGCGTCGCGACGTAAGCAGGCGTCGCGTTGACGTCCGGTGCCGTTATGACTGACGCCGCAGCGATGAGAAACAGGAGCGTTGTAGTTTTCATATTTGTCTCATCGTGACGCTGGCGAGGCTGTCGGTCCTTCGAGCCGATCGGGTGCAATCCCGGAAGCCAACTCGATTGCGGAAGCGGGCCCTATTTCTTCGGCGATGGCTTGGGCGGCGTTGATGGGGGCGTTGATGCGCCACCCGGCGTGGTCCGGACCACCGGGTTGTTCTGGACGGTGGGCCCGCCGACATTGCTTTGCTTTTTGGGACCGCCGATCGCGCTTTGTGCGGCAGCGGGTCCCGCCCAGATCGCAACGAGAATGGCTGCCTGGGTGAGCATGTTTTTCATTCGTCGGCTCCTTCAATCAACAATCTTGTGCGGCGCCCATCAGCGGGCAGGGGGGCCGTTTTCGCTGACCTGCTGCGGCGTGGCCGCGGGCACGTCCTCCAGGGCGCATTTGCGCCAGTCGCTGGATGCGCAGTTTGTCGGCCAGCCGCCGCCAAGCGCCATGAAGAGGGCGGCGCTGTCGGAGAGCCGCGTCGCCTGGGCCTGAACGCGGACGACTGCGGCCGTCAGATAGACTTGCTGGGCATTGAGCACGACCACCTGATTGACCTGCCCGAGAGCAAGCTGCTTCTGAATGATGTCGAGGCTGGCCTTTGCGGCGAGTTCGGCCTTGACCGCGGCCTGCAACGCGCGGGCGTCGGCTTGCAGACTTCGCAAGGCGTCGGCGACGTTCTGCATCGCCGTGACGACGGCCTGACGATAGAGCGCGTCGGCCTGGTCCACCGCGGCCTCCGCGGCCTTCTGCTTGTGGTAGAGCGTCAGGCCATCGAACAGCGGCTGGGTCGCGCTCGCCGCGATGACGTAGAAGCTGGTTCCCGGCGTGAACAACTCGGCCAGGCTGAATGCCGCCGTTCCCGCATTTCCGGTGATCGTGAGGTTGGGCAGGCGGGCTGCGATCGCCACGCCGATCTGGGCGTTCGCCGAATGCAGCAGCGCCTCCGCGGCCCTGACGTCCGGACGCTGGCGGATCATCTTGCTCGGCAGGCTCACCGGCAGGTTTGCAGGGAGTGCGAGGCGGTCGAGCGTAAACTTCTGCAGGATTTCGTCCGCAGAGAATTGCCCGGCCAGCGAAGTCAGGAGGTCGCGCTGCACGGCAAGCTGCTTTTCGAGCGGCGGCAGGAGTTGCTCGGATTGGGCCAGCGCGGCTTCCTGCGCCAGCACGTCGACCTGGGCGGCGCTGCCCGCGTTGAACTGGTTCTTCACGATCTCCAGAATGCCGCGTTCGATCTTCACGACGCGCTGGATCGCGGCAATCTGGCCGCGAAGCGATGCTTCCTGGATCGCCGCGGTGACGACGTTTGCCGTCAGCGTGAGGTAGGCTGCTTCCAGTTGGAACATCTGCTGCTCGGAAATCGCGTCGAGGCTCTCGACCGCGCGAACATTCTGGCCCCAGATGTCCGGCACGAAACTGACGTTCAGCTGCGTGGTATGAAGCGAAAATACCGAAGGAGACTGGCCGCCCGGACCCGAACTCGATGCGCCGGAAATCTGCTGCTGGGACGGCGTGTAGTTTGCGCCGATCTGCGGGAAGAATAGCCCGCGCTGGGCCAGCGCGTTGTATTGCGCGACCCTGATCGCCGCTTCGGCCGATTGCAGCGACGGATTGTGCTCGACCGACATCTTGATCAACTCGTCGAGCGGCTTCGACCGGAATGCCGTCCACCACCGCAGCGACACGTCCTCTCCGCTGACAAAACGCTGCTTCGGCACGCTGGGGCCCGCGGCATTGGTGCTGGGAGAAGCCAGCTTCTCCGGCGTGTAGCGGTCGACGTCCGGTGCGGCCGGCGGCGCGAAATTCGGGCCGACGGCGCAGCTTGCCAGCAACAGCCCGGCAGTGCCCGCGCCGAGCGCCGGACGCAGGGCGCTCCTTCTGCACAGCGCGAGTGCGGCAACGATCCTTGTGACGGTCTCGGACATCAGCCGCACCCCTAATGCGCCGGTTCGGGCGGTACTTCGGCCGCGCCGTTTTGGCTCGGCGCTTCGCTTGCCCGCGAGAGGAATATCTTGCGCAAGGCGGGCGCCACCACGAGCAGCAGCAACGGCCCGATGAACATGCCGCCGACGACGACGGTGGCAAGCGGACGCTGCACCTGACTACCGATACCATGCGAGAGCGCCGCCGGGAACAGGCCCACACCGGCGGAGAGGGCCGTCATCAACATCGGACGCATGCGCTGCTCCGACCCGTGAAACACCGCCTCGCTGACGCTCATTCCCGCGGCCCGCAGCTCGCGGAAATAGGTGATGTTGAGAATGCCGTCCATCACGGCGACGCCGAACAACGAAATGAAGCCGATCGCCGCCGAGATGCTGAAGTCGAGCGCGGAGAGGTAGAGCGCGATCAACCCGCCGCCGATCGCGAACGGAATGCCGGCGAGCGCAAGCAGGCTGTCGCGCAGCGAGTTGAACAGGCTGTAGAGCAGCACGAAGATCAAGAGCAGCGTCACCGGCACCACGATCATCAGGCGCGCCTTGGCGGCTTCGAGATTGTCGAACTCGCCGGACCAGATCATCCGGTACCCGGTCGGAAGCTGTACGGCATCGGCGACGCGTCGCTGTGCCTCCGCCACCGTGCTGCCGAGATCGCGGCCGCGCACGCTGAACTTGATCGGAATATAGCGCTGGCTGCGCTCGCGATAGATGAACGACGCACCGGTATCGAGCGAGATGTCGGCGAGCTCGCTCAACGGGATATAGGCATTGGTGCCGGACGGCGTCTGGTAGGCCACCTTGATCTCGCGCACCCTGTCGATGCTCTCGCGGAACTTCGGATCGAGCCGCACCACAACGCCGAACTGCCTGTCACCCTCGAGCACGGTCGTCGCGCTGGTGCCGCCGAGTGCGGCCTGCACCACGGTCGTCACGTCGCCGGAGTTGAGGCCGTACCGCGCGGCCTTCTCGCGGTTCACCTTGATATTGAGGTTGGGTTGTCCGACCAGATGGAAGATGCCGAGATCGGCGACACCGCGGATCTTGGCCATCTCCTGCGCGACCTTTGCCGCGAGCTGTTCGAGCACCGCGAGGTTCGGGCCGATGATCTTGACCGAGTTCGCGCCCTTGACGCCCGACAGCGCCTCCTCGACGTTGTCCTGGATGTATTGCGAGAAGTTGAAGGTGACGCCCGGCAGTTCCTCGTCGAATTCCTTCTGCAGCTCCTCGGTGAGCTTCTCCTTTGTCAGCCCGGCCGGCCATTGGTCGAACGGCTTGATCGGCGCGAACAGCTCGACGTTGGAGAAGGCCGAGGCGTCGCTGCCATTGTCGGGACGGCCGTGCTGCGACACCACGGTGATGATTTCAGGGTGACGCAACAGGATCTCGCGCATCTTTCGGGTCGGTTCGGTGCCTGCATCGAGCGACATGGTCGGCGGCATCGACGCGCGGATCCAGAAATTGCCTTCCTCGAGCGCGGGCAGGAATTCGCTGCCGAGCCGGCTCGCAGCAAGGCCGCTGATCCCGAGAAAAATGATGCCGGCTGCGACCGCGACCCGCAGATGCGTCAGCGACCAGCGCAGCACGGGCGTGTAGGCCTTGCGCAGCGAGCGCACGATGACGGTCTCGGTCTCCTCGATGTGCTTCGGCAGCAGAAGCGAGGCCAGCACCGGCGTCACCGTGAATGTCGCGAGCAGCGCGCCTGCGAGCGCGTAGCCGTAGGTTCGCGCCATCGGTCCGAAGATCTGGCCTTCGACGCCCTGCATGGTGAACAGCGGCACGAACGCGGTGACCGTGATGGCCGCGGTGAAGAACACCGCCTTGTCGACCTGCAATGCGCTGACGAAGATCATGCGCAGCCGCTCGGTCCAGCCCGGCGCGGGCTGGCCGCTTCGCGCCGTCGGATCGTCACCCCAGTAACCCTCGGCGAGGTGCTGCAGCACGCGCAGCCGGTTCTCGGGACTGGACTGGAAGTTGCGGAAGATGTTCTCCATCATGATGACGGCGGAATCGACGATGATTCCGAAGTCGACGGCGCCGAGCGACAGCAAATTGGCGTCCTCGCCCTGTAGCACCAGGATGATGATGGCGAAGAACAGCGCGAACGGGATGTTGGCGCTGACGATCAGCGCGCTTCTGAGGTCGCCGAGGAAGACCCACTGGATCACGAACACCAGCAGGCAGCCGAACATCAGGTTATGTAGCACGGTATGGGTCGTGACGTTGACCAGCGAGGTGCGGTCGTAATAGGGGACTATCTTGACGCCGGCGGGCAGGGTGCCGTCGCTGTTGATCTTGGCGACTTCCTCCTGGACCTTCGGCACGATGTCGTTGGTATGCTGCGTGCGTCCCATCACGACGATCGCCGCGGCGACGTCGTCGTCCTTGTCCTTTCCTGCAATGCCGAGCCGCGGCACATGGCCGACCGAAACCTTGGCGACGTCCTTGATCTGGATCGGCAGTCCGTTGGATTGCGTCAGGACGACGTTCTCGATGTCCCGGACCCGGTAACCCTTGGTGATATCGTCGTCGCCGCCGGAGTTGATCAGGCCGATGCCGCGGATGTTGACGGATTGCTGGCCGATCGCGATTTCGCGGCCGCCGACATTGATGTTGGCGTTGCCGAGCGCGCTGATCAGCTGCGGCACGGTGATGTTATAGGCTTCGAGCTTTGCGAGATCGGCGTCGACGTTGAACTGCTTGGTGGTGCCGCCCCAGGAGTTGATCTGCACGACGCCCGGTATGGTCATCAGCCGGCGGGCGACGACGTAATCCTGCAACGTCCTGAGATTGGTCAGGCCGAAATTCGGTGGTCCGACCAGCCGGTAGCGGAAGATTTCGCCGACCAGGCTCGATTGCTGGATCTGCGGGATCTGGTTGCCGGGAAGCTGGACGTTCTGCGTGAGATTGTTGGTGGCCTGCGAGAGTGCGAAATAATAGTCGACGCCGTATTTGAAGGTGACCCGCACGAACGACAGGCCGTAGAACGAGGTCGAGCGGATGTTGACGACGCCCGGCGTCGAGTACAGCCCGACCTCCATCGGGATCGTGTAGTACTTCTCCATTTCCTCGGCGGAGAGGCCGGCGGCCTGGGCCGTGATCTCGAGAATGACGGGCGCCGGGTTGGGGTAGGCCTCAATGTTCAGCTTGGTGAACGCGGCGAATCCGGCGGCGCAGAACACGGCGAGGCCGAGCACGATGACGGCGCTTCGGGTCAGACCGAATTGGAGAAGGCTTTTGATCAAGGTTCTGCACTTACTCTGGAGCGGACGGGGATGCGGTTAGCACGGGCTAGCCGGTGGCCGCGTTGGCGAACTTGTTGCTGAGGAAGATCGCGCCGGTGGAGGCGACCTTCTCGTCCGGTCCGAGGCCGCTGAGGATCTGCCGCCAGCCGTCCTGCTCAATGCCTGTTGTCACCGTGCGGCGGTCGAACTTGCGGCCGTCGGTCGTGACCCACACCGTCATCGTTCCGTCACCCTCGCGCACAATGGCGTCCAGGGGAACGCTGACCGACAGTTTTGGCGGCTCGGTTTCGATGGTGAAGCTCGCCAGCATGCCGGCGCGCAGCTTGTGCTGGGGATCGTCGATCACCGAGCGGACCAGCTGGCGGTGCGAGCTGGGATCGATGTTGAGGCCAAGCGTCGTCACGCGGCCGCGAAACACCTCGTTCGGGTAGGCGGGTACCCGCACCTCGACCGGTTGGCCGATCCGGTAGGAGGGGGCATCGGTCTCGATCACATTGGCGACCATCCACATCGTCGAGATGTCGGCCAGTGAGTACGGCGCCGGTGCGTTGCCCGGCTGCACAAACAGACCCGGTGCGGCATTGCGTGCGATGATCCGGCCGGAGATCGGGCTCGGGACCACCAGGATGGAATCGACCTTGCGGTCGGCAACGATGCGGTCGATCTCGGCGTCGGTCTTGCCGAAGATGCGCACCGCGTTGCGGCCGGCCTTGTAGTTGCCCTCGGCGGTCTGCTGGTCGGATGTCGCCTGGTCGACGTCCTTCTGCGCACCGCCTCCGGTCTTCAAGAGCTGCTTGACCCGCGCCAGCGTTCTGGTCTGCAGTTCGAGCACGCCGGCTGAAGCGAGCAGCGACGACTCGGCCTGCAGCAGATCGGGGCTGTCGATCGTGAACAGCGTCGCCCCCTTCTCAACCTCGTCACCGACGTTGAGAGGCGTGTCGACGATCCTGCCGGGATTCGGCGTGAAGGCCTGCACCAGCATGTTCTGGTTGAAGTCGATCGAGCCGACCGCGTTCTTCAGTGTCCGGAACGAACGCTGCTCCGCGGCCATGACTTTCAGGGAGGCGGCCTGCTTGTCGCTCAACGCAACGTATTGCTGCTCGACATTGACATCCTGCGGCGCGGTCTCCTGCGCGGCCTTTGCGCTCACGACGCCGTCGGCGCGCGTCATGAGCCAAGCTCCGGCCAAAAGCGCCAGCATCGGCACTGCCGCAAAGCCCATATATTTCATTCGAAACGACATCGCCCGCCTGGCCAATATTGATGGAAAGCCTCGCGCGAGAGCCGGGGTCATGCCGCATGGTGGGCAGCCGTCGAACCCTCGGTGAGAACGAGAAAACTGTTATCAGGGCTAGCTGACGCCAGCCTTACATTTGGCCTTTTCAGTGGTCCGTCCGGCCCCCGGATTTTGATTGCGGCAGGGGCCGGTTTATCTATTTTGCGTAGGAAAACGAGCGACGCCGCATAGCCGAAATATAGCACCGGTCGCGCGATTCAGGCGATATGCTCAAATGCGTATCGTCTGCATATCGGGATTGCCCAACGCGTGATCTGCTGCAGAGTTTATCGCTCCGCTGGCGCATCGCAACAAGGTGTGCAAACAGTCGACCGACCGGATGAACACAGGACTGCTGCGATGCGCCTTCTGATCGTCGAGGATAACGTCGAGCTCTCGAGGCTGCTCGCCAGCGGGCTGATGGCGGCGGGATACGAGTCCGATATCGTCAACAGCGTTGCCGAGGCGCGCGATGCGCTGCGTAGCGTCAGCTATGCTGCCATGATCCTCGATCTCGGCCTGCCCGACGGCGACGGCCTGTCCGTGCTGTCGGAGCTTCGCCGCAAGAACGACCCGCTGCCGGTGCTGGTGCTGACTGCACGCAACGGGCTGCAGGATCGGGTCAACGGCCTGCGCAGCGGCGCGGACGACTATCTGGCGAAGCCATTTGCGCTGGAAGAGCTGGTGGCGCGGCTCGAAGCCATCCTGCGCCGGCCCGGCCAGTTGCTCGGCTCCTCGCTGAAGCTTGCCAATCTCGTCTACGACACGGAGAGCAAGCAGGTGTTCGTCGACGGTTCGCCGTACGTTTTCTCGGCGCGCGAGACGTCGGTGCTGGAGATCCTGCTGCGGCGGCAGGGGCGGGTGGTGCCGAAGAAGAACGTCGAGGACCACATCTTCGGTCTGTCGGGCGAGGTCGCCTCGAATGCGGTCGAGGTTTACGTGTCGCGGCTGCGCAAGCTGCTGACCGAGCACCACGCCAGGATCATCATCCATACCATTCGGGGCGTCGGCTATCTCATGGCCGAGGAGAAATAGCGCGGAGCGCGCTTCTGCGACTGGGGCAGGTCTTGCTGCCGGTGCTGCGCGAATCGCGAACGCGCAATCCCATCTGCTCTACTCGCGCTTGTCTGATCGGGGAGCTCTCGCGATGATTTGCGCGATGACCGAAACGATTCCCGCAATCGCCGCGACTCCAGCTTCCCGCGACTGCGAGCTAAGGTCTGCGATCGCGTTCGGTTCGCCGTTCCACGCGAAAAGACCAAGCGCCAGCGCGACCTGCAACGCGAGCACACTGGCGATGCATGCCGATATGAAAGAAATCCAGCGAGCGGCATCAATGCGCATGGAAACGAAACGGAAGATGTTGTCGCGGAGCCAGGCACGAAACAATCGACCCGGTGACGACTTGTCGCGACATCGGGTCGGGCGCATAATATCGGGCCCGGCTTACGCAAGCCTTACAGGTCTTCACCGAGCAGTCCCGGCTCGTCGCCAGCGGTCCTGACGGCCGAGGAGAATCCAGCATGTTCCGCTTCACGTCGCTGACCTCGCGGATCGTGTTCCTGCACATCGTGGCGGTCGCGATCGCCGCGATCTTCCTGCCGCTGCTGCTGCTGTGGTTGCTGAATTCGGAGATCAACCAGCTGCATCGCGAAGCGATGCGCGATCAAGCCGCCGATCTCGGCCAGAACCTCACTGTCGATTCCGACGGCAAGGTGCAGCTCAGCCTGCCGGACAGCCTGAGGGGGCTCTATTCCGACGCCTATGGCCGCTACCGCTATGACATCTACGATGCGGATGACCATTTGCTGTTCTCGTCGCATCGCGATGCGCCGCGGCTGCCGGTCACCGCTGACCGGATTTCCGGTGCCAGCGTCACCAAGCTGCTCGGCGGCCAGACGCTGCGCATCCTGGTCGCAGAGGACCTGTCACATCGCGACGTCATCATCGATGACATCGTCTCCAACTTCTTCCGGCGGGTCGGCTGGATCACCATCCCGATCCTCCTGATCCTGCTTGCGACCGGTATCCTGATCTTCCGCCGCGCGGTGACGCCGCTGCTGCGGGCCTCGGAGGAGGCCAGGAGCATCGGCCCGGCCAGAACCGATATCCGGCTGCCGACAGAGGGGATTCCGAGCGAGATCCTGCCGCTGGTGACCGCCGTCAACCAGGCCTTCGATCGTCTGGAGGACGGCTTTCACGTGCAGCGCCAATTCACGGCCGATGCCGCCCATCAGCTTCGCACCCCGCTCGCGATCCTGAGGACCCGGATCGAGACACTGGATGCTGCCAAGGGGACCAAGGAGCTGCATGCCGACATCGAAAGCATGAGCCGCATCGTCAGCCAGCTATTGGAAATCGCAGAGCTCGATACGCTGGTGCTGGATCCCGGCGAGACCGCGGACCTGCGTGCGGTGTGCGCCGAGGTGGTCGGCTCGATCGCACCTTATGCGCTGGCGCAGAAGAAGGACATCGCGCTGCGCGGCGCCGACAGCCCGGTCCAGGTCAGGGGCAATGCCGAGATGCTGCAACGCGCGATCTTCAATCTGGCGGAGAACGCGATCAAGTACACCGCCGACGAGACCTCGGTCGATGTCGAGGTGCACGAGGACGGTTCGGTGCAGGTGCGCGACTGCGGGCCGGGGATTGCGCCGGCCGAGCAGGGCCTGATCTTCCAGCGCTTCTGGCGCGGCGATGGTCAGCGCCACCGCACCGATGGTGCGGGGCTCGGGCTCTCGATCGTGCGCGGCGTCGTCGACGATCACGACGCGACGGTCAGGGTGGAGAACCTGGCGTCAGGCGGTGCCCAGTTCACGCTGAGCTTCCACCTGGCCAAGGCGGCGCCGGCGACGTCCTGAGCGGCTTGCGAACCTGGGCGGCAGGCGGGGCGGCCTATTTCACCTTGCCGTCGGACAGATCCATGATCATCCGCGTGGTCAGGTAGAGCCGCGGCACGATGCTGTTGATTTGCACGTATTCGGCATCGTTGGAGTGGGCGCCGAAGCCGGAGAGGCCCATGCCCTCGACCACGGCTCCCCTGGTCTTGAGAGCGGCAAACGCAGCGTCGGTGCCGCCGCCTGCGGCCCTTTCGGCCACGTTCAGCGGCATGTCCAATTCCTGATAGATCGTCTTGCCGTGGCCGGCCACCCGGCGCGAGGCGTCGGTGGCTTCGAGCGGCGGGCGGCGCACCTCGAATTTCACGTCCACCTTGGAGTCGGGCAGCAGGCGGTTCTTGATCCTGTCCTGCAAGGCCGTCTCGAGCTCGTCGAAGTCGGACACTTTGAGTGCACGCGCATCGGCCTGGGCCGAGGCTTCGGCGGGGATCACGTTGCGGTTGGTGCCGGATTTGGAGACCGTCCAGTTCAGCTTCAGGCCCTGCTCGGGCTTCGATAGGTCCTTCATTTGCAGCACCTGGTGCGACAGCTCATAGAGCGCATTCACGCCACCTTCCGGCCTCGCGCCCGCATGCGACGACTTGCCGTGCACCGTGAGGTAGGCCGAGCCGATGCCGCTGGTGGCGAGGCGGAGCGTGCCGCTGGCATCGCTGCCTTCAAACGAGAACACGGCATCCTGCTCCGCTGCGAGGCGAGTGATGGTTGAGCGCCAGCCGGGCGAAGAGATCTCCTCGTCGCCGTTGATCAGCACGGTGAGCGTGCCGTAATCCTTGAAGTTCAGCTTCTGCAGCAGCGCCACGGTGTGGAGGATGGTGGCGACGCCCTGCTTGTCGTCGGCAATGCCGAGCCCATAGGCCTTGTCGCCGTCGATGCGGAAGGGTTGGTCCTTCAGCATGCCCTTGAGATACACCGTGTCCATGTGCGCAATCAGCATGATCTTCGCGCTGCCGGTGCCCTTGAAGACGGCCTGCACGGCCGGGCCGATCTTCTCGGGCGTATCGTCGAGGCGGTAGATGTCGGTGGTTTGCAGGATGTCTACCGCGCCGCCGAGCTGCTTGAGCTGGCCGGCGATGCGCGCGGCAAGCTGGTTCAGGCCCTCGATGTCCTTGCTGCCGGATTCGATCTGCACGAGGTCGCGCAGGGTGTCGAGCAGCGGCTGCTGCTCCTGTTGCGCCAGCGCGCGAATGTCGGCCGGCGGCGCCGCATGCGCCACGGCAGCGGCAAATGCGAGGCTGAGGGATGCGACGAGCGGGCGAACGAGCGAGCGGGCGGGATGTGCTTGGGGCATTGGCGGCGATCTCTGAGTTCGAGGACGATCCGTATCCCCGTCTTCACAGGCCTCGCCGCCGCCGTCAACTGACGCGGCGTGCCTCGCTTTCGCGGGACACGCCGAACCCGTTGGTGCCGGCTACTGCTTCGGCTGCCCGAAATCGAGCGGCGGCAGCTCGATCTGCGGCACCTCGATCTTGACCTTGTTGAGGTCGACATCGAGCGGCTTGTCGAGCAGGCCGGTGACGACGACCGGGAACGCAATCACCAGCGCCACCATGATCGCCTGCAGCCCGATCCAGGGCATGGCGCCCCAATAGATGTCGGAGCTCTTCACCTCCTTCGGCGCCACGCCGCGCAGATAGAACAGCGCGAAGCCGAACGGCGGATGCAGGAACGAGGTCTGCATGTTGACGCAGAGCATCACGCCGAACCAGATCAGCGCGGCGTCGGGGCCGACCACCGGCGCCAGCACCTTCTGTGCGATCGGCGCGATCATCGGCAGGATGATGAAGGCGATCTCGAAGAAGTCGAGGAAGAACGCCAGGAAGAAGATGAAGATGTTGATGAAGATCAGGAAGCCCCAGACCCCGCCGGGCAGCGAGGTCAAATGGTGCTCGAGCCAGGTGCCGCCGGACACGCCGAGGAACACCACCGAAAAGCAGGTCGAGCCGATCAGGATGAAGGTGACCATGCAGGTGATGCGCATGGTGGTCTCGTAGCCCTGCTTGATCAGGTCGCGGAGGTCCGGGATTTTCACGGCCTCGATACAGATCCAGACCACTGCGAGATAGGTGATCGCGAAGGCGAGCTTGAAGATCAGGTTCTCGGTGTACAGCATCGCGATGATGGTACCGATGCCGCCGGCGATCACGCCGACGATCAGCACCTTGCGTCCGGCTGCGCTGAAATCCTTGTGGTGGATGGCGGCGAGCACGATGGCGCCGACCGCGCCCATGGCGCCGGCTTCGGTCGGGGTCGCAAGGCCCATCATCATGGTGCCGAGCACGACGAAGATCAGCACGGCTGAGGGGATGATGCCGAGCAGGCACTTCTTCCACAGCGCCCAGCCGGTCAGCGTGCGCGCCTCGATCGGCACCGCCGGCACATGGCTCGGCTTGAAGATGCCGAGCAGGAAGGTGTAGCCGGCGAACAGCATGATCTGGAACACCGAGGGCCCCCAGGCGCCGAGATACATGTCGCCGACCGACTTGCCGAGCTGGTCGGCGAGCACGATCAGCACGAGAGAGGGAGGGACAAGTTGCGTGATGGTGCCGGAGGCGGCGAGCACGCCCGTGATGTAGCGGATGTTGTAGCCGTAGCGGATCATCACCGGCATCGAGATCAGCGCCATGGCGATCACCTGCGCCGCCACCGTGCCGGTGATGGCGCCGAGGATGAAGCCGACGATGATCACGGAATAGCCGAGGCCGCCGCGGATCGGGCCGAACAGCTGGCCCATCGAGTCAAGCATGTCCTCGGCGAGCCCGCATCTCTCCAATATCGCGCCCATGAAGGTGAAGAACGGGATCGCGAGCAAGAGCTCGTTGGACAGCACGCTGCCGAAGATGCGGCCCGGGATCGCCTGCAGGAAGTTGAGGTCGAAGAAGCCGAGATAGATCGACAGGAACCCGAACGACAGGCCGACCGCGGCGAGCGTGAACGCCACCGGATAGCCGATCAGCATTGCAATGATCAGGCCGCCGAACATCAGCGGCGGCATCATCTCCAGCGTGATCGTCATTGCGTCGGCCTCTCATACTTCGCGTCGATGGTCACATAGCCCTGCAGCGCGGCGATCCGCTTGATCACCTCTGAGACGCCTTGCAACGCAAGCATCACGAAGCCGGACGGGATAACGAACTTGATCGGCCAGCGCAGCAGGCCGCCGGCATTGCCGCTCATCTCGCCGACCGCATAGGCCTGATAGAAGAACGGCCACGACAGATAGGCGAGCAGCAGGCAGGACGGGATCAGGAAGAACAGCGTGCCGATCATGTCGAGCCAGAGCTGGCCGCGCTCGGACAGCATCAGATACAGGATCTCGACGCGTACATGTTCGTTGCGCTTGAAGGTGTAGGAGGCGCCGAACATCACGAGGATCGCGAACATGTACCATTGCGCCTCGAGCCAGCCGTTCGAGGAGTAGCTGAACGCGTAGCGGATCATGGCATTGCCGGCGCTGACCAGGCAGGCGATCAGCACGAGCAGATTGCAGACGGTGCCGATCTTCTCGTTGAGTCGGTCGATGGCCTGACTCAGTGCCAACAATGGGCGCATCACGATCTCCGCGGCTGCGCCAGCTGCGCGCCGAATATTTCAAGCATCATCTGGCCGCCGCGCACAGGCGCACGGAGCCACGGCTCACTTTCAGGAGCAGTTGCAAACGTTTGTCCTCCCCCGAAATGCGCTTCCGCCGTTGTTGGCTGCTCTTGGCTGCCGGATCGTCGGCGGTCACCGACGGGGGCAGCGGCCTGTCCGGCCTGGCTAGCGTGAAAGCCGGGGCACCAAATCAGCGCCGTGTAACGCCGTCAATCGGAAAATGGGCAAATTGACACCACGGCAAACCGTTGTCCCGCCTTGGAAATCGGGGGACGGGGGAGGCGTCGGTAGAGGCCGGAACAGAGCGTTCGCGAGCGAAGTGGACGTCCGTTCGCGTAAAGAGAACGCGAGAACCCCGTTCCTGTTCGATCGGAACGGAAATGGCTCTAGCCGCCGGTGACGCTCATATGACGGCTGACGCTCGGGCGGTTGTGGCGGCGGTCGATGATGAAATCGTGCCCCTTCGGCTTCAGCCCGATGGCGCGGTCGATTGCCGCCGACAGCAGGTCGTTGTCGTCCGAGGCGCGCAGCGGCCGGCGCAGGTCGGAGGCGTCCTCGTGGCCGAGGCAGGTGTGCAGCGTGCCGGTGCAGGTGATCCGCACCCGGTTGCAGGATTCGCAGAAATTGTGGGTCATCGGCGTGATGAAGCCGAGCTTGCCGCCGGTCTCGGCGACCCCGACATAGCGGGCAGGGCCGCCGGTGTCGTCGGCGAGATCGGTCAGCGTGTAGTGCTTCTCGAGCCGCGCGCGCAGCAGCGACAGCGGCACGTATTGATCGATACGGCCTTCGCCGATGTCGCCCATCGGCATCACCTCGATCAAGGTCAGGCCCATGCCCTTGCCGTGCGCCCATTCCATCAGCGCCGGGATCTCGTCCTCGTTCATGTTCTTCAGCGCGACCGCGTTGATCTTGACCGCGAGCCCGGCCGATCGCGCCGCCTCGATACCCGCCAGCACCTTGTCGATGTCGCCCCAGCGGGTGATGGCGCGGAACTTGGCCGCATCCAGCGTGTCGAGCGAGACGTTGACCCGGCGCACGCCGCAATCGGCCAGCTCCTGGGCGAAGCGCGCGAGCTGCGAGCCGTTGGTGGTCAGCGTCAGTTCGTCGAGCGCGCCGGTCGAAAGATGCCGCGACAGCGAGCGCACCAGGCCCATGACGTTGCGGCGGACCAGCGGCTCGCCGCCGGTGAGGCGGATCTTGCGCACGCCCTTGGCAACGAAGGCCGAGCAGAGCCGGTCGAGCTCCTCCAGCGTCAGCAGATCAGCCTTCGGCAGGAAGGTCATGTCTTCCGACATGCAGTAGAAGCAGCGCAGGTCGCAGCGGTCGGTGACGGAGACGCGCAGGTAACGGATGGTCCGTCCGAATGGGTCGGTCATCGGACGAAACAGCGTGTCGGAATGCGCTTGCGTTGAGACGTTCATTCAACCCGGGCCTTCAACCAAAGTGCTGCAACCAAAGTGCTGCAACCAAAGTGCTGCAACCAGTTCCCTGCGCGCCGCGTCGTGATCGGCTGCCGCACGCACAATCTATGCATGTTGGCAGGTTGTCACAATGCGTCCCAAGGGATGATGCATGCGATGATCAGCAACATGCAACGCCAATCGCAAAGCGATAGGTGAGCCGGATCGCGTGATGCATGATCGTAATCGCCGATGTGTCTCGGCCAAAACCAAAAACCCGGCTTTGGGCCGGGTTCTTGTGCAGTGCAATCGTCTGTGCGCGCTAGCGGCTCGGAGCCGCGGCCGCCGGCGGCGGCGCCGCGCTCGGAGCGGGGAACGCGGCGTCCGGTGCGGCGGCAGGAGCCGCAGCGGCAGCCGGCTTCGGCTTCTTCTTTTTCGGCCGCATCGCCTTGTGCGCGCGGGGCGGCGGGCCGGCGGGTTGCAGCTCGGCGAACACCGGGCTCGGATCGAGCGTGGCGGTGGCCGGGCTCGTGAAGTCACCCGGCGTGCGGGTCACGGTCACTGGCACCGTCGCCGGCTGGAACTTCGGCATGTTGAAGGTGACAGTGAAGTTGGCCTCCGGCGTCGGGACCGACACCGAGCAGGGCGTCTTGCAGCCCGGCCCGAGCGAGGTCACCGCATCCGCGCCCTGCGGCGCCGAGTCCAGCTGCACCTGCATCGGCGGCGGCGCCGACTTGAACGAATCCAATGAGAAGGAGGAGCAGCCGGCCAAGCTCAGCCCGGCGGCCGCGATTACGATGATACGACGCATGATCCACACTCTACTGCGGCAATCAGCCACAATCCCCGCGCGGACCATAGGGGCGTCGGAACAGAGGCGCAACGGGGGTAGGCCTGCTCCTTAAAGGATAGTTAACGGCAGAATCGCATGGCGGAATATTGCCATGCGATATCAGTGTGTTACGGAAAATTATGCGGCGATCAGGGCGGCCACGGCATCCGGCAGATCGCGCATATGGCTGATCAGCCGGTCGGGCTTGAGCTCGGTCATCGGCACGTCGGTATAGCCAAAATCGACGCCGATCACCGGGACCTGGGCGCGGCGGGCGACCCCGACGTCGGGGCCGGCATCGCCGACCATGATGGCGCCGGGCAGCTTTCCGCCGGCGCGGGCGACCGTCTCGCGCAGGAAAGCCGGGTCGGGCTTGGCGACGCCGAACGTGTCCTGGCCGCAGATCGCGGCAAAGCGCGGCGTCAGGCCGAGGCGGTCGAGCAGCAGCTTCGACAGCCACTCCAGCTTGTTGGTGCAGACCGCGAAGCGATGGCCCTTGGCCGCGAGCCGGTCGAGCGCGGTCTCGAGCCCGTCGAACGGCCGCGAGCCGTCGGCGATGTGCTCGGCATAATAGTCGATGAAATCCTTGGTCAGGCGGTCGAGGTCGCTGATGCTGACCGCGCGTCCGTCCACTTCGAGCCCGCGCTCGAGCAGCTTGCGCGCGCCGGCGCCGATCATGTTGCGGGCGGCCGAGAGCGGCACCGGCAGCAGACCCTCGCGGTCGAGCACGTAATTGAGCGCGCTGATCAGATCAGGCGCGGTGTCGACCAACGTGCCGTCGAGATCGAATACGACGATGGGGGGAGAGGAGGCGGGCATGATGCTTTTGGCTATCGGGCCGTGCGCCGCGATGCAAGGGTAGATGTAAGCGTGTCATGAAATTGGGGGACGCCATGCCTCGCTCCTCGCCTTCGGCAAGGTCCATGTCGTCTGCAACGGCCCAGATGCTGGCCGCGATCCGCGACGGCCGATTCTAAGTTTTCACCCATCCCGGGAGGCGGGCCGAGGTCGAAGAGCGCTTTTCGGCGATTTTGGCCGCGATGGACGCCGTTTCGGCCCAAAGACCGGTCCGGATGGCGCTATTCCTGTTCGCAAAACGACGCTAGATATGCGCCCGCCGGGCCGCCCGATGGCGCGCCCGTAACGGACAACCGAGGGGCTATCGGCCGTGGACATGGACGCACTGAAACGCCAGGCGGCGGCGCGCGCACTCGAAGAGGTACGCGACGGCATGAAGCTCGGGCTCGGCACCGGCTCGACCGCCAAGCATTTCGTCGAGCTGCTCGGCGAGAAGGTCCGATCGGGCATGAAGGTGATCGGCGTGCCGACCTCGGAGGTGACCCGCGCGGATGCGATCCGCTGCGGCATTCCGCTGACCACGCTGGACGAGATCGATCATCTCGACCTGACCATCGACGGCGCCGACGAGATCGACCCCGCGCTCAATCTGATCAAGGGCGGCGGCGGCGCGCTGTTGCGCGAGAAGATCGTGGCGGCCGCCAGTGATCGGATGATCGTGATCGCCGACGACAGCAAATGGGTCGACGTGCTCGGCCGCTTTCCGCTGCCGGTCGAGGTGATCCCGTTCGGGCTCGCCGCGACCCAGGCCGCGATGGCGCGGGCGTTCAAGGAAGCCGGCGTGTCCGGCCAAATGGTCATCCGTAAGGGCAAGGACGGTCACGTTTTTGTCACCGATGGCGGCCACTGGATCGTCGATGCGCATCTCGGCCGGATCGGCGACCCGCCGCGTCTCGCCGGTTTGCTCAGCGTGATTCCGGGTGTGGTTGAACACGGTCTGTTCATCGGGCTTGGCAGCGTCGCCGTTCTGGCCGGCGCACAGGGAATTCGGGTTGTTGAACGGCGATAGCGCCGCAAGCAAGGAGACTTGGAATGAAGCGTTTTTCGGGACTTTTGTCGGCAGCGACCCTGGCGGTCGGACTGGCGCTCGCGACCGCACCGGCGATGGCGCAGCAGCCGCAGCTGCCCCCCATGCCGAAGGTCAAGCAGTCGACGCCGGCGGCGATCGGGTACGCCAAGGAAATCCTGGCGATGAAGAACGTCGCCGTGATGTACAACGGCGCCGTCCCCGGAATCATCGAGAAGACCAAGACCGGTCTGCTCCAGCAGTTCCTGAACTACCAGAAGGATCTCGATGAGGTCGCGGTGGTCGTTGCCAAGCAGTTCGGCGGCACCGAGAAGGAGATCGGCGAAGGCATGGCGCAGATCTACGCCGCCGAGTTTACCGAGCAGGAGCTGAAGGATCTCGTGACGTTCTACAAGACGCCGCTCGGCCAGAAGCTGCTGACCGCCGAGCCGGTCGCAATCAACGGCTCGCTGCAATATATGCAGCAGTGGGCGCAGCAATTCGGCGTGATCGTCAACGGCCAGTTCAAGGCCGAGATGAAGAAGCGCGGCAAGGATATCTAAACTTGTCACCTCGTCCCGCTTGCGGGGAGAGGCGTAGGCCGCCGCAGGCGGCCGTTCCAAAGCGACGCCGAGGCGAAGCTTCGGCTACGGCGAAGCGACGGGCGAGGGGGACTCTCCACTGGCTGGCTCGTGGAGATGCCCCTCACCCAGCCCTCTCCCCGCAAGAGCGGGGCGAGGGAGAAGGAAGAAAGAGGTACTGCCATGGCCGAGTTTGACGTCGATCTGTTTGTCATCGGTGGTGGTTCGGGCGGCGTTCGTGCCGCCCGCATCGCTGCCAA
>NZ_VKHP01001293.1 GCF_010811875.1 Bradyrhizobium uaiense
TTTTTGCGAAGGCGGTGACAACAAAGCCCAGTCTCGCCGGGGAGAGCACGTATAAGCCGTAACCCATCGCGCAGGGAAAGCCGGGTTGTTTCCGGTTACACCTGTGGTCCTACCCCCGAGCTTTCTACCCCATTGCTCGGGGCCCATGGGTGCGATCGGCACCCGGTCTTCCCTGCGCCCTCTTCAAGCTGAGGGCGAAACCAAGA
>NZ_VKHP01001294.1 GCF_010811875.1 Bradyrhizobium uaiense
GACCCGCCGGACGAAACGATTTCCGTACCGCCGGCAAACACCGCAACGTTGCTGGTCACCGCGCCGGCAACATTGAAAGTGCCGCCGCTGGAGACGCTGACATTGTGGGCAGTCGCGCCGGACAGGACATTCAACATGCCGCCACTGCTGACGGTCGTGTGGTCGATCGCGCCTCCCGACGACACGTTCACCGTGCCGCCCGAAA
>NZ_VKHP01001295.1 GCF_010811875.1 Bradyrhizobium uaiense
TCAACCGACCTTTGGTCCCGCTGCGCCAACTCACGGTTTTCCATTTGGCACTGGCCAGCATTTGTTCTGCCGCAATCGATAAGATATCGGGCACGTGGTGCTTTCGTGGTTTCCCGCGGACTTTGGTAATCGGCCAAATGAGCTTCACATCGACCGGATACACCTTCAGGTGCCGAGGGATGCCGACAGCCCAGGCCAGCCCGC
>NZ_VKHP01001296.1 GCF_010811875.1 Bradyrhizobium uaiense
TCAGCCGACCTTTCGTCCCGCTGCGCCAGCTCACGGCTTTCCATTTGGCGCTGGCCAGCATGTGTTCTGCTGCAATTGATAAGATATCGGGCACGTGGTGCTTTCGTGGTTTCCCGCGGACTTTGGTGATCGGCCAAATGAGCTTCACATCGACCGGATACACCTTCAGGTGCCGAGGGATGCCGACGGCCCAAGCCAGTCCGC
>NZ_VKHP01001297.1 GCF_010811875.1 Bradyrhizobium uaiense
ACCAGGAGTTCCTCGCCTTCCTGCGTCACATCGAAGCTAACGTGCCGCCTCAACTGGACATCCATCTCGTCGTCGACAACTACGCCACCCACAAGCATCCCAAGGTCAGGACCTGGCTCGCCCGACGCCCGCGTGGGCACATTCACTTCACGCCAACCTACGCCTCCTGGCTCAACCAGGTCGAACGCTTCTTCGCACTCATCA
>NZ_VKHP01001298.1 GCF_010811875.1 Bradyrhizobium uaiense
GATGGTGGAATCGACGATCAGATATTCGAAGTCCGGATCATCGGACATCGCCTCGAAGATCCGCCACCAAACACCCTTGATGCTCCATCGGCTGAAGCGCCGGAACACGCTGTTCCAATCGCCGAAGACCTCCGGGAGATCGCGCCAGGGAGACCCCGTACGCACGATCCACAGCACTCCTTCAACGAACATTCGGTTGTCGCG
>NZ_VKHP01001299.1 GCF_010811875.1 Bradyrhizobium uaiense
CGAGATTCCAGATCACGGCATCGGCGTTGAAGTCGCTACCGTCGTGGAATTTCACGTTCCTGCGCAGGGTGAAGCGCCACTTGGTCTTGTCGGTGTCGTCGACCTTCCATTCAGTTGCAAGGCCCGGCACCAGTTTGCCCGGCCGGTCGGCAACGTCCATCTCCCAGGCCACCAGCGGATCGTAGATCGTATAGGCCGTAAAC
>NZ_VKHP01001300.1 GCF_010811875.1 Bradyrhizobium uaiense
CGCGCTCGCCGTCATTCCCAACAACCCGTCACGCGCGCTCAAATACCCCCTCGACAAGCATCTCTCCGCCCAGCGTCATCTCGTCGAATGCTGCTTCTCAAAGCTCAAGCAGTTCCGACGTGTCGCACCCCGCTTCGAAAAAACGGCCCGGAATTACCGGGCCGTCGTCACTCTCGCTGCCATTGTTCTATGTATGCGCTAGT
>NZ_VKHP01001301.1 GCF_010811875.1 Bradyrhizobium uaiense
TCAGATTCAAGGCTGCTTTTGGGGAGGCCGTCTTGGGTGTGATGGACCGTTTGGTATTGAGCGACGCGGCGTGGAAGCGGATGGCGCCGTTGATCATAGGGCGCCCCGATCAGAAGGGCTCGACCGGGCGCGACAACCGAATGTTCGTTGAAGGAGTGCTGTGGATCGTGCGTACGGGGTCTCCCTGGCGCGATCTCCCGGA
>NZ_VKHP01001302.1 GCF_010811875.1 Bradyrhizobium uaiense
GCACGGGCGCCGTCGACCTACGTCGTCGGCGCCAAAACGTTTGCCGAGCAATATGTGCTCTCCGCGCTGATCGAGCAGCGGCTGCAGGCGGCGGGATTGCAGGCCTCGACGCGCGAGGGCCTCGGCTCCAGCGTGATTTTCCAGGCACTCGCGGCCAACAACATCGACGTCTATGTGGATTATTCCGGGACGCTGTGGGTCA
>NZ_VKHP01000131.1 GCF_010811875.1 Bradyrhizobium uaiense
AACACTCTTTAGGTGGAGAGAGCCCCCACCCGCCGCGCTCTTCGAACGCCGTAGCCGAAGCTTCGCTTCGGCGTCCTTCAAGGACGGCCGCCGAAGGCGGCCTATGCTCCCCCGCAAGCGGGAGAGGTGAACAGAGCTCGCGGAGATGCCGCACCCTCATCAGACATCCGCCCACGGCACGATGACGGCCTCGCGCTGAAACTCCGCGCGATAGGCGCTGACGCGGAACACGCTCGCCAGAACACTCTCCGACAACGCCGCATCAGGCGTGCCCTGCGCCGCGAGCCGTCCCTCCGACAGCACCAGCACGTGATCGGCAAACCGTGCAGCAAGCCCGAGATCATGCGTTACCACGATAACCAGCACGCCGGTGTCGGCGACATTGCGCAGCTTCTGCATCACATCGATCTGGTGGCGCGGATCGAGCGAGGCGGTCGGCTCGTCCGCCAAAATCACCGGCGCCTCCACCGCGAGCACCCGGGCCAGCGCGACGCGGCTGCGCTCGCCGCCTGAGAGCTCGGTGACGCGGCGATCGCTGAACTCCGTGACGTCGACCGCCTGCATCGCCCGCAGCACCGCCTCCATGTCCTTCGGTGACAGCCTTGCCGGGTCTGTCGCCCCGTGCGGATAGCGGCCGAGCGCCACGATATCGCGCGCCGGCAGCGGCCAGTGCACCAGGTGTCCCTGCGGCAGGTAAGCGAAACGTTTTGCCCGTTCGCGCAAGGGCAGCGACGCCAGCGCATCGCCACCGATCCGGATCTCGCCATCGGACGGAATCAACCCGGCCAGTGCGCGCAGCAGCGTGGTCTTGCCGGCACCGTTCGGCCCGACCAGCGCCACCAGATGGCCTGCTGCCAGCGACAGCGAGACATCGCGCAGCACCCTACGGCTGCCAAGCAACGCATTGAGCGCGGTGGCGGAGAGCAGCGTCATGCCACGCCTCCGCCGAGCGCGCGGCGTTCGCGCATGATCAGATAGAGGAAGAACGGCACGCCGATGATCGAGGTCAGCACGCCCACCTTGATGTCCGAGGTTGAGGGGATGATGCGCACCGCGATATCGGCGGCGAGCAGCAGCGCCGAGCCCGTGAGCGCACTCGGCACCAGCAGCCGGGCGGGATCATGACCGATCACCGGGCGCATCAGATGCGGCGCGACGAGGCCGATGAAGCCGATCGTGCCGGTCACCGCGACCGCGCCGCCGACACCAAGCGCCACGCCCGTGATCACGAAGAGCCGCAGCCGTCCGACATCGACGCCGAGGCTCTGCGCCGCTTCCTCGCCGAGCGTTAGTGCGCGAAAGGCACTCGCCTGGCTGAGCAGGATGGCAGCGCCTGCGATGATGAAGGGCAACGCCAGCGCCACGTGCTGAAAGCTGCGGTCCTCCAGTGAGCCGAGCAGCCAGAACGCGATCTCCAGCACCACGAAGGGATTGCTGGAAAGGTTCATCACCAGCGCCGTCGCGGCACCCGCGAAGCTCGATATCGCAAGCCCGGCGAGGATCAGGATCAACAGCCCGGCATTGCGGCCGGCGATCGCGAGCAGCGCGAACACCGAGCCGAACGCGGCGATGATCGCCACCACCGGCAGCGCGTAGGAGCGCACGTCGGCCAGGCCGAGCGCGATCACCAGCACCGCGCCGAATGCCGCCGATTGCGGCGCGCCGAACAGCGACGGTGAGGCCAGCGGATTGCGCAGCAGGCCCTGCAACGCCGCGCCCGACAGCCCGAGAATACCGCCGATCGCGAACGCCAGAATGGTGCGCGGCAGGCGGATCTCGCGCACGATCACCTGCGCCACGTCGCTGCCGCCGCCGAACAGGGCCTCGATCACCGCGAGCGGAGACAGCCGCACCGGCCCGATGCCGAGAGAGAGCACCAGCAGCAGGACCACGAGCGCGAGCAGCGCCGCGGTGGCGCCCCACCGGCGCCGCGCCGCGACCTCGGCCGCCAAGGCAAAATCCTGCACGCTCATTGGATCCATGCTCTTACAGCGATCGCCGTGGCAGACAAGCGACACTCGACAAAAACCGTGGCCACCTCGCCATTGCCCGCTTCCGCCGGATTGACTTTGCCGCCCGGCCGAACCCTAGATGACCATGACGGTTCTTTCATGAGATGAAAAGGGAATGCGGTGCCGGGAAACCTCTCCTACGCCGCGGCTGCCCCCGCAACTGTAAGCGGTGAATCCTTCGTCACAAGCCACTGGGAATCTCGGTCCTGGGAAGGCGACGAAGGGTAACGATCCGCGAGCCAGGAGACCTGCCGTCAGCCGTGGTCACACGCGAGGATGCCGGTCGGGGAGTACAGGCATGAGCTTCACCTGATGCTGCAAGCACGATGGTGAGACTGCTTCGCGGTGACGTGCCACTGACGTTACCGAGGTCTCGCTTATGTTCTCCATCCTATCCGATCGGCGGCGCGCGCTTCTGCTCGCGTCGACGATGATCGTGCCTGCCATTCTTGCCTCTGCCGCACGGGCGCAGCAGGCGCCCGCTCCCGATCAGCTGCCGGCGATCGAAGTCACCAAGCCGGGCGACCAGAATTTTACGCGCGCCAAACCGGCTGCCGACGAAGCGCCGGCGCCGGGCACCACGCAAGGCGACAATGCGGGCAGCGGAGCAGGATCGAACACGACAGCGGCCGGTGTAGCCACCGGAACGGGCGGCACCGGCGGCGGCCGCCAGTTCGCCGGCATCGTCGGCTCGTCATCGACCGTGATCACGGCCGACGACATCGCGCATTCGCCATCGCAATCGCTGCCGGAGATCCTGGCGCAGGTGCCCGGCGTGCAGCTGCAATCACTCTACGGTGGGCCGAACGGCGCCAAGACCTCGGTCGACCTGCGCGGTTTCGGCGCGTTCGCCACCGACAACACCCTGTTCCTGCTCAATGGCCGCCGTCTCAACGACGTCGACAAGGCCGGCTTCGATCTCACCACGATCCCGCTCGATTCGATCGAGCGGATCGAGATCACGCGCGGCAACAGCGGCGCGGTGCTCTACGGCGACAACGCGGTCGGCGGCGTCGTCAACATCATCACGAAGACCGGCGCCGGCGGTCCGCCCGCCACGATGCGCGCCGAGGCCGGATACGGCTCGTTCAACACCCGCATGGCCGCGGTCTCTGCGGCGCTGAATTCAGGACCGTGGTCGACCTCGTTCTACGGCAACGGCATCAAGTCCGACGGCTACCGCGTCAACAATGCTCTCGACCAGCGCAATGCCGTCGGCAACGTCAACTACACGACATCAGATCTCACGGCCTTCCTCACCGTCACCGGCAGCGACCAGAAGCTCGGCCTGCCCGGCGGACGGTTGGTCGATCCGTCGATCGGCGTCAATGAGCTGCTCACCGATCGCCGCGGCGCGGCCACGCCGTTCGACTATGCCAACCAGCAGACAGCGAGCGTCACCACCGGCTTCACCAAAACGCTGGTGAACGGCGTCGACCTGATCGTCGACGGCGGCTGGCGCCAGCGTGAGACGCAGAGCGGCTTCTTCGGCACGGTGCCGACCATCAGCTTCGCCTCGACCTACAATGACGCAGCGCTGCAGACCTGGTCGCTGACGCCGCGGCTCAGCGTCAAGAACGTCATGCTGGGAATGCCGTCCACGATCCTGACCGGCATCGACTATTACGATTCGACCTTCCGTGAGGCGCGCGGCGCCTATCAGGGCGTCGACCCCTACCACATCTACAACATCAAGCAGCAGAGCGTGGCCGGCTATTGGCAGCACACGCTCGGCCTGCTGCCGACCACCGACTTCTCCTACGGCGCGCGTGTGCAGAACACGAGCGTCTCGGCACGCGATCGCTACGATCCGAATGCGCCATTCGCCTTCGACACCCAGGCCGCACCGCTCGACAGCAACGAGACGCAATACGCGTTGCATGTCGGCGTCGAGCATCGCTTCACCGACACTTTCTCCGTGTTCGGCCGCGCGGCGCGCGCCTTCCGCACGCCCGATGTCGACGAGCGCGTCGCGTCGGGGCCGTCGTTCGATCCGGTGACGTTCGCGCCGATCCCGCAGAACTTTCAGCTCATGACCCAGACATCGCAGGACGTCGAGGGCGGCTTCCGGGTCAGGACCAATCTGTTTCAGGTCCAGACCAGCGTCTATCTGATGGATCTCGAGAACGAGATCCATTTCAACCCGGCGCTGTTCTACAACGTCAACCTCGACCCCACCCGCCGCTATGGCAGCGAGACCAGCGCATCGCTGAAGGTCAGCGACAGCGTCACCCTGCGCGGCGGCATGGCGATCACCCGTGCGGTGTTTCGCGAAGGCATCTGGGCCGGCAACGACGTGCCGCTGGTGTCGCGCTATACCGGCAATCTCGGCGTGACCTGGAACATCTGGCAGAACTATCTGGTGTTCGACGCCACGGTGCGGGCCTGGAGCGCGCGCATCATGGACAACGACCAGGCCAACACCCAGAGCAAAATTCCCGGCAACGCCACCGCCGACATCAAGCTGAGCGGACAGGTTGACCACTTCTTCTGGTCGCTCAGCGTGAACAACCTGTTCAACGCGCTCTACTACGACTACGCCATCGCGAGCTCGTTTACGGCGGGCCGCTTCTCGGCCTATCCGCTGCCCGGCCGCACCTACATGGTCAAGGCGGGTGCGACGTTCTAAGCGGTTCAGCGCGGCGGGGTGCGACTCCGCCGCATCGTCTCCTCACGTTACAAGCGCCACGAAACTGGCTAGAATTCCGGCAGCTGATTTGACCCGCGCAGGGGAAACGCATGGCCAAGGCCGGAAAGACGAGCAAGGGCGGCGCCAAGAGCAAAGAGACGACCGACGACAAGGCAAAGGCACCTCCGCCGCCCGCATCAAGGCAAGACGACGAATATTACGAGGATGGCGACATCGCTACGCCGAAGCTCGATCGCTACGGCAATGATGACGAGCCGTTGTAGGACGAGCGCAATTTAAGTCGCCGTCGTCCCGGCGAAAGCCGGGACCCATAACCACAGGATTGAATTGTTGAAGCGCGCTGTGGCCCCAGCGCGTCGCAATAATCACCGCTGGTGGTTATGGGTCCCGGCTTTCGCCGGGACGACGTGTTGAGAGATCGTGTAAAAAATCCTCGCTCTCGATCTTTGCAATACTCCCGCGATCGAGCAGATGCGCGCCAAAGCCGCCGCGGGCCAGCGATGAGGCGATCGGAGGCGATGCCAGCAGCAGTGCGGTGGTCATCGCCAGCGGCACGGCACTGAGCCAATCGAGCCGCACCGGCGTCAATTCCTCAGTGCTACCCCGATAGAGGCCTTCACCCGCGGCGATCCGGCCGCATTCCCTGATCAGGTCGCGGCGGGTGCCGTCGCGCGACGCGCTGCCGAGCAGTGCCTGCATAGCGAGATGAGTCCGCACCCCGGCGCGGCTCTCGGCCAGCGGCGCCGGCGTCTGGCCAAGAGAAACGCGCAGCAGGAGGCCGACCAGATCGATGCCCGACTGATACGCATTCATGGGCTCGACCAGCCGCGGGTTGCAGTCGATCAGGAGCGGCGTCGCGCTGTCGAGCGGCATGATGACGTCGACCGAGAGCGCACCGTGCCAGCCGAGATGCGCGCCGATCGCCTCGACACAGGCGCGGATCGCCGGCCGGCTCACGCTTTCCTTGATCGCCTCGCCGCCGCCGATGCCGGCCGCGATCTGCCGGTAGGCGTGGAAGCCGAGCAGCTTGCCGCAGCAGAACACCGACTGGGCTTTCTCGACCGTGCCGGTGATGAGATCCTGCGCCAGCACCTCGCCGGCAAAATCACCGGATGATTCCAGATCGTAGAGCGCGCGATTGAGATCGTTGGCGTCGCGCACGAACCAGACGCCGCGACTTGCGGTGCCGACCGACGTCTTGACCACGGAGGGAAACCGCAGGCCGTCGCGCAGCTCCTCGGCGGAGTTCACGATCCGGGTCGGCGGCTGCGGCAGGCCGAGCTGGTCGAGCAGGCGGCTGAAGCCGGCCTTGCTGTGCACGGCGCGATAGGAGGCGAACTCCGGCAGCGCCAGGCCGATACGTGGCGTCAGCCGCGCCGCGGCGCGGGCGAACAGGAATCCCTGCTCGTGGGTCGGCAGCAGCACGTCGAAATGCTGCGACGCCAATAGCCGCTCGACGAAGCGCAGGAGGCCGGCCGGATCCGACCGCAGCGGCGGACAATGGTGATATTTGCGGACAAAGCGCGAATAGCGCGCCAGGCACCAGCGCGAGGGATCGAAGACCTCGACGTGATGGCCGGCCAACCCCAGGATCGTGATCGCCTCGCGGCCCGAGGTGCTGGAGCCCTCTGACACAAGCACCTTGAGCTGCTTTTTGGCGTCGACCATGACCGATCATCACCGCGCCGCCGCACTTTGTCGCCGCCTTTAATGCCGCATGTGTCGATCCGGCACGTCCGCGCCGGGGGCAGCCATGCGCCTGCGTTCATGGACAATTAGCGGCCAGTCTCTATTTTTGGCGGGCCCTCGCCGGGTATTCCTTTTTGTTTGACGCGTTTTCTTCACGCGAACCGGTGCCCACTTCGCTCGAAAACGCTCTGGAAGAACGGGTTGTTCCTGAAATGGTCGACATTCTGGCCGCACCGCAGCAAGCGAGAGCCGACAGCGCAGTGCGCACCCTGACCGGGATCTCGGTCGCCCATTGGGTCAGCCATTTCCATATCTTCGTGCTGCCGATGCTGTTCCCGTTCCTGAAGCAGCAACTCGGCGTCGGCTATGTCGAACTCGGCCTGGCGCTGACGGTGTTCGCGGTGGTCTCCGGCCTGACCCAGGCGCCGATCGGCTATCTCGCCGACCATATCGGCGCACGCAAGATCCTCCTGATCGGGCTCACCATCGGCGGCTGTGCGCTGATCGGGCTCGGCCTGCATCTCAGCTACACCTCGCTGATCGTCTGTGCCGTGCTGCTCGGCCTCGCCAACAGCGTCTATCATCCGGCCGACTACGCGATCCTCTCGGCCCATATGGACGAGGCGCGGATGGGTCGCGCCTTCTCGATCCACACCTTTGCCGGCTTCCTCGGCGGTGCGGTGGCGCCTGCGATCATGGCGGCACTCGTCGCCTCGATCGGCGGCCTCGGCGCGCTGATCGTCGCCGGCGCGGTCGGCCCGCTGGTGGCGCTGTTCCTGATCGTGCTCGGGATTCCCGATGCCGGCGCCAACAAGAACAAGCCGAAGGACGACACCGCGCAGAAGGCCAGCGTGATCACGCCGGCGCTGATGGTGCTGACGGCCTTCTTCACGCTGCTCAGCCTGTCGACCTCGGGCATCAACAATTTCGGCGTGGTCGCGCTGATGGGCGGTTACGGCGCGTCGTTCTCCACCGCCAACATCGCGCTGACCGCATTCCTCGGCGCCAGCGCCGCAGGCGTGCTCGCCGGCGGCTATCTCGCCGACTGGACCCATCGCCACAGCCAGCTCGCCGCGGCCTGCTTCGCGGTCAACGCCGTGCTGGTGTTGCTGATCGCGCTGCTGAACCTGCCGCCGGTGGCGCTGACGCTCGCGATGGGGCTCGCCGGATTCCTCGGCGGCGTGATCGCGCCGTCCCGCGACATGATGGTGCGCAACGCGGCGCCTCCCGGTGCTGCCGGCCGCGCCTTCGGCATCGTCTCCACCGGCTTCAATTTCGGCGGCATCGTCAGCCCGCTGCTGTTCGGCTGGATCATGGACCAGCACATGCCGCATTGGGTGTTCGGCGCCTCGGTCGGCTTCATGGTGCTGACCGTGCTGCTCGCGCTGGTCACCGAGCGCAAGCCGCAAGCCTCCGCGGTTGCAGTCCAGCCGCAGCCCCGTTAGCGGCAAACCGCGCGGAGCGGCTGCCGCAGCAGGACTCACCGGCCCCAGAATGCCGGCGTTGTCTTGAACCGCCGCCAGCTCTTGCGCAGCGCTTTCGCAACCGCGATCTGATCGCGGGCCAGCCAGCCGGCCATCGCGCCGATACCGAGATGAAGCTCAGGCCGGTCGTCCTGCGCGATCGTATGGAGCAGCACGCGCGTGCTTCCGATGTCGCACACCCGCCCGAGACTGGCCTGCAGCCCGGCGAGCCGCTTCACGTAGCGCTTCGCCGGCGCGTGGGCGGCATAGAGCGGCAGGAAGAACTCCGCCGCATAACGCAACTTCTTGAGGTTGATCCTGAGATTGTGCTGCGCGTGGATATCGAGCCGCCGGAAGCGCGCACCACGCTTCAACGTCTTGCGATGCAGCCGTTCCAGGATTTGATCGGCAAGCACCGGCATGGGCTGCGACAAGATCGCCAGCGCTTCGCTGTCGATCTCGTTGCGCCAGCTGCGGCGCTCCACCAGCTGCCCAAGGGAGAGCAGGAAGCGGCTGCATCGGGGATCGGCCAGAACGCCTTGCAAGTTACCGTAGCTTGACTTCTGACGCTGCTCGACCGCCTTGCGGAGAGCATCCAGGTCGATGTCCGGAACCGCACTGACCAGGCGGGTGATCGTCGTTTCGGCGAAAACGTCCCAATCCCGGGCCTGGCCGAGTTGGCGCATCAGCCATTTTGCTTCGCTGTTGACCGCCAGAAATGCCGGCGATGGAATGTCGCGCCGGAACAGCGCACAGATCGTCCGCAAGCGCCGCAAGGCCACGCGCATCTGGTGCACGCCTTCGGGGTCCGATCCCTGCTCGGCCACCGCGTGATTCTTCAAAAGATGATGCCAGCAGGAACCCACCAGCAATGCGATGACGTCGTCGACCGCGAGCTCCGCGGTGATGCCCGACAACTCGGCCTTCGCTGCCGATGGCGCGGCATCGAACGCGAGCGCATAGCCGCGTTCCGCCTTGCTGCGTGTGCCGATCTGCAACGGCGCAGCATCGAGCAACTGCGTTCCCAGGTCGAACAGGACAGCGGCATTGCCGCTCTTCAGTTCAAGCTCGATTTCGGACAGGACTTCCTGACGCGCATCGGCCTCGATCGTTCCCTCGTCGAAAGCGACTTCAACCGATGCATCGGGCAGATCGAGCTGCCGCGCGTGCCGGCGTACCTTGGTCGCGAAAACCGCTACCAGCGCGTCGTTGCTCAGCGCCGCCACGAGATCGCCGACCTCGTCGGCGGGGAGCAGCCTCAGATCAGGGACGATGCCGTCAACCGGCGTTTCCCATTGGCGTCGCATCAGAGGCTGCGCGGGATTGGGGGCAAGTTTCAACGTCTGGATGAAGTTCTTGCCGCTGCGTCGCACGCGCAGCGACATGCCATGCTGAAACAGCAGACGCTCCGGCGTGTCGTAATACACCGTTTCTAGCCGATGAAAGGCGCCGCGATTGCGCGCATGCTGCACGATGCAGGGTGCCTCGCGCAGCTTCTCAAGGCTTCCTTGCGGCGCAAGCAGCTTGAGTTCGACTTCCGCCTGATCGCCATGCCTGACGGCAATGGCATTGCCCGCATCGATCACGACCGGCTGCCGTTCACTCAATGATATTGCCCCCGGGATGGTCTATGAAGGTTTCATGACAATGGCAAGGCATACCGTCGTATCGCAGCGTGCATTAGCCTCGCATTTTATCTAAAATTACCCGGTCAAGTTGTTTGTGGCTACTGCGCTAGCCAAGGGCGAGGGAAGCCCGCCGCACACCATGACTCTGCATGGCGCGGCAGCCTTCCTGACCAACCTCAAAACCAATCACCCGAGCTTCCCCGTCGTCGACGCCAACCATCACGTGCTCGGGGTGATCGATCCGCCGTCCGTGCTGCGCTGGCGCCGCGCCGGCAAGCATCGCACCGCGACGCTGAAGCAGCTGCTCGCGGGGAACAAGATCACCGTCGCCCATCCCGACGAATATCTCGACCGGCTCGCCGACCGCCTGATGCAGGTCAACGTCTCGCATCTGCCTGTCATCTCGCGTGAGGATCAGCGCCTGGTCGGCTATATCGGCTGGAAGGATTTGATGCGGGTGCGCGCCAGGTCGCAGGCCGAAGAGACCCAGAAGACAGTTTTCTTCGGCGCGCGATAGGTTCGCCGCTGCGCTTGCCCGGCGGAACAAATTTCCGCCGGGCGCAACGCTAAAGCGCGATGAGATGAGAATGGAGCTGAATCGTCATCGCGCTCTAGTTCCTTGTTTGAGCATGATCTTCTCGGAAAACCGCTTCGCACTTTTCCGGATCATGCTTTCCTCGCTGGCAAAATCGCTGCCAGCGCATTCCAGAGCTTCACCGCCGATGGTTGACAGCATCAAGGGCTCACCCATGATGCCGGACAACCAAGAACAGCCTCGGGATGAAACGCTATGACCTCGACCCCAGACCTCGTGATCCGCGGCGGCAACATCGCCGACGGCAAGGGCGGCGACCTCTATGAGGCCGATGTCGCGATCTCAGGCGGCGAGATCACCGAAGTCGGCAAGGTCGCAGCGAAAGGCAAGGAAGAGATCGACGCCCGCGGCAAACTGGTGGCGCCCGGCTTCGTCGACGTCCACACCCATTACGATGGCCAGGTGACCTGGAGCCAGGACATCACGCCGTCGTCGCAGAACGGCGTCACCACGGCGATCATGGGCAATTGCGGCGTCGGCTTTGCGCCGTGCCGGCCGAGCGACCACGGCAGGCTGATCCAGCTGATGGAGGGCGTCGAGGACATCCCGGAGCCGGTGCTGAGCGCCGGCATTCCCTGGGCGTGGGAGAGCTTCCCCGACTACATGGAGTGGCTGTCCAAACGTAGCTTCGACATGGATATCGGCGCGCAGCTGCCGCACGCAGCGCTCCGCGTCTATGTGATGGGCGAGCGCGGCGCGCGCCGCGATCCCGCAACGGTGGAGGACAACAAGGCGATGGCGGCGCTCGCCGGTGATGCGGTGCGTGCGGGCGCGCTGGGCTTCTCGACCTCGCGCACGCTCAACCACCGCACCTCGACTGGCGACTACACGCCGACGCTGAAAGCGGGCGAGGATGAGTTGACCGCGATCGCCGGCGCGATGCACGGCGTCGGCCGCAGCGTGCTGCAATTCGTGCTCGACCAGAGCACCGTGCACGAAGACCTGCCGATGATGCTGCGGGTCGCCGAGAACACCAAATGCCCGATCTCGTTCTCCGTCGCGCAAGCCGACAAGGCGCCGCGGCGCTGGCGGCAGACGATGGACACCATCAATGAAGCCGCCTCCCGCGGCCTGTCGATCACGACCCAGATCGCGGCGCGCCCGGTCGGGCTGCTGCTCGGGCTGGAATTGTCGCGCAACCCGTTCCAGACTCATCCGAGCTATCGCGAGATCGCCAAATTGCCGCTGCCCGAGCGGCTCAAGCATCTGCGCCGGCCCGAGGTGCGCGCCGCGATCCTGAGCGAGAGCGCAACCGCAACCGACGATCCGCTGTTCTTCCGGCCGAACTACGACAAGATGTACCTCCTGGGTAATCCGCCGGACTATGAGCAGCCGCCGGAGAACGCGCTCGGCCCGCAGGCGCGCCGCCAGGGCCGCCAGCCGGAAGAGCTCGCCTATGATGCGATGCTGACCGACGAAGGCCGCGGCATGCTCTATGTGCCGTTCCTGAATTACGCCGACGGCAATCTCGATGCCGTGCACGAGATGCTGCGCGAGCCCAGCGCGGTGCCCGGCCTGTCCGACGGCGGCGCACATTGCGGCATCATCTGCGACGCCAGCTTCCCGACGTATCTGCTGACGCACTGGACGCGCGACCGCAGCCGCGGCGAAAAACTCTCGATCCCGTTCGTGATCGCGGCGCAGTCGCGCAAGACCGCGCTGTCGGTCGGCCTCACCGATCGCGGCGTGATCGCGCCGGGCTTCAAGGCCGACGTCAACGTGATCGATTACGACCGGCTGCATCTGCATCCGCCGAAGGTGCATTACGACCTCCCGGTCGGCGGCCGGCGTCTGTTGCAGCAGGTCGACGGCTACGACGCCACCATCGTGTCGGGCGTCGTGACCCAGCGCGCAGGCAAGGCCACCGGCGCGCGGCCGGGCCGGCTGGTGCGCGGCGCGCAAGGTTTGAACTGAGCGCTCCGCTCCGACGAGCATGTAGCCCGGATGAAGCGAAGCGCAATCCGGGACAGGTCCATCCGCGGATCGAGTTGCCCCGGATTACGCTGCGCTTCATCCGGGCTACGGGCACTGCCGCCTCTCCCCTTGTGGGAGAGGCAAAGTGGAGCGAGTTCCTAAGGGGCGTACCCTACGTCGGCGACATCGCGCCCTTGATCGCACCCGCGGGCTGCGATGTCCCGGCCAGCCTTGCGCGCTCGGTGTTCGGCCACAGCAGCAGCAAGCCGAGCACGCCCGATCCCACCATGATCGCGGCGTTGATGGTGAAGCCGCTCATATAGCCGGCCATCGGCGTGGTCGCGTGCTGGATCACATTGCCCATCACCTGCGGCGCCAGAATGCCCGACAACGTGTACAGCGCACCATAGATCGCGATCATCGCGCCGCGCTGCGACACCGGCGTAAACTCGCCGAGCATCGCCGGGCACACCACATAGATCGCGCCGCACAGGCCGGAGCCGATCACCAGCAGCGGCATCAGCCAGCCGGTCGGAACGTAGGGCAGCGTGGCGAGAATGCAGCCGCCGACGATCAAGGGCACCGAACCGAGAACGCCGCGCGCGCCACGCGTGGTGAAGCCGCGCGCCAGCATCAGCTGCGAGATCCAGCCGGACAGGATCACGACAACCGCGCCGAAGACCCACGGCAGGATCGAGATGAAATTGGCCTGCTTCTGGGTGTAGCCCAGCCCTTCGATAATGAACGACGTGAACCAGGTGAGCCCGAGCGACAGCGCCCAATAGGCGCCGAAGGTCGCGGCAACGCAGCCGATGAAGGTGCGCGACGTCAAGAGCCTCCAGTAGGGGATCCGTTGCTCGTCGGCGACGACAGCTGACGTCGACGCCAGCGGCCCTTCCTTGCCGAGCGCAAACCAGGCGACGGCCCAGAGCAGGCTGACCACACCGAGCACGCCGAAAGCGAGATGCCAGCTATAAGCGTTGATGACCCAGCCCAGCGCAGGCATCGTCAGGATCACGCCGAACGCCGAGCCTTGCGACAGGATCGCGGTCGGCAGCGTGCGCTTCTCGTCGGGGAACCACTTGTAGATCGCATGAATGGCAACCGCCGCCGCCGGTCCTTCGCCGGCGCCGAGGATGATGCGACAGATCACCAGCGTCGTGAAGTCGACAGTCCCGACCATCGGAAACTGCGTCACCGCCCAGATAAGCGCCAGGATCAGCAGAATCCAACGCGTCGACGCGCGGTTGGCGACGAAGCCGATCACGATCGCCGAGATCGAGAACAAATAGAAGAACGACGATCCGAGGGTGCCGAACTGCTCCGGCGTGAGACCCAGATCCTTCTTGATCGGGACGCCGGCCAGACCGACCACGATCTTGTCCGCAAAGTTCACCACCATGAATAGGAAGAGAAGGAAGGTGATCTGCCAGGCGCCTTTGGGCGTCCCCGTTGACCCCTTGGGCGTCGGTTGCGTCGTCATGTCTGGCTCCCCGTCATTTCGTTTTTTGGCTTCGTAAGATCGGCCCCGTCAGGCGATGCTAGCCACGCCTCGCCGCGCAACGCAACACCGCATTTCCTCGGGGCCCGGCGCTCCCCACGCGCTGCTACCGGCCGATCACGATCGCGTCGGCGCGCCAGTTGAAGCGGTGAACTGTCATGGCCGCCCTGCTATGTTCGGGGCCAACGAAAAGCCGGGGCTATTTCATGAACAGATTGATCCTCCGCGCAGCAGCCTGCGCTGCGCTCGCGTCCGCTACGCTGCTCGCAATGCCCGCAGTCCGCGCGCAGGACGCGGCAAGTCTCGACTACGCGGCGATCGTCGCCGCGCCCGATCGCAGCGATGCGGATCGTCAGGTCGACCAGCGCCGCCAGCCGGCCAAGATGCTGGCCTTCGCCGGCGTCAAGCCGGGCATGACCGTCCTCGACATGGCAGCCAGCGCCGGCTACAGCACCGAATTGCTGGCGCGCACCGTCGCCCCATCGGGTAAGATCTACGCGCAGGACTCGGCTACCGTGCTCGAACGCTTCGTCAAGGACAAGTTCGACAACCGGGCGAAGGCGCCTGCGATGAAGAACGTGGTGCACGTGGTGCGGGACTATGACGACCCGATCCCGCCCGAGGTGAAGAACCTCGACATGATCACCTTCTTCTTTTTCTACCACGACATCAGCTATCTGCCGGTCGATCGCGCCGCGATGAACAAGAAGATGTTCGCCGCGCTCAAGCCGGGCGGCTACCTCGTGATCGCGGACCACTCGGCCAAGGCCGGCGAAGGCACCAGCGTCGCCAAGACGCTGCACCGGATCGAGGAGAGCACCCTGAAGCAGGAGATCGAGGCCGCCGGCTTCAAGCTGGTCGCCGAGGGCGATTTCCTGCATCATGCGGAGGACCCGAAGGACATTCCCGTCTTCAAGGCGCCGGTGCCGATCGACGAGTTCGTCCTGAAATACCAGAAGCCGCAATGAGGCACGGCCATCGCTTCATCTGACCAGTCCGCCGCGGTGCTTCGCGTCACCGGCCTGACCAAGAGTTACCGCTCTGCCGGTGAAGACGTCGCGGTGCTCCGCGGCGTCGATCTCACTGTCGCGACCGGCGAGAGCGTTGCGCTATCGGGCGAATCCGGCAGCGGCAAGAGCACGCTGCTGCATCTGATCGCGGGGCTCGATGCCGCCGATAGCGGCGAGATCGCCCTCGCCGACCTCATCGTGTCCGGACTCAACGACGCCGGCCGCGCCGAGCTGCGCCGCGACCGGCTGGGCCTCGTGTTCCAGCAGTTCAATTTAATCCCGAGCCTGACCGTTGCGGACAATCTCGTCTTCCAGTCGCGCATCGCCGGGCGGCACGATGCCGCCTGGCATGACGAGTTGGTCGAGCGCCTCGGCTTGAAAAACCTGCTCAGGCGTTATCCCGAGCAATTGTCCGGCGGCCAGCAGCAGCGCGTCGCGATCGGCCGCGCGCTGGCGCCGAAGCCTTTGTTGCTGCTCGCCGACGAGCCGACCGGCAATCTCGATGAGGACACCGCCGATGAGGTGCTGCGGCTGGCGCGCGATCTCGTTGTGCGCACGGGCTGCGGCTTCCTGATGGTCACCCACAGCGCGCGGCTCGCCGCGACGCTCGACCGCCAAGTCACCCTGCATGCCGGGGTTGTGGCGTGAGGCGCCCGCTCTGGATCCTCGCCGTGCTGCTCAGCCACTGGCGGCGGCATCCGATGCAGCTTGCGACGCTGCTGATCGGGCTGATCTCGGCGACCGCGCTGTGGAGCGGCGTGCAGGCGCTGAACCAGCAGGCCCGCACCGCCTATGACCGCGCGGCCGCAACCTTCGGCGGCGCGCGCACCGCTGTTCTGGTCGGCAAGGACAGCGCGACCTTCCCGCAACAACTTTTCGTCGACCTGCGCCGCGCCGGCTGGCCGGTGTCGCCGATGCTGGAGGGCCGCGTCCAGATCGACGGGCGCAGCTTCCGCCTGCTCGGCGTCGAGCCGGTGACGCTGCCGTCCGAGGTCGGCAATGCGCCGGCGGTCGGACGCGGCAGGCTGCAATCCTTCGTCACGCCGCCGGGCGAGATGCTGGTGGCGCCGGAAACGCTGCGCGATCTCGGCCTCAAGGACGGCGACCGGCCACAGGCGAATGGCCTCACGCTGCCGCCGCTGCGGGTGCAGGCGGAGCTCGCGCCCGGCGCGCTGATCGTCGATATCGGCATCGCGCAGGACATTTTGAAGCTACCCGGCCAGCTATCGCGCCTGCTGGTCGGCAAGTCCAAAGCGCCGCATGCAACGCTTGAAAGCGTGGCGGGTGACAAACTCCGTCTGGTCGAGCCGAGCGCGGAAAGCGATCTCGAACGGCTGACCGACAGTTTCCATCTCAACCTCACCGCATTCGGCCTGCTGTCGTTCTTCGTCGGCCTGTTCATCGTCAACTCCGCGATCGGACTTGCCTTCGAGCAGCGGCTGCCGATGCTGCGGACGCTGCGCGCCTGCGGGGTCTCGGCGCGGATGCTCAACACCGTGCTGGTGATCGAGCTGGTGTCGCTGGCGCTGGTCGCAGGCCTGATCGGCCTGGTCTGCGGCTATTTCATCGCAGCGGCCTTGCTGCCCGATGTCGCCGCCTCCCTGCGCGGGCTCTACGGCGCGCAGATCCCCGGGCAGCTTTCACTGAAGCCTGTCTGGTGGTTTGCCGGCATCGCGATCAGCATTCTCGGTGCGCTGGCCGCCGCTGCCGCGAGCCTCGCCAAGGCGATCCGGATGCCGGTGCTGGCGACGGCGCAGCCGCAGGCCTGGCAGCAGGCGCAGCGGCGCTGGCTGATGTTGCAGAGCGCAGCGGCGCTCGCGGTGTTTGCGGTCGCTGCGGCCCTCATTCAGTTCGGCGATTCCCTGATCACGGGCTTCGCCGTGCTGGCCGCGCTGATGCTCGGCGCGGCCTTGATCCTGCCGATGATCCTGCAGATCGCGCTCGCGCTCGGCCAGCGCAGCGCGCGAGCACCGGTCGGCATCTGGTTCTGGGCCGACAGCCGCCAGCAACTGTCGGGCTTGTCGCTGGCGCTGATGGCGCTGCTGCTCGCGCTGGCCGTCAATGTCGGCGTCGGCACCATGGTGGAAAGCTTCAGCCGCACCTTCCTGGTCTGGCTCGACGGAAGGCTCGCCGCCGACGTCTACATCAGCGCCGCCAGCGATCAGCAGGCAAAGGAGATCAAGGCCTGGCTGCGCGATCGTCCGGAGGTTCAGGCCATCCTGCCCGGCGGCCGCGCCGACACCCAGCTCGGCGGCACGCCGATCGAGGTGCTCGGCCTGCCCGACCACACGACCTATCGCGACAACTGGCCGCTGCTCGAGAGCACGGCGAATGCCTGGGTCAGGCTGCGCCCCGGCGACGCCGGCCTGGTCAGCGAGCAACTGTCGCGGCGGATGAAGCTTGCGATCGGCGATCATATCGAGGTGCCCGCCCCCGGCGGCAGCTGGCTGCTCGAGATCGTCGGCATCTATGCCGATTACGGCAACCCCAAGGGCCAGATCGCGGTCAACTTCGCGGCGCTGACGCGCCACTTCCCGCAGACGCCGCTGACCCGGATCGGGCTCCGCGTCGAACCGGACAAGATCGCGCCGCTGATCACGGCGTTGCAGGAGAAGTTCGGCCTCGACGACCGCAACGTTGCCGACCAGGCGACGATGAAGCGGGAATCGAAGCGGGTGTTCAATCGTACCTTCTCGGTCACTGCGGCGCTCAACGCCTTCACGCTCGGCGTCGCCGGCATCGCGCTTTTGACCAGCCTGCTGACGCTAGCCAATTCGCGGCTGCCGCAGCTCGCGCCGCTATGGGCGATCGGCCTAACGCGGCGGCGGCTCGCGGCGCTCGAACTGCTCAAGACCATGGCGGTCGCGCTGATCACCGCGCTGTTCGCGCTGCCGCTCGGCCTCCTGGTGGCGTGGTGCCTGCTTGCGATCGTCAATGTGAAAGCGTTCGGCTGGCGGCTGCCATTCCACGTGTTCCCGTTGCAGCTGATCGAGCTGCTTGCGGTGGCGATGGCCGCGGCGCTCTGTGCCGCTGCGCTGCCGGTGGCTAGACTGGCCCGCATGCAGCCGGCCACCCTGATCCGGACTTTCGTCAATGAGCGCTAGCACCGATCTCACGCGTCGCGCCTTCACCGGCGGCGCAATGGCGCTGGCGCTGGGTGGCAAGAGCTTTGCGCAGGGCTTCGCCGGGCTCGGCGAGAGCGCCGAGGGCTTTGCCGCCGTCACGCCGGGCAAGCCGTTCACGTTCCCCGCCGATCACGGCCCGCACCCGGAATTCCGGATCGAATGGTGGTACGTGACCGCGAACCTGTCCGATGCCGGCGGCGCGGCGTATGGCGCGCAATGGACGCTGTTTCGCCAGGCGATGAAGCCGGGCGGCCCCAGCGAAGGTTGGACCAACCAGCAACTCTGGATGGGCCACGCGGCAGTCACCAGCGCCGGCACACATCGCTTCAGCGAGACCTTTGCGCGCGGCGGCCTCGGGGAGGCCGGTGTCGAGGCCGCGCCGTTCCGCGCCTGGATCGACGCCTGGGAGCTGCGCGGGCTCGATGCATTCGATCCGCAACGCATCGCGCCGCTCGAACTCAAGGCCTCCGCTGCCGACTTCAGCACCACGCTCCGCCTCGACGCCGAGCGCGCGCTGGTGCTGCAAGGCGACCACGGCTACAGCCGCAAGTCGGACCGCGGACAGGCCTCCTATTACTACAGCCAGCCGTTCTACAAGGCATCCGGCCGCATCGTGATCGACGACAAACCTGTCGACGTCACAGGCGCGGCCTGGATGGATCGTGAGTGGAGCAGCCAGCCGCTCGCCGCCGACCAGACCGGCTGGGACTGGTTCTCGCTGCATCTGCCCAGCGACGAAAAGCTGATGCTGTACCGGCTGCGCCAGAAGGATGGCCGCGAGAACCTGTTCGGCAACTGGATCACGCCGGACGGCCGCTCGGCCGAGATCGCAGCGAACGGCAACAGCATCACGCCGACGGCAACCACCGAGATCGACGGCCGCAAGCTGCCGACATCATGGCGCGTCGCGCTGCCCGCGCGCGGCCTTGCCGTCGAGACCGCGCCGCTCAATCCGAAGGCCTGGATGGGAACCAGCTTCCCCTATTGGGAAGGCCCGATCCGCTTCTCAGGCAGCCACGCCGGAATCGGCTATCTTGAGATGACCGGATATTAGCGCTTCGCGCGCGGACCGGCTGCCGTCCAGCGGCAAACTTCGCAAGGGAGGGCTGTATGACTGACCAAGAGAAGACACTGCTGATCGCCCTGGTGAAGATGGTCGATCAGTATCTCGATGAGCACAAAGGCCAAGTCGACAGCCTATCAATGTCTGCCGGGGAGCACGCGATAGAGGCTCTTGCGGAATTTGGCTTGATGGAAAGTATCAACACCCGATTCGGCCGGTGGACGGAGGCGGGCCAAAAGTTCCGAGCGGAGGCTCAAGGTTGGACGAAACACTCAAACTGAGATGCTGATCGAAGGACGCACTGCGCCTGTCACAGCGGGCCTCGTTGCCCCGTCATGACATCGGGGCGAACAGAAACCAGAGGAAACGCCTGACATGTACCACTACACGGCCATCGTCACGTGCCTTGCGGTCGCGCTTTACCTCTTTCTCGCGACCCAGGTCGCGCGCGCCCGCATCCGCTACGGGGTCAAGCTGCCGGCGATCACGGGCAATGCGGATTTCGAGCGCATCTACCGGATCCAGATGAACACGCTGGAATGGACCCCGATCTTCCTGCCGTCGCTGTGGCTGTTCGCAATCTACATCGGCGATGCCGCGGCCGCAGCCGTCGGCGCACTTTGGGTCGTCGGCCGTATCGTCTACTTCATCGGCTATCGCGAGGCGGTGGCGAAACGCAGCCCGGGATTCTTCATCCAGGCCCTGGCGGCCACCATCCTGTGGGTCGGCGCAATCGGCGGCGCGGCGTGGCGGCTGGCGCATTGAGGGTTCGGTCGCCCGCCACACATTCCGCTGTCGTCCCGGGCTTGACCCGGGACCCATAACCACTGGGTCCAGTTTTGCGATGGCCGGGGCCCAGCCTGTCGCAACAACCAGGTGCGGTGGTTATGGGTCCCTGCGTTCGCAGGGACGACGGTGATGTTGTATCGCGAGTTGCGTAATACGGCAGCTCCGCGTCACTTGGTCAGCGGGCAGCCGCTTTCCTTGGCGGTGAAGAATGCCTTGTCGCCGGGCACCACGGCGATCTGCTTGTAATAGTCCCAGGGCTTCTTCGATTCCGACGGCTTCTTGACCTCGAACAGATACATGTCGTGCACCATGCGGCCGTTCGCGAGCACCTTGCCCTCCGCGAAGGCGTCATCGACCGGCAGTTCCTTCAGCTTCTTGGTCACCGCGTCGGAGTCCTTCGTGCCGGCGGCTTTGACCGCCTTGAGATAGCTCAAGGTCGCCGAATAGGTACCCGCCTGGATCATGTTCGGCATGCGGCCCGTGCGCTTGAAGAAGCGTTCAGAAAAGGCACGCGTCTTGTCATCGCGATCCCAGTAGAAGCCCTCGGTCAGGACCAGCCCCTGTGCGGTCTCAAGCCCGAGACCGTGGACGTCCGAAAGCACCATGAGCAGGCCGGCGAGCTTCTGACCGCCCTTCACGATGCCGAATTCAGCCGCCTGCTTGATCGAGTTGACCGTGTCGAGACCGGCATTGGCGAGCCCGATGACCTTGGCCTTCGAGCTCTGTGCCTGCAGCAGGAAAGAGGAGAAGTCCGACGAGTTGAGCGGCACGCGAACCGAGCCCAATACCTTACCGCCAGTGTCTTTCACGATTTCGCTGGTGTCCTTTTCCAGCGCATAGCCGAACGCATAGTCGGCGGTGAGGAAGAACCAGCTGTCGCCCCCCGCCTTCACCAGTGCGCTGCCGGTGCCGACGGCGAGCGCGCGCGTGTCAAACGCCCAATGGAAGCCATAGGGCGTGCAGGCATCGCCGGTGATGCGCGAGGTCGCCGCACCCACCACGATGTCGATCTTCTTCTTCTCGTTGGACAGTTCCTGGACCGCGAGCGCGACCGACGACGTCGTCAGCTCGGTGATCATGTCAACACCCTCGGTGTCGTACCATCGCCGCGCGATCGCGGTCGCGAGATCGGGCTTGTTCTGGTGGTCGGCGGTGATCATCTCGATCTTCTGGCCGAGTACCTCGCCGCCGAAATCCTCGATCGCCATCCTGGCGGCTTCGACCGAGTACTTTCCGCCGTAGTCAGCGTAGACGCCCGACTGGTCGTTCAGGATGCCGATCTTGACACCCTGGGCCATCGCCGGCGCCGCAAGCATCAGGCTGCACGCCGCGACGGCGGCCAAAAATCCCGACTTCATTGTTATGCTCTCCCAGCAGTTTTCTCATCAGGAAAAATCGGCGCGACATTATTTTATAACCCCGCGCCTGCCCATCGATTTCGGTTCAGCCAATAGTATGGGCTTAGAGGCCTCGCACGAAACCTAGACCCGTCACCCTGAGGAGCGCGGAACGCGCGTCTCGAAGGGTCGACGGCCACCAGCCGGGCCGTGCATCCTTCGAGGCTCGCTCCGCTCGCACCTCAGGATGACGGGGAAGGACTCGTTGCAGCGGAATGCTTGCTCGCCCGCTATCCCGCCACGGTCGCCGCGGGCTCCTTCGGCTTGCCCTCGTTCTTTCCTTCCGCGAGGTTGCGCACCACCATGTAGAAGATCGGCGTGAAGACGAGGCCGAACAGGGTGACGCCGAGCATGCCGAAGAACACGGCGACGCCGACCGCCTGCCGCATCTCGGAGCCCGAGCCGGTCGACAGCACCAGCGGCAGCACGCCGAGGATGAAGGCGAACGACGTCATCAGGATCGGCCGCAGGCGGAGCCGGCAGGCCTCGATCACCGCCTCGAGACGTGGCCTGCCCTCGAGCTCGATGTCGCGGGCGAACTCCACGATCAGGATCGCGTTCTTGGCGGCCAATCCGACCAGCACCACGAACCCGATCTGAGTCAGGATGTTGACGTCCTGGCCCATGATGCGCACGCCGATAGTGGCCGCGAACAGACACATCGGTACGATCAGGATCACCGCGAACGGCAATGTCCAGCTGCCATATTGCGCGGCCAGCACCAGATAGACGAACAGCACGCAGATCGGGAACACGTAGAGGCCGGCACTGGCGCCGTTGACCTGCTGGTAGGATAGGTCGGTCCATTCGAACGAGAACCCGCTGGGCAACGTTTCTTCGGCGAGCTTCTTGATGGTGCTGAGCGCGGTTCCCGAACTCGTACCGGGCGACGGCTCGCCCTGCAGCTCCGATGCCGAATAAAGATTGTAGCGGGCGACGCGATCCGGCCCCGAGATATCGCGGAAATCGACCACGCTGCCCAGCATCACCATGTCGCCAGCCGCATTTCGCGTGCGCAGCCTTGCGAGATCGCTGCTTTCCTTCCGGAACGGCAGATCGGCCTGCGCAGTCACGTGATAGGTGCGTCCGAACAGGTTGAAGTCGTTGACGTAGGTCGAGCCGAAATAGGTCTGGATGGTGTCGTTGATGCTGGCGATGGGTACGCCGAGCTTCTGCGCCTTGACGCGATCGATGTCGACGAACAGCTGCGGCGTGTTCGCGGTGAACGGCGAGAACACCGAGGTGAGATGCGGCGACTTGCGCGCCGCCGCCACCAGCTCGTCGGTGGCCGACGCCAGCAGTTCCGGCCCACGTCCTTGCCGATCCTGGACGCGGATGGTGAAACCGCCGCCGGTGCCGATACCGGGCACGGCCGGCGGTGGAATCACGATGATGAAGGCGCCCTGGATCACCGACAGACGCTTGCGCAATTCGGCCGTGATCGCACTCGCCGTCAGCCCCTTCTTCAGACGCGCCTCCGGCTCGTCGAACACCGGGAACAGCGCCGCGGCGTTACCCTGCTGCGTGCGTGTCGCACCGGAGAAGCCGGCGAACGCCGCGACGCGAACGATGCCCGGCGTATCCAGCGCGATCCGCTCGATCTCGCGCACCACAGCCGTGGTCCGCGCCAGCGACGCGGCGCCCGGCAGCTGTGCCGAGATGATGACGTAGCCGCGATCCTGCGCCGGGATGAATCCCTGCGAAGTGGTCGCGAGCAGCCAGCCGGCGCTGCCGATCAGCGCGAGGTAGATCACGACCATCACCACGGTGTGCCGGATCACGAAGTCGGCCACACCAGCATAGCCGTGGGCCAGCCGGTCGAACACGCGGTTGAACACCGCGGTGAAGCTGTCCCAGCCGCGCGCGATGATGTTCCAGCGTGCCGGTGGGCGCTTCTCCTCGTGCGGGACCAGGATCTGCGAGGCCAGCGCCGGCGACAGCGTCAGCGAGCAGAAGCAGGAGATCGCGGTCGCGACCGCGATCGTCACCGCGAACTGCTGGAAGAACTGCCCGGAGATGCCGCCGAGGAAGGCGGTCGGCACAAACACCGCGCACAGCACCAGCGCGATCGAGACCAGCGCGCCGCCGACCTCCTCCATGGTCTTGAGCGCGGCATCGCGCCGGCTCAGGCCATGTTCGAGATGCCGCTCGACATTCTCGACCACCACGATGGCGTCGTCGACCACGATGCCGACCGCGAGCACCAAGCCGAACAGCGTCAAATTATTGATCGAGAAGCCGAGCGCGGCCATCACCGCGAAGGTGCCGACCAGCGACACCGGGATCGCGATAATCGGGATGATCGCAGGCCGCCAGCCCTGCAGGAACATCAGCACCACGATGACCACGAGCGCCATCGCCTCGTAGATGGTCTTCACCAGTTCGTGGACCGATTGGGCGATGAATTCGGTCGGGTTGTAGCCGATATTGTAGTCGAGCCCCTTGGGGAAACTCGCCTTCAGCCGCACCATCGTGTCCGAGATGTTCTTGGCAGTGGCGAGCGCGTTCGATCCGGGCCGCTGCGTCACCAGCATGCCGACCGCCGATTTGCGCAGCAGGAAGCTGTTGGTGGTGTAGGACAGCGCGCCGAGCTCGACGCGGGCAACGTCGCGCAGGCGAACGGTGCGACCGTCGGAACCGGCCTTCACCACGATGTCCTCGAACTGCCTGGGATCCTTGAGACGGCCGGTAAACACCAGGTTCGGCTGGAAAGCGCGGTCGGCGATCGGCGGTTCGGCGATCTGGCCGCCCGCGATCTGCAGATTCTGTGCGCGGATCGCCGCCAGCACCTCGGCGGACGTCAGGCCGAGATTGGCGATCCGGTCGGGATCGAGCCACAGCCGCATCGAGTAGTCGCGCGCGCCGAATATCTGGATGTCGCCGACGCCGTCGAGCCGCAGCAGCTGGTCGCGGACCTGCAGCAGCGCGTAGTTGGAGATATAGAGCTGGTCGAAACTGTCGTCGGGCGACAGCATGAACACGACCATCAGGATATCGGGCGAGTTCTTGCGCGTGGTCACGCCGTTGCGCTGCACTTCCTCGGGCAGCCGCGGCTGCGCGATGGCGACGCGGTTCTGCACCAGCACCTGGGCCTTGTCGAGGTCGGTGCCGAGCTTGAAGGTCGCGGTGATGGTGAGCTGGCCGTTCGAGGTCGCCTGGCTGTAGAGATACAGCATGTCCTCGACGCCGTTGATCTCCTGCTCGATCGGAGCGGCGACGGTGTCGGACACGGTCTGCGCCGAAGCGCCGGGATATTGCGTCGTCACCACGACGGTCGGCGGCACGACCTGCGGATATTCCGAGACCGGCAGCGTCGGATAGGCAATCGCGCCGACGATCAGCAGCACGATCGACAGCACCATCGCGAGGATGGGCTGGTTGATGGAAAGCCTTCCGAGATTCATGGCTTCGCACCTGCCGCGGGCTTGGCATCAGCAGCGGGCTTGTCGCCTGCCGGAGCTTTAGTTTCCGCCGGCGCCTGCGCCATTTTCGGCGTCACCTTGGCGCCGACGCGGGCGCGCTGCAGCCCGTCGACGATCACGTGATCCTCCGGCTTGAGGCCTTCGCGGATCACGCGCAGGCCCTCATCCAGCGGCCCGAGCGTCACCGCTCTGGCTTCCACCGTGTTGTCGTCCTTGACCACGAACACGATCTTGCGCGACTGGTCGGTGGCGATGGCGGTGTCCGGAATCAGCAGCGCCTCATAGGGCGAGGAGCCGATCAGGCGGACGCGGCCGAACTGGCCGGGCAGGATCGAAAGATCCTTGTTCGGGATCACCGCGCGGCTGCGCAGCGTTGCGGTCGAGACATCGAGGCGGTTGTCGAGGAAGTCCATCTTGCCTTCATGCGAGGGCTTGGTCTCGCCGGTCAGCATCACCTGCACCGGGTTCGCCGTGTCGCGCGAGCTCGGCCGCCTGCCTTCGAACCACAGCTTGCTGTTACGCTGATAGGTCGCCTCGTCGACGTCGAAATAGACGTAGATCGGATCGAGCGACACGATCGAGGTCAGCAGCGTCGCGCCGCCCTCGCTGCCCTGCACGAGGTTACCCGGGGTCACCAGATGGCGGCTGACGCGGCCGGTGATCGGTGCCAGCACGTGGGTGAATTCGACGTTGAGCTGCGCGGCCTTCAGCGAGCCCTCGGCCTGGGTCTCGGCGGCGCGCGCCGCCTGCAACGCCTGGCGGCGCTGGTCGACGACCTGCTCCGAGACCGCGCTGGTCTGCACCAGGTTCAGCCCGCGCTCGAGATCGCGCTTGGCAAGCTCCCCCTTGGCGCGCGCGTCGGCGAGCTGCCCCTCGGCCTGCAGCACCACCGCCTCGAACGGCCGCGGGTCGATGATGTAGAGCAGATCGCCGGCATGGACGATCGCACCGTCCTTGAACTCGACGCTGTTGACGAAGCCGCCGACGCGAGCGCGGACTTGAACCTCCTCGACCGCCTCGAAGCGGCCCGTGAACTCGTCCCAGTCGGTGACGATGCGCTTGACCGGCTGCGCGACGGTCACGGGCGGCGGCGGAGGCGCGGCCTGCGATTGCGCGCTCTTGTCATCGCAGCCGCCGAGCGTCAGCGTGGCCAAAAGCCCGATCGGCGCGAGTCCGAACCATACATGGCGCCGACGCGAATGTCGCTCGACGCCGGTCACGGGAGCCACACGCTCCGCTTTGTCAATCGAACCCAATTCCTTCTCCCCCAGAACAACGAAAGCACGACGACCAAAGCAGGGCTACGAAAGTCGCAATTGAAATTGCCGTGATTCAGCGCGGATGGACCACCGCGATGTCGCGGCGGCGGACGTCACAGATGTAGCCGCACCCCAGTCTGTTCAAGATGGCCCTCGGATCAAGCAAATAGTTGCATAGTCTGAAAGCCTTACGACGTGATCGCGAAACCGTGACGACGAAAAGGGGCAGTTTGGCTGGCCTATTGGTCCCACCGGGTCACAGTCCGCGCATCGCGAATCAATCAGGACGCGAACCCCGTGGCACGGATCTGTCACATCGCGCCGATCCTGCTTGCGGCAGAGTCGCGCCGGGCTCCCGGCGACGGAAAATCATCGAATTACAGCACTCTACCTCTCGCTGCATCGCCTCGATCAAGGCTAACCGCGTTGTGTCATCCGGGCAC
>NZ_VKHP01001303.1 GCF_010811875.1 Bradyrhizobium uaiense
TCCGGGAGATCGCGCCAGGGAGACCCCGTACGCACGATCCACAGCACTCCTTCAACGAACATTCGGTTGTCGCGTCCGGTCGAGCCCTTCTGATCGGGGCGCCCTATGATCAACGGCGCCATCCGCTTCCACGCCGCGTCGCTCAATACCAAACGGTCCATCACACCCAAGACGGCCTCCCTAAAAGCAGCCTTGAATCTGA
>NZ_VKHP01001304.1 GCF_010811875.1 Bradyrhizobium uaiense
CTCGTGATCGGGGCTACGGCGGTGATCCAGCAGGCCAGACGTGGACGCGGTCATCACTCGCGCTGGCTGCTGGCACTGATCAAGCGCAAGCCGCCGAAGCTTGCAGCGGGGGCGCTTGCCAACAAGGGGGCGCGCATCGCCTGGAAGCTGATGGAGAGCAATGAGAGGTACGAGGTTGCGCGGCTGGATGCCGCCGGAGCAG
>NZ_VKHP01001305.1 GCF_010811875.1 Bradyrhizobium uaiense
CGGCGGCATCTTCAACGTCGGCGGCACGGTTCTGAGCAACGTCGCGGTCTTTGCCGGTGGCGTCGAGAACGTGTTCTCCGGAGGCGTGGTCACCGGCGTGACCAGCTCCGGGACAGGGATTTCGGGCGGCACGGTGAACGTGTCGTCGGGAGGCGCGATCGACCACACGACCGTCAGCAGTGGCGGCATGTTGAATGTCCT
>NZ_VKHP01001306.1 GCF_010811875.1 Bradyrhizobium uaiense
GCAAAACGGCAAATTGCCAAACGATGGTGTCTTTGACGCTTGCGCGCGGCGAAGTGCCAGTGATGGTCGCGTTACGTCTCTTTCTGCCTGACAGTTGGACAAGCGACGTGTCTCGTTTGAAGCGTGCTCGCGTGCCAGTCGAACACCGAACGCCACGATCCAAGCCGGAAATTGCTTTGGCCGAGATTGACCGCACGATGG
>NZ_VKHP01001307.1 GCF_010811875.1 Bradyrhizobium uaiense
TGCGCGTGACGAAGGTCTCGCCGCGGATCGGGCTCTCATGGTTGAACAGGATGCCGTTGCTGGCGAACATGCCATAGGCCTCGCGGTAGTTCACCGTGATCCAGTAGCCGTAGAGCTTGGCGACGCCATAGGGCGAACGCGGATAGAACGGCGTGGTCTCTTTCTGCGGCACCTCCTGCACCAGCCCGTACAGCTCCGAGG
>NZ_VKHP01001308.1 GCF_010811875.1 Bradyrhizobium uaiense
CAGGTGAGCTTCGAGCTGATGGTGTCGATCGTAGTGATAGCGTTGGACGGTCGCTTCCTTGATGGTCCGGTTCATGCGCTCGACCTGGCCATTGGTCCAGGGATGCTTGATCTTGGTCAGCCGTGTAGAACCTGTCCCATAGCGCATCCTTCGAATCGTGCGATAAGAATGCACCATCAAAGTCCGGGACCAAACACCTA
>NZ_VKHP01001309.1 GCF_010811875.1 Bradyrhizobium uaiense
GCACCGGCGCCGGGGTCTCATCGACGCAGAGCTTCGAGGAGGCCAGCAGAAGCTGGCGCAGACGATGCCACAAGGGCTTCAATTCCTGGGCGGCATAGCCGACCCAGAAGGCGAGCGTGGAACGGTCCAGCGCTATTCCGTGCGTCGCCAGCATCTGCGCCTGGCGGTAAAGCGGCAAATGCCAATGATACTTGGCATCG
>NZ_VKHP01000132.1 GCF_010811875.1 Bradyrhizobium uaiense
GGCAGCACCACATGGGTACTGGCGTCGAAGATCGTCATATCGGCGGTCGCGGCCTGGCGACCGCGGCCGACCAGTTCAACGATCTTGCCATCCTGGATCACGACGCCGCGCTCGGCCCCGTCGGCCAGGATGGAAAGTGGATCCTTGATCCAGATCGGTTGCGCTTGAGGCATGATTCCAACCATCATCTCCAATTGTCGGCCTTGCCTTCGCTTGCAAGGATCGCCCCACAATTGGCGTCAGTCTTGCAGGAGTCCCTACCCGAACACATAACACGGAGAAAGCGCTGAAATCGCGATGGATTTGAACACGATCAGAGAGGTCGTTCGGCCGCGGACGCGGGCCCAATTGCCCATTTGGACGGCAGGCGATGCGTGGCTTGCGGGCGGCACCTGGCTGTTTTCCGAGCCCCAGACGGATCTCAATCGTCTGATCGACCTGACTGACCTCAAGTGGCCCGCGATGACCATTGGTAATGATAGCCTCGGCATCGCGGCGACCTGCACGGTGGCGCAACTCGACAGCTTCACCTGCCCGCCGGACTGGATCGCGGCTCCCCTGATCGGCCAGTGCTGCCGCGCCTTCCTCGCGTCCTTCAAGATCTGGAAGACCGCGACCGTCGGCGGCAATATCTGCATGTCGCTTCCGGCCGGGCCGATGATCGCACTTGCGGCGGCGCTTGATGGCATCTGTACAGTATGGCGCGCGGATGGCAGCGAGTACCAGGTCCCGGTCGCCGATTTTGTCACCGGCAATCAGCGGAACGTGCTCGCAAGCGGCGATCTGTTGCGCCAGATCGACATTCCGCTTGCGGCGCTGCGGCGGCGCGCGGTCTTTCGCCAGATTTCCCTGACGCCGGTCGGCCGCTCCGCGGCACTCCTCATCGGGAGCGTAGACAGCAACGGCGTGCTGCGGTTGACGATAACGGCTTCCACGGTGCGGCCGGTCCAGCTCTCCTTCGCCGACCTGCCGGGCCCCGAGGCTTTGCGCACAACCATCCTGCAGGGGATTGCGGACGGCATGTACCACGCCGACGTCCATGGCAGGCCGATGTGGCGCAAGCACATGACCTTGCGCCTGGCCGAGGAGATCCGCCGCGAACTCGCGACCGGCCCATGAACTGGCGCATGAACCTGCCCATGAGCATCGACATCAACGGCAAGACCTTTGCAGCGACACCCCGCCCCGGCCAATGCTTGCGTACATTCCTGCGCGAGCTCGGTCATTTCGGCGTCAAGAAGGGCTGCGACGCCGGCGACTGCGGTGCGTGCACGGTGCTGCTTGACGGCGAACCGGTGCATAGCTGCGTTATTCCGGCATTCCGTGCCGACGGACATGCGGTGACGACCATCGAAGGCCTCGGGTCCGAGACACGTGCACATCCGCTGCAGCAAGCCTTTCTGGATGCCCAGGGATTTCAATGCGGCTTCTGCACCGCGGGCATGATCCTGACCGGCGCCTCGTTGAACCAGGCACAGCGTCAGGAGCTCGGCGTCGCCCTGAAAGGCAATATTTGCCGTTGCACCGGCTATCGCTCGATCGAGGATGCGTTCGACGGCAAGACGAATGTCGAGGACGCCGCCGCCGGCAGCGCCTTCGGACGCAGCCTCCCCGCACCGGCCGGCCCGCTCGTGGTACGCGGGACGGCACGTTACACCTTCGACATCCAGCTTGAAGGATTGCTGCACATCAAGCTGCTGCGCTCGCCGCACCCGCACGCCAGGATCGTCGCGATCGACAAGACGGCGGCACTTGCGGTTCCAGGCGTCCATGCGGTTTTGACCCACGAAGACGCACCGAAACGGCTGTTCTCGACCGCGCAGCACGAAAGGGCGTGGATGGATCCGGATGATACCCGCGTGCTTGACGACATCGTCCGCTTCGTCGGACAGAAAGTCGCCGCTGTCATCGCCGAAAATGAGGCGGCCGCCGAAGAAGGCTGTCGTCGCCTCAAGGTCGACTACGACATCTTGCCGGCGGTAACGGATCCGGCGCTGGCAATCACGCCGGGCGCACCAATCATTCACGGCGACAAGAGCGCCGACATCCACCGCGTCAGCGACGCCTCACGCAATATCGTCGCTGAAACCCATGGCGAATTTGGCGATGTCGCCAGTGCGCTCGCAATCTCGGCCGCGACCTATGAGGGCACGTTCACCACCCAGCGGGTGCAGCACGCAGCGCTGGAAACCCACGGCGGGCTTGCCTGGATCGATACCGGCGGCATCCTCAACGTTCGCTCGAGCACCCAGGTGCCGTTCCTGACCCGGCGATCCCTGGCGCAGATCTTCGATCGTCCACCCGACAGCGTGCGCGTGTTTTGCGAACGCGTGGGCGGCGGCTTCGGCGGCAAGCAGGAAATGTTCGTCGAGGATATCCTGGCGCTGGCTGCGATTGCCACGGGCCGGCCGGTCAAGCTCGAATTCACCCGCGAGGAGCAGTTCATCGCGACGTCGACCCGACATCCGATGCGCGTCACTGTCAGGGCCGGTGCTGATAGCCGAGGCATGCTGACTGCGCTGCAACTCGACGTGCTCTCGAATACAGGAGCTTATGGCAATCACGCGGGGCCCGTGCTGTTCCACGCCGTCAGCGAATGCGTGAGCGTCTACAACTGCCCGAACAAGAAGGTCGATGCGGTCGCCGCCTATACCAACACCCTACCGGCCGGCGCTTTCCGCGGCTATGGCCTGCCGCAGACGCTGTTTGCCGTCGAGGCCGCCATCGACGAACTGGCGAAGCAACTCGGCATCAATCCATTCGAGATGCGTCGTCGCAATATTGTCAAGCCCGGCGATCCCATGCTGTCGCCGCCGCCGTCGGACTACCACGACGTGCGGTATGGCTCTTACGGGCTCGACCAATGCATCGACCTGGTCGAGCGCGCGATGGCGGCGGAACGCCCCCACTACGCCCTTTCCGAGGACTGGCTGATCGGCGAGGGCATCGCGCTGACCATGATCGACACCGTACCGCCGGCGGGGCATCTCTCCGATTCGACGATTACGCTCCGCGACGACGGCGGATTCGAGCTGACGGTAGGAACCGCCGAGTTTGGCAACGGCACCAGCACCGTACATCGGCAGGTCGCAGCGACGGCGTTGGCGACAACCGTCGATCGCATCAGCCTGCGGCAATCCGATACTGCGCTGGGCGGCCACGACACCGGCGCCTATGGCAGTGCCGGCACCTTTGTCGCCGGGCGAGCGACGCAAGCAGCCGCGGAGAACCTCGCTGACGCGATCAAGATATTCGCATCCGAGCTGAGCAGCGCCCGTGGCGCTTCCTGCGCCCTCGAGAACGAAACCGCGATCTGCGGAGCGGACCGCCGGTCATTCCTCGAACTCGCTCAGGCGGCGAGAGCCAGTGGACGAACGCTTCACGGCAGTGGCAATTCTGCCGGCACGCCGCGTTCGGTCGCTTTCAACGTGCAGGGCTTTCGCGTCGCGGTGAACAAGGCCACCGGAGAAGTCCGTATCCTCAAAAGCGTGCAAGCCGCGGATGCCGGTCGCGTCGCCAATCCCATGCAGTGCCGCGGCCAGGTCGAAGGCGGTGTTGCGCAGTCGCTCGGTGCGGCGCTTTACGAGGAGCTGGTCATCGACGATGGCGGCAGGGTGATCAACCCGACGTTTCGCGACTATCATCTTCCGTCGTTTGCCGACTTGCCGCGCTCCGAGGTCTATTTCGCCGAGACTTCGGATACGATTGGTCCAATGGGCGCAAAATCGATGAGCGAGAGCCCCTACAATCCGGTCACGGCAGCGCTGGGCAATGCGATTGCGGATGCGACCGGCATCCGTTTCACGAGCACGCCGTTCAAGCCCGACTGCCTGTTTCCAGCACTGCTCGAGAAGTTCGGCCGGGCTCCGGACGGACCGGGCCAGTCAATCGTCTGAAACCTCAAACCGCGCCATATTCCCTGGCCACGGTGCACTCGATCTGGCCGTGCGGCTCGTCGGTCGGCAGGAACACCTGGTTGTTGTTGTCGAGCCCGAAGGCAGAGAGATTCATCAAGATGAAGTGCATGTTCGGGCAGGCCATGTTGATCTCGGAAATCTCCGGCACCGCCGCGAGCGCCGCCTCGCCCATCCGGTAGAGACTGTCCTGCACGCTCCAGCTATAGGTCGTTGCAAACACCTCCAGCAACGTACCGAGGATCCTGGCATTGGTGGTGGGATAGTCTGCCGGCTTTCCCGACCATTTCCACGTCGCGACCATGCTGGTCGCACATATCCGGTCGTTGGTCGGGGGAATCGTCGTGTAGCCATCCTTGACGTAGTTCTCCCAGCCGGATTGCGTTGACTTCATGAAGGCGAAATTGTCAATGCCCGACGAAATCGATATCGGCCCGCCCCGCTTCACGGCGACCTCTACGGTCGGCCTGCCATTGCCATCGAGCACGAAACTGTGTGGATGCGGCTTGTCGTCGAAGCTCAGCCGCTTCCATCTGGTCTCGTGCGAGCTGACCGACACCGAGGCGACCTGCGGGTACGTATCGAGATATTTCTGCGCCAGAACCTGACAGAAATCCTCCGGGCTAAGCCCGGTGTTTTCCCGCGCCACGACATTGACGATGTTCTTGATCGTGTCGGTCGACACCGTCAGGGAATTGTCCGCGTGTGTGAAGGTGCGCGCGAACTCGCCTTCCAGCATGACCTTGATGTCGAGCTGGCTGACGTCATGCCGTTCGCCCTCGCGATGAACTCGCATCACGCGGACCCGGCCCTTACCGTATCTGTTCGTGATCAGCGGCACGTATGTCTCCAACAAGGCTGCAATGATGAGGAATGTTACCTCGGGTCGGAACTAGGGAGCAACGTTCATGCCAGCGGCAAGCCGGTACGGTGCTGGTCGCGTTGGAAGGGCTATCCCTGGCAGAATTCTCGCCGTTCGCGCCGCGGCTTTCAGCTCCCGCGATAAGTTGCATAGCTCCACGGCGTCACCAGCAGCGGCACGTGCAGATGGCCTTCCGGCTCGCTCACCGCGAAACGCAGCGTGATGCGATCGAGAAAGGGAGGATCCGCCAGCGGCACGCCCCGAGCAGCAAAATATTCGCCGACGCCGAATGTGAGTTCGTACCTACCGATCGGCACGGGGCGTCCGCCGATGAGCGGCGCGTCGGTCCGGCCGTCTGCATTGGTCGTCGTGCGCGCCACCACCCGGCTGACGCCGAGCTCAGCCAGCTCAACCAGTTCGATGGCGACCCCCGCCGCCGGCTTTCCGCTGTTCGTGTCGAGCACGTGGGTCGACAGCCGGCCGGACACCGCAAGGCGATCACCGCCGATCACCGACTGGTCCAGCCGCAACGCCGCGATCCGGCAGATCTCGTCAATCGAGGTTTGCGTTTCAGTCGCGAGGTCATTCGGCAGACGCCGCGCGAAGTCGCGCAGGATCGAGTCCTTGCTGTGGCGGCGCACGCAGACGATGTAAGGGAAATTGAACTTCGAACGATAGGCTGTGTTGACGCGCTCGAACGCCTCATATTCCGCATCAGACAGGCGATCGAGACCGACGCTGTTCTGTTCGGCATTGGACTCTGCGGTCAGCCCCGCGGCACGTTGCGTCTTGCTGGCGAGATCGGGATGCGCATTGATGAGCGCCATCCGCAGCTCCGCAGGAGCTCGATCGACGGCGGCTTTCATGGCCGCGAACAACTCAGCAATGCCGGCGAATGGCCGGCTGCGGGCGGCCTGCTCAGCGATCCAAGGCGAGTGCTCGAAGATGTTGGCGAGCGCGGCGACAAACTCGTCGTGGCTGCAGGCATTCAACTCGGCGAGCGCTTTCGGGAGAGCCCCGCTAACGGCGATCATAGGACCATCCGAATACGCCGCTCCGGCGTACTTCCGGCTCTTCCGCAGATGGCGGTGCTGCCGGAGCCGCCGCCTGTGGAGCAGCCGGTGCCGGCAAGTTTTCGCATTTCAGCGAATAGACCAGTTCGCCCTTCGCGGTACGGCCGATCGGAGCGCAATCGTCTGCCGACGACGTGCCCGGCTTCGAAGCCGGTTTGATTGTCGCCGGCTTGGTCTGCGCCCAGGCGGGCGCCGTCAGCAACAGCAGGGCAGCCAGGACCTTTTTCATGAGCGGCTCTCGAACACGCTTTATTGAAGCTGATCGGATTGCCAAAGTCCACGGTAACACATGGCCACGAGTGCCGATTATTTAGTCGTGACCAAGAAATTTGCTCGCTACTTCGTGACTCCCCCGCCATCGCGACCGGGCACGTGAAGACATAGTTCAGCGAGTAGATTCGAAGGCCAGCGAATTGGCCATCGAACGAAAAAATCGGCAAGGGAGAACGACATTGCCCAGGATACTGCTTACCGCACTCAGTTCGGTCCTCATCAGCACGGCGTTGGTTCAGTTCGCGAGCGCAGCCGAGCGTCATCGCATCAAACCGCACCGGGCCGTCACGACGCAGGCCCAGGTGCCGGCGCGCAACCTTGACGCCTACGCGGCCTGGCCACGGGCCACGCCTGAGGGATACGAGGGCACGTCGAACTATTATCGCGGCGGCTATTCCGCCCCGGCAGGGCACTGACCGCCGCAACCGATCGGAAAGGCCGGCCCTCTCGACCGCCGGCCTTTGCCCGAGGCATCAGCCGACCGGCGTCGGTCGGGCCCGGCCGGTGGTTGCCGGGAGATCTGCCGGCCCACGGCGAATGGCACCGGCAGGAGGCGTCAGGACTATTGACTGGCTTTGGCACCTATTTGATGCTGGCGCTACGGTAACGGGGTCGGACGAATTGCGAGACAGCAAATGGGACGAGCGGTTCATGCTTCTGGCGCATCATCTGGCGCACTGGAGCATTGAAAAGGGACGCCGGGTCGGCGCCGTCGTGGTCGGCCCCGATCATGAAATACGCTCGACCGGCTACAACAGCTTGCCGCGCGGGGTCAACGATGCGGTGGAAGAGCGACATTCCCGCATCACCGGCGCAAAGTACATCTGGAGCTGCCATGCCGAGCAGAATGCCATTTTCAATGCAGCACGCATCGGGATAGCGCTCAAAGATTGCACGATCTACGTTCCCTGGTTTCCCTGCGTGGAATGCACGAAAGCGATTATTCAATCGGGCATATCGGAGGTCGTTGGTTATGAACCTGACCAGCCCAATTCGAATTGGGCTCAGGATTTTGCGATTGCCGGCACGATGCTGAAGGAAGCAAACGTCGTGGTACGGTTCATACCGAGACTCGCAGAGCTGCCGGATGTATCCGAAGAAGAGAATTGATCACGCAGCCTTCCGATACGCCACCAGACTTGACTATCGCGTACCGTAGGCACGGTCACCCGCATCGCCAAGGCCCGGCAGGATGAAGGCGTTTTTGTCCAGACCTGCGTCGATCGCGGCAAGCCAGATCGGAACATCCGGGTGAATGCCGCGCATGCGTTCAACCCCTTCGGGCGCTGCGATCAGGCTGACGAGCCGGACGTCATTGGCACCGCGCTCCTTCAGCCGATCCACCGCTGCGACCGACAGGTTTGCTGTCGCCAGCACCGGGGAGATCACGATCACGAGTCTCTCGTGCAAATCGCTCGGGGCCTTGAAGAAATACTCCACGGCCACGAATGTCTCGGGTTCACGATAGAGGCCGATATGGGCGACACGCGCGGTCGGCACGAGGTCGAGCATCCCCTCCGCAAAGGTAACGCCGGCGCGCAGCACCGGCGCGAACACCAGCTTCTTTCCTGATATCTCCGGCGATTTCATTTTCGCAAGCGGCGTCTCGATCTCGACATCGGCCAGCGGCAGGTCGCGCGTCACCTCGTAACACAGCAGCATCCCGATCTCCTTGAGGAGTTCGCGAAACGACTTGGTCGAAGTATGCTTGTTGCGCAACAGGGTCAGCTTGTGCTGCACCAACGGATGGCTGACGATCGTGACACCTTCCATACCGAGTCTCCGCCCTAAAACACCGTGCCATCGCTGACAATCTTGACCGGAGGCGCCGCGTCGGCGCGGCGGTCGCGCGCCAGTCGTCGGCCCGCAGCCCAGGTTCCGCCTTCGAGGATTTTCGCCAGCGGCAATGCCGTCGCGTCGAGCCCCAGGCGCCGTCGCACATCGTCCGCGACGTGGTCGAGCAACGCCACCGTCAGTCCCCGCCACTCCACCACAAGCGGCGACGCGACATCGTGCTCCCGCAACGCATCGCTGTCGTCGCGGAATGTCAGCACGCCATTGTCGATGAAGAGACCGCCGTTGCGGTACTCGGCAAGGCCGGTCAGCCCGTCGATATCGGTCACGGCAATGCCGGCATTCTGCAGCGGCTCGATCAGCGAATAGGCCAGCCATTGCGAGAGCTTGTGCAATGGCATGAGATGGCTGGTCGCATCCCCGGTCGTCAGCATCGGATGCTTCCAGCAATCACCGAGTGCGATGCCGCCGAGTGTCAGCCGCGACGGCCAGATCGGCCCGAACTCCCTGAGCAGTTCCGACAATATCGTAGGGGCTGGAAGCCTGCGATCGTCGGCAACCGATGCCAGCCGGTCGAAGAGCCCGCCGGGCCGCGGCGTATCGAAGCGTCCGAAGACAGCCGGCTTCGAGGCCAACAGCCGGCCGAGGCTACGCAACAAATTCACCCGGCCTTCAATGCCGACCAGCGAATTGGTGTCCGAGACCTGCATGCCGCGTGCGAGGTCCGCGACGGATAGATTGGCAAGCACGTCGGCATCAGCTCGCAGCGGCTGTCGCGGGTCCGACGAGAATGCGCCACCGGCGAACATCGCGAGGCTTGCCAGCCCTAATCCTTCCGAACGGCCGATGGCCAATCCGGTCACCGGGTCGCGGTAACGCCATGATGGCCCGGCGCCGGCGTCCAGAAAGACGCTGACCATGGCCAGATCGAATTCGGCACGGGCCCGTGTCGCGCGATCCGGCCATGCGACCTGGCCGGCCAGGCCCGCCCAGCGATCGACACCATTCACGGAGAAATGCCGCCAGCGCGAATGAAACGGCACGGCGAGCGAGGGATACGCCTGTCGTGTGGTCTGCACCACCAGTTCGGCCGTCGTGTCGATGCGATCGAGGTGGACGCGGAAGTTCGGGAGCCGGTCCTCGAGGCCGATGGCAAGAAGCCGGTGCGCGCGCTCCCGCACTGCCCCGGCATTGAGCAACGACAGGGCCGCCGCCGTCTCGGTCTTCACGGAGGACATGGCCGCGCTCAATACTTGTCGAGAGAACGGCCGACGAAGTCGCGCTGGGTAGGCTCTTCCGGCGAGTAGTAGCCGGCAGCCTTCTTGGCAACGATTTCGACCTGTGCATCCGCCGGGACCAGCTCGTCGGGGATCGGTACGCGCTCGACGATGTCGATGCCCTGGCTCACCAGCGCGTCATACTTCATGTCGCTCATGGAGACGAAGCGATCGATGCGCTTCAGTCCGAGCCAGTGCACGACGTCCGGCATCAACTGCTGGAATCGCGCATCCTGTACGCCCGCGACGCATTCGGTGCGCTCAAAATACTGGGCGGCGGCATCGCCGCCTTCCTGCCGCTTGCGGGCATTGTAAACCAGGAATTTGGTCACCTCGCCGAGGGCGCGGCCTTCCTTGCGGTTGTAGATGATGATGCCGAGTCCGCCGGTCTGTCCGGCGCGCGCGCATTCCTCGATGCCGTGCAGCAGGTATGGGCGGCAGGTGCAGATGTCGGAGCCGAACACGTCGGAGCCGTTACATTCGTCATGCACGCGGCAGGTGATGCTGGTGCGATGGTCGGGCAGCTTGGCGACATCGCCGAACAGATAGGCCGTGGTGCCACCGATCGGAGGCAGGAACGCATGGAGATCGGGTCGTGTAACCAGTTCCGGAAACATGCCGGCCGTCTGTTCGAACAACTGCCTGCGCAGATTGCTTTCCGTCGTGGCGAAGCGCGCCGCGATTCCCGGGAGATACCAGACCGGGTCGATCGCGATCTTGACGACGGAGACGCTTCCCCCTTCGTGAACGACAGCACCATCGCGCTTGAGCCGGCCGGCCGATATCGCGGCCTGCAATTCCGGCAAATCGAGACGGGCGCGGGTGATCGCAATGCTCGGACGGATATCGACGCCCTCCGCGATCTCTTTCGCGAACGCCTCCGCAGCCAGGTGCCCCCACGGATCAAGCGAGACGATCCGGTTCGGATCCGTCCATTGCGGGAATGGCCCAATCGTGGCCGCTGGTTGCGTGTTGGTCAGGTCCGGACGCCGGATCGGATCGAGCGCGCCCGACGAGACCGCCAGCGCGCGATAGATCGAATAGGAGCCGCTGTGGGTGCCGATGACATTGCGCTGCTGAGGGCGCGAAACCGTCCCGATCACCGGCCCGCGTTCGCGCGCCGTGGCTGCCCCCCAATGAATTGGGAATTCAATCTTCGCGCCCGGCGCCGGATGGGATGTAATCCGGATGTGATCGGTTCGATTGGAATGAGTCATCGTTACGCACCAACACATGGCGCCGGGCAAAAAGTCCGATTACCGACAGCCAAAGGATTCTCCAGTATGTCCCAATCGCGGCTGAACACAACGGGCGCATTAGTGGTAAGGTTTACGACGATATCAGGACCCGTGGAGCAGGACCTGCCCCTCTTTTCCAATTCCATGAACGAAGGGGCAATCGGCGGCCGGAAACGGCAAGGTCATCCGCCCATCCTGCGCTGAGCTGCCGGGATCGGTGCCTATATCTCGGGCAAATTGGGCACGCCACTTGCACGCTACTCCGCGCGCGCGCAACCGCAGATAGGGCGATCCCATGATCAAAGAAAGCGTGAACCTCGTCAGCCATCCACTGGTCCAGCACAAGCTCTCGCTGATGCGCGACAAGGATCGCTCCACCAAGGGCTTTCGCGAGCTTCTGAACGAGATCGGAATGCTGCTTTGCTATGAGGTCACTCGGGACTTGCCTCTGGAGTTGGTCGACATCGATACGCCGGTCGCCTCGATGAAGGCCCCCAAAATCGCCGGCAAGAAACTCACGCTCGCCCCGATCTTGCGGGCGGGTGTCGGATTTCTCGACGGGATGCTGGCGCTCGTCCCATCGGCGCGCGTGGCGCATATCGGCCTTTACCGGGATCCGCAGACGCTTCAGGCCGTGGAGTACTTCTTCAAGGCGCCGCAGGATGTGTCGGAACGCATCGTCATCCTGCTGGATCCGATGCTTGCGACGGGAAATTCAGCCTGCGCCGCAGTCAGCCTGCTCAAATCGCGAGGCGTCCGAGATATCAGGTTCGTCTGCCTGCTCGCGGCCCCCGAGGGGATCGCCCGATTCCAGAATGAGTGTCCCGACGTGCCGATCTGGACCGCTGCCATCGACGAGAGACTGAATGATCACGGCTATATCGTGCCGGGCCTGGGCGATGCCGGAGACAGAATGTTCGGCACGAGGTAAGTGTGCGCGGCATCGCCTTCGTGCTGAAGCCTCAATGATGAGGGATTGATCCGCATAACGGCAGGCGAAGTCCAATCCTCAGTCCGATTGATCGTCCGACAGCCGGGCGATCACGGCTACGGGCCCGCCACCGGACGGACCCTGATGTTCGGCTCCGCCGGAAACATAGACGGCGCCGGTTCCCGACAGACCACCAATCAATCCGCCGACCGCGGCGCGCGCGTGTCGGGTCGAGCTGATGTCCGTATCTTCAAGCATGACGTGACGAAATCCGCGGATGCACCCGCTTGGTGCGGCTTCCGCCTTGGCGAAGATGTTGACGAGCTCGCGGGCCGCCGTCGACGGTTTAGAGTCGTGTTCGGTGTGCAGTCCCACGCTTTTCAATGCATCGATCACGGCTGCGGAATCGATCGCGTCGCGCATCACGGCGTGTCCAATCGCGAATGGAGCGGCTGACGACGCCGAATTGCCGAGCACAATGACCACATTATGCATCAGTTCGATGCCTGCCGACGTGGACGCAACCGACGAGAATAGATCGAACCGCCGAAGAACGTCTTTGTCCTCAATCTCGCCCTCGATCTCGCCAAGTGCGACGGCGACCCCCAATGCCGATGCGCCACGCGAGTACGCCATCGAACCGTATGCGCTGTTGGTCGCGGTCTCATTGCCCCGCGCCATCGCCGCCTCAATGCGGTCGCTTGTCAGAAGCGGGCACTTGATCTGCACGAAATGCACGTCCTGTGGATCGACGATCGCAGCTTGGGCCATGGCGGCGGCGACTGCCTTTGCCGTCTCCCTGATCTGCGCATCGCGCCCGATCTCCTCGGGCAGGAAATCCCGCGTGTGTGCCATCCCGATGCTGAGGCGCTTCCCGGAGATGACTTCAGAGCCGCGATCGGAAACATCGTCACGTGTGAAGACGGTGAGATGTGGGCTGAGCACACCTTCCGTACCACCCGACATCACAAACGCGATCCGTTGCTCGACACGCTGCGATGGCAGATCGACATAGGGAGCCAGGGCAGCGCTGAGCGCTGAAACGGCGTATTCGCGCGTGAAATCGTTGACGCCACCATTGCCCTCGGTCTTGCCCAATATCGCGACGATCGACCTCGGATCGATCTTGCCTTGCTGGATCAGGCTCAGCAGCCCCGAGACATCACCGGGCCCATTGGTGGGGATACGAACGACGTTGACCGAATTTGTGCGCATGCGCTCCCCTTGCAAATCTTCGGCCGACGGGACGGTCAGGCCGACCATAACGATTGTCGATGCCTCCGGGCGGCCGAAAAACCGTGATCACACCAGATCGTCTTGCCGATAGGGACGCTTTTCGACACGGCCCAGCCGCTTCCGTTCAGCCACAGGCTGAGGGAAGCCGGCGAACATGGACAACTCGGCTCCGATTTTGGTCGCAATGGCACGGTCGGCTTTGCCGAACAGCAGGACTTGCCCAGTTTTTGTCTCATCTGTCGCAATTTTTGGCACATCTGTTGCATTCCAATCCCGGAAAGCTCCCCGGGGCTACAAGGTCGCTCAGGGGCTCGGTTGACCATGCGGAATGGTGCGGATGACAACGACGGCGGCGGCGCTCGAACTGGTACAATTGACGAAGATGTATGGCGGCATCACCGCCGTTGACGCCATCAATCTCAAGATTCCCGCCGGCTCCTATTGTTGCCTGCTCGGGCCGTCCGGCTGCGGCAAGACGTCCACACTGCGGATGGTCGCCGGGCACGAGGCCGTCAGTTCCGGCGACATCCTGGTCGGTCCGAAGAATGTGACCAACCTGCCCCCCGCCGATCGAAGCACGGCGATGATGTTTCAGTCTTACGCTCTGTTCCCGCACCTCTCTGTCATCGACAACGTCGGCTTCGCCCTGAAAATGAAAGGCGTTGCCAAGTCGGCACGCCATGCCGAGGCCAGCAAGTTGCTGGAGCTCGTCGATATGCAGCCCTATGCGGCAAGGCTGCCGGGCCAGCTCTCCGGAGGCCAGCAGCAGCGCGTGGCCCTCGCGCGCGCGCTGATCACCTCTCCTCAAATTTTGCTGCTGGACGAGCCGCTTTCGGCGCTCGATCCGTTCTTGCGGCTGCGGATGCGAGCAGAATTGAAGAAGCTGCAGCGCGAGCTTGGGCTGACCTTCATCCATGTGACACATGGCCAGGACGAGGCGATGGCGCTCGCCGATATCGTGGTTCTCATGAATGGCGGCCGGATCGAACAGCAGGGCTCGCCGCGAGACATCTTCAACCACCCCCGAACCGAGTTCACCGCGAAGTTCATCGGCGGCCACAACGTCATTGCTTTGAACCATGAGACCTTCGCCGTTCGGGTCGATCGGCTGATGCTGAAACGGCCGACCGAAACCGTCGCCGGCCCATCGGTCACAGGTACGATCAGCGAGGTCGAATACCAGGGAACCTATGTCCGCGTCGTCATTGCCGTCGACGATGGACCCGAGATCTCGGCCCAGGTCACGGAAACCCAATTCGACGCGGCCAACTACACCGTCGGCGAGCGCGTTCGTGCCACATGGGACCCGACGCAGGCGAGCCTTCTGAAGACCGCCAGTTCTGCAACTATCCGGTCGCCTGAAAGGGCGGCCTGACACCCAGGGAGATCATCATCATGAGTAAATCTTCGAAATTCGATCGTCGCATCAGCCGCCGCACCGTGCTGAAGGGCGCGGCCGGCGCGGTCGGCCTCGCGGCAGGCTCCGGCGCAATAACCGGATTTCCTTATGTCCGTTCAGCCGATGCGAAAGTGCTGCGTTACCTCGGAACGGCAGTGAACGAAGGTGACGAGATTTCGAAGAAATGTCTGGCAGATACCGGGATCAAGATCGAATACATCACGGCGACCACCGACGACGTGACCAAGCGTGTGATCACCCAGCCCAACTCGTTCGACGTGCTGGATACGGAGTATTTCTCGCTGAAGAAGCTCGTGCCGTCGGGCAATATCTTTGCCCTCGACGCCAAGAAGATCAAGGAATTCGACAACATCACGCCGGTATTCACCAAGGGTCAGTTGCCGAACGGCAAGAAGATCGGCGACCAGGGCACCGCGCCATGGAAGGTGCTCTATCTTGAGGGAGCGAACTCAAAGACGTTCTCCAAGACGCCGACCGAATTCGTGACGCTGATCCCCACGGTCTATAACGCCGACACGCTCGGCATCCGGCCCGATCTGATCAAACGGCCGATCTCATCATGGACTGAACTGCTCAATCCGGAATTCAAGGGTAAGGCCTCGATCCTCAACATTCCGTCGATCGGAATCATGGATGCCGCGATGGTGGTCGAAGCCAGCGGCCAGCACACGTATGCCGACAAGGGCAACATGACGAAGGCCGAGATTGATCTCACCATGAAGATCATGACGGAGGCCAAAAAGGCCGGTCAGTTCCGCGCCTTCTGGAAGGATTTCAACGAATCCGTCAACCTGATGGCATCGGGCGAAACCGTCATTCAGTCGATGTGGTCGCCCGCGGTCACCAAGGTGCGCTCGATGGGGATCGCTTGCACGTTCCAGCCGCTCAAGGAAGGCTATCGCTCCTGGGCGTCAGGGTTCTGTGTATCGAAGGCGGTCTCGGGACCAAAGCTCGACTGGGCCTATGAATTCGTGAACTGGTATCTGTCGGGCTGGGCGGGCGCCTATCTCAATCGCCAGGGTTATTATTCGGCCGTGCTCTCGACCGCCAAGGCCAACATGACGGCAGACGAATGGGGCTACTGGATGGAAGGCAAGGCCGCGGTCGGCGACATCAAGGCGCCCGACGGCACGATTCTCGAGAAGGCCGGCGCCACGCGCGATGGTGGATCCTACGACGAACGCATGGGCGCCGTCGCCTGCTGGAACGCGGTGATGGACGAGAACGACTACATGGTGCGCAAGTGGAATGAATTCATAGCTGCGTGATCCAATCCAGAAGGACTTGCCGGGCCAACGCGTACGGCAAGTCCTTCGCCATCACTGCGATTGGCCTCTCAATGACTCAAGAACGCAAGACCTTCGTTGCATGGCTTCAGGCCGCACCGATGATGCTCGTTTTCGCGCTGTTCTTCCTGTTGCCGTTACTCTTCGTGACGATCGTCAGCGCATGGGATTACAACGAATATGAAATGATTCCAGCGTTCAGCCTGCGTGGCTACAGCGATACGTTCGAGGGATGCATTGCAGATCTGCCCAATCTCTGCACCATCCTGAAGACCTATTTGAAGACCCTGAAATTATGCCTGCTGACTTGGGTCCTGACCCTTCTGATCGGGTTTACCGTCGCCTATTTTCTTGCGTTCCACGTCCGGTCGAAAACCTGGCAGATCGTACTCACCCTGCTTTGCACCATCCCGTTCTGGACATCGAACGTCATCCGCATGATTGCGTGGATTCCGCTTCTTGGCCGGAACGGTCTGGTCAACAGGGGCCTCGAGGGTGCTGGGTTGATCCACCAACCGCTGGAGTGGCTGCTGTTCTCGGAGTTTTCCGTCGTGCTTGCCCTCGTGCATCTCTTCACGTTCTTCATGGTGGTACCGATCTTCAACTCGATGATCCGCATCGACAGACGATTGATCGAAGCCGCCTATGATGCCGGCGCGACCGGTTGGCAGACGCTGGTAAACATCATCATTCCCCTGGCAAAGCCCGGAATCGTCATCGGCTCGATCTTCGTGATCACAATCGTGATGGGTGATTTTGTCACGATAGGGGTGATGGGCGGCCAACAGATCGCATCTGCCGGCAAGATCATCGAGGCGCGCCTGAATGCGCTGCAATTCCCGGCGGCTGCAGCCAATGCAGTCATCCTGCTCGGCATCACGATCCTGATTATCTCGGCGCTGACCCGGGTCGTCGATATTCGCAAGGAGCTGTGAGATGGGCGAGAAGCGACCGCGATCCTTCTATCTCCTTGCTGCGTTTTTCACCGCCTACGTCCTGTTTCTCTATGGCCCGATGTTCGCGATCTATATCCTGTCGTTTCAGGGACCCGATGGCGGCCTGACCTTTCCAATGAACGGCGTGTCCCTCGTGTGGTTCGGCAAGGTGTTCTCCGGTTCGGGCATCGTCGACATCGGGGCGGCTTTCAAGCGATCGCTGCAGCTCGGCCTCGTCGTCATGGTGTGCACGGTCGTGCTCTCCGTGTCAGCGGGCATGGCCTTCCGCAGATCGTTCCGCGGCGCGACCTTCCTGTTCTATGTTGCGATCGCAAGCCTGATCATGCCGTCGATCATTACCTCGCTCGGCATCGCCCTGGAATTCCGCCTGCTTGACGATTTCATCATCAAGAGCGGGGTCGGAGATTGGACAACGGCCATGGGGCTGTTTACGTCTGGCCTTGGAGCGCATTTGACCTGGACTCTGCCATTTGGCCTGCTGATCATGTTTGCGATCTTCAACAGATTTGACAATCGGCTCGAAGAGGCGGCACGCGACCTTGGCGCAACGCCTTGGCAGACATTTCGGCACGTCGTGCTGCCGATCATATTGCCGTCGGTCGTCGGTATCGGTCTGTTTGGATTTACCCTTTCCTGGGATGAGCTCGCACGCTCAAGCCAGACCATCGGTTCCGTCAACACACTGCCCCTTGATTTACAGGGCCTGACGACCACCGTCACAAAGCCGGACATTTATGCGCTTGGAACGCTGACGAGTGCAGTTTCCTTTCTCGTCATTTTCCTGGCGCTGGTTGTCATTCTCGTGCTTCAGGCCCGGCAACGACGTCACGGATCGGACGCGGGCAAGGGAATGGTGTAGCGCCGAGCTCGCGCATACTGATCCGGATCGGTCCCCGACTGGTCCGACGCGCGTAGTTCATCCTGGCTTTCGCCGCCTCACTAGTATTTCCTCACGATCGGCTTCGCTATGCCGGGCTCGGGAGGCGCCGGAGAGATCGCAAATGTGACCCAGGTGTTCCAGCCTTGAGGGCGGTTCTCGGCGGCGAACTCCTTATAGCCCTTGATATTCACATAGCCCTGCATATCCCCGACCGGGAACATAAAACCTATTTGCGGCCCCACGCCGGCGACATGCGAACGGAACGCACCAAGCGTCGCGCCCGGCCCGGTATCATCCGAGATCTGCTGCAGCGCGTAGCCAACCATGCCGAGTTGGATGTTCGGCGTGAAGAAGTGCGACGCGCCCCAATCGAAATGGAAGTCGACGCCGCTCTGATATTGCGTATCGGGATTCTTGAAGTTGTAGGTGAAGCCGACGACCCCGGACAGTTCGTTGCCCGTCTGCGGATTGAAGTAGGTGTATCCGCCGCCGAAATCCATCGCGCCGTGGCTAATGCCAAGATTAGCGAGGCGCTTTGGATCGTAGGCACCGACTGGAATGTCGCCCATACCGTAGATCATGATGTTGTTGACGCCCTTGTTCCACTTCAGCGTGACCTGCGGAATGACGTCGCCGATGTCAGTCAATGCTTCGGAGCGCGACAGATTGATCGTATTTCCGAGCGGGCCGGTCAGGGATGCGGCGACGGAGGCATTGTTGCGACCGCCGAAAGACTGGAATCAACGTCATGACCCATATCGTGGCGCTCATTGCAGCGGCGGCAGGCGTGAATTTCATTATGACGGGCATTCGGAGCGAATTGCCGGGACTGGCGGCCTAAGATTCTGCCAAGACAGCTGCAAGCGGGAATTCCGCGCTGCAGCAACGCGACTGGCACGCCTCTCATGCGGCCTTGCACAACGAGTGCTTTGCCCCGCGCGGCCAGTCCCGCTTGGTCTACCCAGGCCAACTGCACGAATGCGGTTCCGGTGGGGTCGGGACAGCCGAACGAAGGCGACGTCAAAAAATTTTTGCCGTCGCTCTTGAAACTGGTTGCCACTCTTCTAACTGGATTTTTGCCGTCTACGGGCGGTGCCGAGCGCCAGCTTGGGCTCGGCAGAGCGAACAGGGCGCCGGACAGGTGTCTTGCACCGAACGTCTTGCGCTCCTTCGTATCCATCTTGCTCTTAGGAGGACTTGGCTATGAGGACATACGACTTCACTCCCCTGTGGCGTTCGAGCATTGGATTCGACCGCCTCTTCGATCTTCTCGACGAAACCCAGCATCGGTCCGAAGACAATTACCCGCCCTACAATATCGAGCGGCTTGGAGAGGACCGTTACCAGATCTCGGTGGCGCTGGCCGGCTTCGGCCAGGACGAGGTTTCAGTGACGGCCGAGCAGAACGTACTGACCGTGGAAGGTCGCAAGAGCGACAAGGGCCAGAACGAATACCTCTATCAGGGTATCTCGGCGCGTCCGTTCAAGCGACAGTTCAACCTTGCCGACTACGTGCAAGTCAAGTCGGCCATGTTCGACAATGGTCTGCTGCGGATCGAACTCGTGCGCGAAATCCCCGAGGCTATGAAGCCTCGGCGCATCGCCATCGGAAGCGGCGCTCCTGCCGGACATATCACGCAGAAGGCGGCCTGAGCCCGCTTCTTGTTGGGTCAAATCACGCACGGACGACAGCCGTCCGTGCGCTGACCAGATGCATGTCAAGTCAAGGAGGATATCATGGGTATTCGGGATCTCGTTCCCTGGACCAAAGGTCAAGAACTCTCAAGCGGACGAGAGGCGTTCGATCCGTTTATCACCTTCCACCGCGAGATGAACCGTCTGTTCGATGACGCCTTCCGCGGCTTCGGCTCATTCGGTCGCATCAACGCTCCGTTGATGGAGGGCCAGTTCAGCTGGCCACGCCTGGAGCTGAATGAGACCGATAAGCAGGTTACGGTCTCGGCCGAACTCCCGGGCCTCACCGAACAGGATGTCCAGGTTGAAATCGCCAACGGCATCCTTTCGATCCGGGGTGAGAGAAAGGCCGAACGCAGCGATGATTCCAAGTTCATCAGCGAGCGGTACTACGGCTCTTTCGAGCGCCAGATTCCGCTTGATGGCGTGGAGGAAGACAAGGCGAAAGCCGACTTCAAGAATGGAATCCTGACCGTGACGCTGCCGAGATCCGAGCAGTCAAGGTCGAACGTCAAACGTATCGCGATCAACAGCAACTGATGCAAGAAGTCGGCGGCGGCTAACCGTCGCCGACCTCCATCTCGAACAACGCGTCTCTGGACGAAAGGAGAAAGCAGGAGACACGCCATGAGCCAGGTCAATCGCAATGCCAAGATCAATCAGTCGCCATTTCATTCAATATCGCACTACAATTCACCGGGCGATGTATTGAATGACGCTCAGCTCTCGACAGACGAGAAACGCGTTATCCTTTCGTCCTGGGCGTCGGATATGTACGTCGTCGAGTCCCAACCGACTCATCGGAAGGTGCCCGGCATTCAGCATCGGTTACGTCTTGCCGACATCCTGGCGGCGCTGAAGTGGCTGGATGACGAGGAGGATCCGCCCCCGCGCGGTGGAATGGCAATGCGGCCGCCTCGGTTGAGCAAGCCGGCGCGCGCTGTTTGCGTTTCCGAACGGCATGCGGCGACGAGGCGGCATCGGCCGTTGAAAGTATCCCGCGCGGATGCTCGGTGGACTCGCGAAGCAAATGTACGGCGATACCGAAGGCTGTTGGACACTCGACTAACTGACGGCGAACGCAACTTCATCAGGCGGCGTCTTGTCGAGGAATTAAAGGGCTTAATCGCCTCCAGGAGCAAGCGTCGTCACACAAACTGAGCCCGGGGGATCGGGCCCGCGTACAATTGCGAAACTGTCGATGAAGGCAAGAAAAGATGGCAGCAGATCCGTTAACTCAAGCGAAGATGGGTGTGGAGGCCCTTGCGCTGTGCATCGCAGGTGTCTTGTGCGAACGTGACCCATCGCTTTTGCCCGTATTCCAAGAAAGTGCGAGGACGCTTCATCGCATTCTCGATGATCGTGGAGATCATGAGGCGGCAGCAATGATCGGCGCATTTGGTCGAGCACTAATGAAACGTCCACCAGTCCCCAATTGACAACAGTGGCTCGCCAGAGGGGTTCAAAGAGCGTTCCACCTAATTTAGTTGTCGCCCGGCGGGGTGCCCGCGGAAGGCGGTTGGGCCGCTGTCTCCCTCGCAAAATCCATCCTCCCAACCCACAGCCAAAACCTACGGTTTGGGTGGCGATCAGGGTTACCGTCGCGGGCTAGCCGCAACAGCCTCTATCGCGCCATTCGTTGTTTTTGCTGTCGATTCGAGCGATGGGATGGAGAGGAGAAGAGTTTAGTGGCGGAAGAATCGTTCCTCCGAACCCACCAAAAAAGGGCTTGCGCGAGGGATTAGCGCAAAATCGCGGAATTCTTCGGTGGCCTTGCGGTAGATTCGAGCAATCGGATACTGGGGAGAGCTGTGGCGTAGAAATGGCGGAGAGAGTGGGATTCGAACCCACGGTACGGTTTCCCGCACACACGCTTTCCAAGCGTGCGCCTTAAGCCACTCGGCCATCTCTCCGGGAGGCCTCTCTTGAAGGGACGGGGCGGATTTTGCAAGGGGCGCGCGGCCGGAGCACGAAATTTCCCCAATTGATTGAAAATATTGGGTAAATTGGCGACGGCGTCAGCCGGACTGCGCCTCCTTGTTGCGGTTACGCGCGATTTTGGCCGGCGGCCGGTCAAAGACCGGCGCAAATCAGACCACGCGGTCGATCCATCGATCCTCGTCGCGCCCAGGTGCGCAATTGCGCACCTCGGGGCACGCAGCTTTACCCCGAGATCTCTTCCTTTGCTCGGGGCCCGTGGGTGCGATCGGCACCGGGCTTTCCCCGCGCCCTCTGCGAACAGAGCGGCCAGACGAAATGCGAAGCTCGGCCGAAACCTGTCGCGAGAATGCGGTTGTATGATTCACAGATCGCGCCACACACTCTCCGTCGTCCCTGCGCTGCCGGCGTTACCGCCATTGCGATCACGCCGCACCGAGGTGGGCACGGCGCCATGCGCCCGACCCATCCTCCACATTCAGTGTTCGCTCAGTGATAGCGCGCGGCAAAGTCCGCCGTGCGGCGCGGCCACAGGGTTGGTGGCTCCGGCAGCGCCGCGTTCCCCGCACTGTGCGTATCCTGCAGCGCCTCGATGAAATCGGCGAACCATTGCTGGATGGTGCCGCTGTTGAGCTTCTCCATCATCGCTTCCCAGCGCATCCGCCGCTCGGTCAGCGGCATCGCCAGCGCCGTCGCCAGGGTGCGCGCCATACCGTCGATGTCGTGCGGATTGACCAGCAATGCGGCGTCGAGCTCGTTCGCCGCACCGGCGAACTTCGACAGCACCAGCACGCCGGGATCGGCCGGATTTTGCGCGGCGACATATTCCTTGGCGACGAGGTTCATGCCGTCCTGCAGCGGCGTCACCACGCCGACCTGCGCCGTACGGTAGAGCCCTGCGAGCACGCCCTGGCCAAAGCCCTTGTTGAGATATCGGATCGGCGTCCAGTCCACCTCACCATGCACGCCGTTGACGTCGGTGACGAGCTTCGCCACCTCGCTGGCGAGATTGCCGTAGGCCTCGATCGCACCACGCGATGGCGTTGCGATCTGCAACAGCGACACCGAACGCCTCAGGTTCGGATGCAGCGACCACATCTTGTCGAACGCCTTGATGCGGTTGACGAGCCCCTTGGAATAATCGAGCCGGTCGACGCCGATCGCGAGCTTCTCGCCGTTGAGGCTGCGCCGCAGCCGCGTGACGTCGGGATGCGTCATCGCCTTGGTTGCCTGCTGCGCGAACTTGTCGGGGTCGATGCCGATTGGAAACACCGCAGCGCGGGTGCGGCCGAACGACGAATTGATCACGCCGTCACGCACCTCGAATTCGAGATCGTTCTGCACGTAGCTGAGGAAGTTCTCGCAGTCCTCATCGGTCTGGAAGCCGATCAGGTCATAGGACAGCATCGCCTCGATCAGCTCGCGGTGATTGGGCACGCCCGCGATCACCGCGCGCGCCGGCCACGGCGTGTGCAGGAAGAAGCCGATCGGCTGCGTCACGCCGAGATCGCGCAATTCGGCGCCGAGTGCGAGGAAGTGATAATCCTGGATCCAGAACACGGAATCGGGCTTGCGGAAGCGCAGCAGCGCGCGCGCCATGAACGCGTTTACTTCGCGATAGCTCGTGTAGTCCTCGTGCGAGGCGCGAATCAGATCGGCGCGCGAATGCATCGCCGGCCATAGCGCCGAATTGGCAAAGCCTTCGTAGTAGCCGCCATAATGCGCGGCCGGCAGATCGAGCATCGCCAGCGCGCCCGCACCGAGAGCTTCGACTTCTGCGAAAGGTTCCTTGTGGTTCCCGTCGCGGACCCGTCCGCTGGAACCAACCCATATTGCCCCTGTCTTTTCCACCACCGGCAACAATGCCGCTGCAAGGCCCCCCGTCATGGGTTCGTTGGGTTTTCCGCGCGAGACGCGGTTCGATACGACGACGAGGTTCACCAGGTCCCCTCCTGTTGGTCAACTCGCGTATTAACAACCATTCATCAAGATGGTTCCTGATCAAGGAATCTCCCAAATGAAACCAAATTCTGGCAAAGGGATAAGGAACTCGCGGGAACTCGCGAAAAGAAAAATCCACGCGAGATGCACGCTACGACGCAAAACAACCGTATTCGGCCGTGCGTGCGGTGCAGATGATTTGGTTAGGACAGGCTGACGTCCCTATCATCGTCGAGCAAGCGCGCAAGAAACGCGCGCACATCGCTCGGCCCGTCGAAATGTCCGTCGACGCCGAGTGCACGACGGCCGACCGAGAATGCGAGACCGTTGAAGTCCGGCATGATCGCAAACACCGTCTCGTCGGTGACGTCGTCGCCGATGAAGAACGGACGGCGTCCCTTGAACCGCGCATGCGTCATCAGTTCGCGCACGCCGGTTGCCTTGGTGAAGCCGGAATGCTTGATCTCGCAGACGCTCTTGCCCGGCAGCACCTCGATCGGCGCATTCGGCAGTTCGGCGCGGATCAGCGACACCGCTTCATAGATCGCCTTCTCCGCCTGCGGCGCGAGCCGATAATGCAGCGCCAGCGAATAGCCCTTGTCTTCGAGCAGAATGCCGGGGCTGAGCTTTGCGATTGCGGCAAGGCGGCGCTTCAATTCCTTGTCGAGCGGCGGCGCATGTGCGGCGACCGCCTCGCTGTCCGGCTGCAACCGCATCTCGGCGCCATGGCCGCCGATCGCGGGAAACACGTCCGGCGCGAAGATCAGATCGATGTCGTTGAGCGAACGGCCGCTGACCAGCGCCAGCGCGCCATCGGTGCGCTCGTGCAATTGCTTCAACGTCGTCGACAGCTCCGGCGGCACCCAGACCTCGCGCGGCGTCGGCGCGAAATCGAGCAGCGTGCCGTCGATGTCGAGCAGCACCGCGGTCTGCCGCAGCGGCGGAATCAGCGATGCCGGCGCCGGCAAGCTGCCGGTCGTCGCGTCGGGGCTGATGTCATCATCCAGAGGCATTTCGGCCAAATCATGCTTCGTCACAGTCTACTCCACAAATGCCAATGGTCGCGCGACAGATTCGAGCGATTTTCGCTCGGCCGCGACGGCATGGCGCCATGCGACGGCTGCGGCGACCAACATGAGTGCCGACCCCAAGAGGTAGCCGGCGAAGACGCTGTTGCGCGATCCGGTGTCGATCAGCACGCCGAACAGCGCCGGTCCAATCACCCCGCCGATGCCGGTGCCAACCGCATAGAACACCGCGATCGCGAGCGCACGGACCTCCAACGGAAACGTCTCGCTGACGGTGAGATAGGCGGCGCTCGCGGCCGGCGAGGCGAAGAAGAAGATCACCATCCAGGCAATGGTCTGGGTCTGCGCACTGAGCACGCCGATCGAGAACAGATAGCCGGACAGCGCCAGCAGCACGCCCGAGGTGCCATAGGTCAGCACGATCATGGTGCGGCGGCCCAGCGTATCGAACAGCCGGCCGAGCAGCAGCGGCCCGAGGAAATTGCCGGCGGCAAAGGGAAGGATATACCAGCCGACATTGCTGGCGGCGATGCCGAAGAAGTCGGTCAGGATCAGCGCGAAGGTGAAGAAGATCGCGTTGTAGAAGAAGGCCTGCGCCGCCATCAACGTCAGCCCGACCAGCGAGCGCTGCCGGTAGGTCGAGAACAGCGTCACCGCGACCTCGCGCAGCGGCGTATGATCGCGCATCCGCAGCCTGATCTTGTCGAAATCTTCGCTGGACTGTTCGTGGCCGAGCACGGAGGTCTCGATATCGGCGACGATCTTGTGCGCCTCTTCCGGGCGTCCGTGGATCATCAGCCAGCGCGGGCTTTCCGGAATCCACATCCGCATGAAAAGCACGACAAGGCCGAGCACCGCGCCGGTGAAATAGGCGATCCGCCAGCCATGGTCCGGCGCAAGGAATGCGGGATCGAGCAGGATGATGGCGCTCAGCGCACCGATCGCAGCGCCAATCCAGAAGCTGCCGTTGATGACGAGATCGGTCCAGCCGCGATAGCGCGCCGGCACCAGCTCCTGAATGGTCGAATTGATCGCAGTGTATTCGCCGCCGATGCCGGCGCCGGTGAGGAAGCGAAACAGCGCGTAGCTCGCGACATTCCACGACAGCGCGGTCGCGGCCGTCGCCGACAGATAAACCGCGAGCGTGATGAAGAACAGCTTCTTGCGCCCGATCCGGTCGGTGAGCCAGCCGAAGCCGAGCGCGCCGAGCACCGCGCCGGCGAGATAGGCGCTGCTGGCAAGGCCGACGTCGGCGTTGGAGAAGCTCATCGTCGGGCTCTCCTTCAGCGCACCCGACAACGCGCCGGCGAGCGTCACTTCGAGCCCGTCGAGAATCCAGGTGATGCCGAGCGCCAGCACGACGCGGGTGTGAAAGCCGCTCCAACTGAGATTGTCGAGCCGAACCGGAATCGAGGTCTCGATAATGCGGTCGTTGCTCTGTGCCGTTGGCGGCGCGGTCCCGTCGATCGTTGTCGCAGGGCTCGATTGTGTCCGCTGCAAATTCATCAGATTGGACCAATCAGAAAATCCCCGGAACGATACGTTCCAAGGTTCAATTTCTCAGGATCGCGGCAAACGGAGTGCCCGCCACGCGATATCAACGCCTCAAGCTCGGAAGGGTTCCCGCAATGCGGCATAGGAACTGCCATCACGGCGCGCCGTTCTCGGCTCAAAAGGCACGGAGGTATCGATGGCCGCACACAACAAAGTCACGCGCAAGCCCGCAAGAAAATCCGCACGAAAAACTGCCGGACGAGCCACGAGCACAGCGCGCCGCAAGCGCGGAGCGAAGACGACAATTTCGAAGCGCTGGTCGCAGCGCGTGACTAAGGAAAGTGACGCGCTCGACCTGAAGCACGGCGTCTTCAAGCAGACCAGCGCGAAGAAGATCGCGTCGTCACTGAAAAAATCCGCCGAGCAGAGCACGCGCCGCAAGAGCGGCGCCTACCGTTCCGCATTGTCGATGCTGACCTTCTATATCACCCGCGCTGGCAAGACGCTACCGAAGACCGAGCGGTCGCGGCTGGAACGCGCCAAGCTCGAGTTGAAGCACCAGTTCGGGCGGGATTAGCCCCGCCGTTTCCGCGACCAAC